>CAZTKE010000147.1:0-4228 GCA_964614055.1 uncultured Desulfovibrionales bacterium | reverse complement strand
AGGAAGGGCTTCTGGATGTTATTTCCCTGTGGGAACGGGTCGGGCTTGTTCATGTCTACGGCACGGAAATAAACGGCAAGCATTTGGGGCTGGATAGCCTGGATGAGCACGGGGTACAGATACTGCGGGCAATACTTGATAATATCCCGGAGCGTACCGTGCTCCTTGTGGAGCTTTTTGACCGGGAAAAATTTGATTCCTCCCGGGATATCCTTTCCGGGTTGATGCAAAAATGGGGCATGGGTCTTGATTACCCTGATACTGGGCGGGAATAAATCCGGCAAAAGCGATTTGGGTCTGACCATGCTGGCCCGCTCCCGGCAGCCGGGCCGGGTCCTGGTCACAGGGAAGGCCCTGGATGCGGGGTTTCGGGAGCAGATAAACCGCCACCGCAAAAGCCGCCCCAAAGGATTGGAAGTGGTGGAGACGGATCGCTGCCTGACTGCGGACCTAAAGAGATTAAGCCGCACCCCCGGCTGTATCCTGATTGACAGCCTTGATTTCTGGCTCTACCAGGTCCCTGTCGGGGAGAGAGAGCAAGAGATCGCCGCCCTGGATGATTTTTTGCAGAGCTGGGATTCCCCGGATCTCATATTTGTCTCCTGTGAACTGGGCCTGGGCCCGCTGCCGGCTTGTGCGGAAACCAGGCGTTTTTGCCGTGAACTGGGAGAGCTGCATTTGCGTTTGGCCCGCAAGAGTGAGATGGTGTATATGGCGGTGGCCGGCTGCCCGTTGTGCGTCAAGAATGGCCGGGACCCCGGAGAATCCGGCGAGCAGCGGATTCTTTCTTCCCCGAGTGGGGAAAATTTTTAGTTTTCCGGGAGCGGAAAAATATGGCCTATTTTCGGAGTTTAAACAATAGCCTTCAAACCCTGGGCGGGCTTTTGCGCAAAAACGAGCGCTGGCTGATAATGATGAACGCCGACCCGGACGCCCTGGCCTCGGCCATGGCCCTGAAGCGGATCATTTCCAGCCGTGTGGGGCATGTGGCCCTGGCGCACATAAACGCGATCTCCAGGCCGGATAACTTGGCCATGATCAAGCTTTTGCGTATCCCGGCGCAGAAATATACCCCGCTTCTGGCCGCGCAATTCGACCGTTTCGCCCTGGTGGATTCCCAGCCGCATCACAGCAAGAGTTTTGCCGGAATCCATTTCAGCGTGGTCATGGATCATCATCCAATAAGCAAGGATAATCCGGTAAGCGCTCCTTTTGTGGAGCTCAAGCCGGATTACGGCTCCAACAGCTCCCTTTTGACCGAGTACCTGTACAACATGAAGATCCGGCCGGGAAAGATGCTGGCCACCGCCCTGGCCTACGGGATAAAGACAGATACCCAGAGCTTTGAGCGGCAGTTCAATGATGTGGACATCAAGGCCTTCAGGTATCTGACCAAATTCTACAATCCTCTTCTTTTACGCAAGATCGTGCGCTCCGAGCTGCGCAAGGAATGGCTCAAGTACTTTTCCCTGGCCTTTAAGAAGTTGAAGATAATCAACCAGGGGGTGACCGTGTACATGGGGGAGGTGGATTCCCCGGATATCCTGGTTATTCTGGCGGATTTCTTTCTCAAGGTGCACAACATCTCCTGGGACGTGATTGGCGGGATATGCGGGGGCAAGCTGGTCATAATCCTGCGCGGGGACGGACTGCGCAAGGACATGGGCAAGATGGCGGACAGGCTTTTTTCCGATTGCGGCACGGCCGGGGGGCACAGGTCCATGGCCAGGGCGGAGATCGATCTGAATAAGCTGGACGGTCAAAACGCGCAGCAGTTTATATTGAAGAGGCTGGGACAGGGGAAGAAAACGCCCCGCAAATCCCCGGAGGGCAAGCAAGGTGCTTAAAGAGCGTCTGGGCCTTTTGCAAAAGCCGATACTCCTTGTGGACGGCAGCTCCTTTTTGTACCGGGCTTTTTACGCCTATCCGGATCTGAAGACTTCCAAGGGCTTCCCCACCAACGCCATCTTTATCCTCCTGCGTATCCTTTTAAAGATTATCCGGGAGGAAAAGCCGGAGTATATGGTCTTTTTAATGGACGGCAAGGGCAAGAATTTCCGGCACGAGCTCTTTGATGCATACAAGGCCAACCGGCAGAAAATGCCCGAGGATCTGGACTCCCAGATTCCTCCCATTCTGGAGGCGGTGGAGTACCTGGGTGTTCCCAGCCGGGTGCCGGAAGGCGTGGAGGCGGACGACTGCATAGCCAGCCTGTGTGAGCGGCTTAAATCCATCTATCCCCTGGTCATAGTCGGTTCGGACAAGGACCTCTATCAATGCCTGGACGACAAGGTGTTCATGTGGGATCCGGGCAAGAAGGAAAACGGGATCTTCACCGCGCAGGATCTTTTGCAAAAGCAGGGAATGCGCCCGGAACAATGGGCTGACTATCAGGCCCTGATCGGGGACAGCACTGATAATATCCCCGGTGTGCCCGGAGTCGGTCCCAAGACCGCGGCCAAGATCCTGCGCGTCTGTCCCACCCTGGAGGATGTCCGGGACCATTTTACCCGCCTGGGCAAGGCGGAAAAAAAGAAGCTGGAGCCGTATTTAAAGGATATCTTTGTCTACCGCGGATTGACCGGGCTCAAAACAGACGCCTGCCCGGATCTACGTCTGGAGGATCTCCAGGTTAGAAAACCCCGCCGCGAGGAATTGCTTGATTTTTTTGCCGGATACGAGCTGAAATCCCTTGTAGGCGAGATTGAAGACGGTGAGGAAAAGGATGGGGATACACAGGCGCAGGCCGGGACCGAGGCGGCGAGGACAGAGTCTGTTTCCGATTTGCCCGACCTGAGCGGGACAGAAATAGGACTGGTTCAGAGTGAAAAGGGATTTGTCCTGGCCGCAGAGAACAGGGAGTGGCTGTGGGCGGGGAAGGAGAGTGAACTCGCGGGTAGGCTGGATAAGACCCTGGTTTTTGTCCCCGGCTACAAGCAGCTCCTTAAACAGGGCGAATGCTGGCGAAATCTGCCCGAGGACAACTTTTTCGATATCTGTCTTGCGGCCTATCTTTTGAACCCGGAAGAGCGGGATTATTCCTGGCCCAAACTAAAACAGAAATATCTTTCCCCTTCGGAAATACATCCGCAGAACGAGGGTCTGGCCTGCCTGGCTGTGGGCGGGAGTCTTGAAGACAGGCTTAAAACCGCTAGTCTGCTTTCCCTTTTCCGGGACATGGAAATGCCCCTGATCTCGGTTTTGGAAGTCATGGAGCGAAGGGGGGTGCGCATTGACCTGGATGCATTCAACTCTTTTCTAAACGAAGTCCAAAAGGAACTGGACGGCCTGGAAAAGGATATCCACCGCCTGGCCGGAAGGGAGTTCAATGTGCGTTCCAATCAGCAGCTGGCGGATATTTTATTCCAGGATATGGGACTGCCGGTCAAGCGCAAGACCCCCAAGGGGGCTCCGTCCACCTCCAGCCAGGCCCTGGAGTCCATTGCCGGGGAGCATGAGATAATCGCCCGGATTTTGAGGTACCGTACTCTGGAGAAGCTCCGGTCCACCTATCTGGAGCCGCTTCCGCGGAAAGTGGATTCCAACGGTCGGCTGCATACCCATTTTAACAATATGGCCACGGCCACGGGTCGATTGTCCAGCAGCAATCCCAATGTGCAGAACATCCCCATCAAAGGGGAATTCGGCTCTCGCATGCGGGCCTGTTTCGTGTCGGGAGAGGGCAATCTGCTGGTCGGGGCGGATTATTCCCAGATAGAGCTGCGGGTCCTGGCCCATATGTCCGGGGACCCGGAACTGGTTTCCGCTTTTGGCAGCAATGAGGATATCCATACCCGGACCGCGTCCCTTTTGTTCGACCGCGAGCCGGAAGAGATAAGCCGGGAGGAGCGGCGCAAGGCAAAGACCGTGAATTTCGGGCTTATTTACGGCATGGGTCCGCAGAAGCTGAGCCGGGAGCTGGGCATCAGCGTGAACGAGGCCAAGGAGTTTATCTCCAAATATTTCAGTCGACTTAAAAAAGTTGGCGATTTTTTTCAAAGTGTGGAGGAAAACGCCCGGGAAAAGGGGTATGTGTTGACCATTGCCGGACGGCGGCGCCTTTTGCCGGATATAAATTCCCGCAACCAGAATCTGGCCCAGCAGGCCAGGAGGATGGCCGTAAATACTGTTATTCAGGGGTCTGCGGCGGACATAATAAAGCAGGCCATGCTCGATGTACACCGGGATAAATCCCTTTTGGAGATAGGGGCCAAACTCCTTTTGCAGG
>CAZTKE010000146.1:0-4264 GCA_964614055.1 uncultured Desulfovibrionales bacterium | reverse complement strand
AAGAGTTATTCGAAAAAGGCATGAAGGAAGGTATGCAGCAGGGCATGCAGCAGGGGCAAATATCCACCCAAAAGGAAGTCCTGCTGCGACTTTTAAGAAAAAAGTTCACCCTCTCGGAAGAGGACAGCACTAACATACAGCAGGTGGATGATCTCGAACGTCTGAATAAGGCCCTGGATGAAATACTGGTGGCCAAAAACAAAAATGACGTTCTTCGGCATTTGCAATAAATAACTACTAAGTCTGCAGGCCACAGACAGGGAAATCGCTCCGAGCGACCGAGTAAATATTCTGGAGTTATTGATGCTTGGTAAGGATGAAGTAGACATTATAATCCGGATTATCGGACAGGATTCGCGTATAATAGCGGCGTATATTTTGGGTAGCGCCGCTTCCGGGAAAATGCGCGAGGACAGCGACGTGGATTTGGCTGTCCTGGTCTCCGACAATGATTCCTTGAGCGGCATGGAAAGAATTGAACTGGCTTCGGAGATAGCGATTGCAACCGGCCGGATAGTGGATATAGGGGAGATAGGCCCGGACAATCTTGTCTACGCCAAGGAAGCGGTACTGGGTGGAAAACGGATCTTTATACGGGAGGGGGCAGAAGCGGAAATGAAAATCGCCCGCATTCTGGGGATGTATATTATGTTCAACGAATCCAGACAAGAGGTTATCCATGCCTATCAGGCCGGATGATGTGTGCAGAAACAAGGCGGCGATCATAGAAAGGGCCATCCGCCGGGTAAAGCAGGAATATGATTTTGACCCCGGGCTCGAGGACTTTACCCATATAGATGCCTTGATTCTGAATGTGGAAAGGGCATGCCAGGCGGCTATCGACCTTGCCATGCATATTGTTTCCAGGGAGCACCTGGGAATGCCTCAGAGTAACGCGGATTGCTTTCGTCTCCTGTATCGGGCGGGGTTAATCACAAACGATACAATGCGCAACATGGTTTCCATGGTTGGCTTTAGAAATATAGCCATCCACGAATACCAAGGGCTGGACACGGATATTATACATGCTATCGCCCGGGAAAAGTGGAAATCGCTCGTGACATTTTGTCTTGAAACAGGAATTAAAATCGAACCATAAGCGTCCCCCCAAAATAACCCCGGCCATGCTTGAAGCGGCCGCATTAATCGTGAAACCGGAACTTTTTGGCCGTGCGGATTAAGGCGGCCAGGAAAAAATTATCCCTCTTCACCCATTTAAGGATAAATCCATTTCTTTTGGCCAGCCTGTAAGCGGTACTGAGCCCCACACCCGTGCCGTGGACCCGCTCCGGATCAATATCGTTTCTGATCCATACATACGGCCTGCCCCGGCTCTTGCCGCTTCGGACAAGCACCTCGGAGGAGGAATAGCGAGCGGCGTTTTCAAAAAGTATATACAAAACCGCCTCCATTTCCGAAGGGATGCACCTTGCTTCCGCCGGATTGAGCATGGTTTTTTCCGGCTCAAGCTCTTCTGTAAAATCATCCAGCACCCCGGAAACCAAGTCGGACAGATCCGTTTTTTCCGGCTCCGGTTCCTCCGAACCGGAGTCCTTGATTATCCGGAGCATGTTCCTGAAATCCCTTTCCAGAAAAAAGCGGCCCTGCTCCAGACGGTCCAAGGCCTTTTTGCTTCCGGTGTCCCGCAAGAGCTCAAAGTCTACCCGCTGCGCGGCCAGAAAGTTGCCCAGCTTGTGGGAAACGGTCTGCAAAAGTAGCTGTTGATATTCCCGGGTCCTTTCCTTGTATCGCCTGTAACGCCGAAGGAGCTGAAAAAAAAGATAGGTCAGGGCCGTGACCAGGATGAGCTCCCACAACAAAATGTTAAAAAGCATCATCCCGGCCTTGTCCGCCCAGCTGTCCCAGACCATAAGCGACATCTGATAATCGATAACCAGAAAGGCTATGTCCAGAAGCAACAGGCACAGAAAAAACACCAGGGCGAAATTAATAAGCAGCTTGAATTCGGAACTTATTCTGATTTTGGCCTCCAATACTACTATTTAGCCATGCATAAGCTCAAAATTTCTATACAAACAATTTATTAGTAGTGTTAATCTTTAGAATATTTCCAAGCCTCTCCCGGCAACTTACGAATAAGTTCATTTTTGAGGAAATCGAAAGCAGAGGCAAAATCCCAATGTATATCCGGCCTCAACAGAGGTCGAATGTCGTTTGCAAATTGAGGATCAGAACACTTTGCATGCATATTTTCCTCATACATGGCCCGGGTAACATTTACTCCCGCGTGATCCATATATTTTTGAAAAGCATAAACTATACGCTTGGAATCCGGCTCTCCCCGTTTAGCCTGAAACGCATGCCATAAGTCAAACATATCCCGCCCTTTTTTACGCTGATAAAGGGCGCGCAATTTTGTTGCCAGTAATTCCTCCAAATCGTAGGTCAATATTCGGGCCTGACCATTATACCAGGGAGAGTCCACATAGAAAGGAATTCTTTGCAGTCCGTACACTGAAAAGTGTTCCCGGGAATTTATCTCCACCTTCAGCGTCAAGGGGACATCTTCTTCCGACAGAAATCGAAATTTGAAAGTCACCCTGCCTTGAGTCTGTTTCCATTTGGGCGCACCCAGCCATGGGGATAGTGCCTCCCGCAAGCCGTCCATCAAGGGACCGATAGGACCGGGATTGATTTGAACCAAGTCAATATCTTCTGAATAACGAACGGCTGGCAAATAGAGTTTGAAAAGGGCGGTTCCTCCACGGAAAGCCAGATTGTCTTTTAACACTGGATGCCGAAACATATCTACAAGGGCCCGGCTAATGACCAGATCCTGTTCCACCATACTGACATCCGGCCACGGTGCGTTTTTTTGCCAGTGGATAATGTAGGCTTGAGGAATCAAATTTCCGGCTCCACCCTACTGTTAATCAACAGTCTCCAACGCTTGCTTTTTTCCGCGCCTTTAGCCTGCACGGAGGGCAAAAGCGAGGACTTCACCGGTTCCCTTTGCGCTACAAGTTCGGCCAAAGAATCGGACAACTCGTTTGCCCCTACCAGATCCAAAAGATATCCTAAACGTTGAGTCCAGGATATGGGCGATTTTGAAGCCACTTTTATCAGGTTTGGCCCTTGCAATCTCGGGGATAACTCGGCAAGCAAGGTAGCTACATTGTCCAGTCCTCCGCACCGCTTGAAATAGCCCACAAGATCAAAAGCTGTGGCCTCAGGTGTGGATACATTCAGCAGACCGGCAGGAGTATTTCTGGTCTGCACAGGTATCTCCCGAACATTATTCCTGACTATAAATTCAACCCAAACACTTCCGCAATTAATTTCTCTGCGCGGCTTGGCCACCACCACTTGAAATACCTGTGGACGCTGATGGGCGGCACCATAGTAGGCAGCGGCACTCAACAAACCAGCGTAGTATGCCGATCCCAGATAGGCCATCATTTCCGGAATAAACTGCTCAGCCGGGAGACAGCCAAGTGATCGATAACGCGGAGGAATAATCACATAAAATCCGCGTGTAGGACTCGCCACAACCCCCTTTTGCTTCAGACGATACAAGGCTGAGTACAATGCTCGTGCAGACAGGTGTGTTTGGCGTTGAAGACTCTGAAAAGAAAAACACATCTTTCCTTGAGCCTCCAATTCTGATATTTTTGTAAAAAGCATCTTCTCTCCTGGTTAAATTGCTTGCACTATTTACTGCTTTTCGAAGAATAGAGCAAACAATTTAACCAAAAACCAACTGCCACAAAAAAATAAAGGGCCTCATATATCCAGGCGATACCCCCGGGCCTTGTAGGTGACAATGCTCTCCGGGGGAATGACCTTGCGGATCTCGCCGATGTAATGACGGATAACGTCCTCGCCCACGGTCACGTCCGGCCACACGGTCTCCAGTATCTCCTCCTTGGGCACCAGCCGGCCCTGGTGCCGGATAAGGAGCCGAAGCACCTCCCACGCCTTTGCGGACAGGCTTTCTTCCCGGCCCTGCTTTTTGATCACCCCGGTACTGAGGTCAATATCGGCATCCCCGATGCTTATCTGATCCACCCGCCCATCCCGGCGCAAAAGGGCGTTCAGGCGCAAAACCAGCTCCAAGGGCTCAAAGGGCTTGGTCAGATAGTCATCCGCCCCGAGCTCAAAGCACTGTTTCTTGTCCTGTAAATCGGTCTTGGCGGTCAATACCAGAACCGGAAGCCGGAAGCCTTCACCTCTCAAATGGGCCAGCAAATCCTCGCCCCGGCCGTGCTTCAGGATCAAGTCCAGAACCATGGCGTCAAAATAT
>CAZTKE010000145.1:2978-4266 GCA_964614055.1 uncultured Desulfovibrionales bacterium | reverse complement strand
TTTGGGCGTTCAATACGTTTATGAAATCCACCAGCCCGGCCTTGTAATTGCCGGTGGCCAGGTCTTCGGACTTGCGTGCAGAGCGGACCGCATCCTTCAACTCCTTTACTCTTTCCTGTTCCCGGGCGAATCTGGTCAGGGCGTTTTCCGTTTCTTCCAGGGCGGCAAGCACAGTTTTTTCATAGTTGATGAGTTTTTGTTTCTGTTTTGCGGTCTGAATCTCAATATTTCGTCTTATGGCCCCGGCATCGAATATGTTCCAGGAAACGGACGGGCCGATGGACCAGAAACTGTAGTCGGTGTGGAAGAATTCCGGTTCATGTTCAATCGTCTCCAGCCCGACCGAACCCAGAAGCCGGAATTTGGGAAACAGATCGGATTTGGCCTCGCCGATGCGTGCCGTCTGGGCCGCCAGCTGCCTCTCCGCCCTGCGCACATCCGGGCGGCGGCGCAAGGTTTCCGCGGGAACACCCACGGCCACTTTGGGCTCCACAGTGGGGATGGGTTTTTGTTTTGCAAGCATCTTGTCCAGCGCACCGGGATTCTCCCCGGTTAGTACGGCCAGGCGATTCTTGGCAGCCTGCAGTCCGGACCGCAGAGAGGGAATACGGGAGCGGGTGGAGGACAAATTGTAGCTGGCCTGCTGGACCGCGAGTTCCGTACCCAGTCCCGCTTCCCGCAGGGAACTTGTGATGCCCTTGGTCTTTTCCTGGATGCGGATATTTTCCCGGGCGATATCCAGGCGGGTCTGATAGGTGCGTACTTCCACATAGTTAAGGGCCACTTCAGCGCAAATGCTGACCAAAACGTCGCGCAGGTTCTCTTTTTGCGCTTCCAGGTCAGCCTGGGCTGCTTGTACTGCCCGTCTGACTCCACCGAATACATCCAGTTCCCAGGAGGCGTCGAAACCGGCGTGGTAAAGTTCATGCGTTTTGGTTGTGCTCGGGCTGCCGGTGTCTTTAGAGGACTTGCCCTTGCTGATGGACCCTCCCGCGTCCAGGGTGGGGAACTGGTCGGATTCGGCCAGTCCGCGTCTTGCCCTGGCTTCCTGCAGAGTGGCCCGGGCCATGGCCAGGTCCAGGTTTCCGTTTATCGCCTTGCGTATGAGCTTGGTTAGTATGGGGTCGTTCAGGTTCCTCCACCACTTGGCCAGGTCTTCCTTGTTAACCGCGTCTTTTTGCAACCCGTTTTCCATCCGTGCATTCCATTCGGAAGTGGCGTTTACTTCCGGGGCCTTGTAGTCCGGCCCCACAGTAACGCATCCACCTCCCATGAACAGGAAAGACAC
>CAZTKE010000145.1:0-2878 GCA_964614055.1 uncultured Desulfovibrionales bacterium | reverse complement strand
GTGCTTTTCCCAGAGACTGTGGCTGACCAGTCCGATTTTTCCCAGATGATAGGATATTTCCTTGCCCAGTCCTGATTTTCGCGGGTGACTTACTTTTAGAGACCATATTATATGGATGGTCAAATCGCAACCGACAAGCGGGTCGCGATAAAGCAGGCATTCCTGCGGAGGCGTGTCCGTGCACTTAAAAACAGCCTCTTCCAGTATGTTTTGGACCACCTCCAGGAGTTCTTTTCTTGTGGACCTGAAATTTATGGTTTCCAGCCAGGTCATGGCCGTTACCTCCCGGCTTGCGTAGCGCCGTTTGTCCGGAACGTTTTCCTCTCCGGGCTCTGTGCGGTATGCTTGGACGTGCCGCCAAAACTATTTTAAAGCTTGATTTGTGCCAAGTTTGTTTTTGTGTTTTAAATCAGTACATTAAGGAGGTGTTGATTTGTTCTTTATGTTATGTTGTAAGCTGGCTTACCATATTTCGTGAGTGGGTAAGTTTTATAATATAGGATGAAAACAGGGAAAAACTGAGATGTCTCAAATGCATACGGTTAACAAAGATAGTTTTTTCCGCCAGGCGGTAGTGCGTATATGCGGAAGCCTGGATATACGCACTTCCACGGAGCGCTGCCTTACTTTCCTCAAGGATTACATGCCAGCCTCCCGTCTGGTTTTATCCTTGTACCTGCCGGACATTAAAATGGTCCGGGTGGCGGTTTCCGTGGATGAAAACGGACAGCGCATGTTTTCGGACAATGAACTTTTGCCCATGCCCCGCCTCCCGTGGGGGGATGAAGAAAAAGTCTGGCCGTATCTTAAATACGTCCGGGTTTTTAACCGTCCGGCCGAAGATGCGCATATGCGCGAGGTGGCCAGGAGGTTCAAGAAAAACACGGATTTCTCCCTGATGATAATGCGCTTGGAGCTGGAGGGGCAGTACGTGGGCGAGGTCGGGGTCAGTTGCCCGGGAACAGATAAATATACGTCCGAGCACGCCGGACTTTTTTTGTCTTTGCAGGAGCCCTTTGCCCTGGCCCTTTCCAACGCCCTCAAGCACTCCGAGGTGCTCCGGCTGAACGAGATTCTGGCCGACGACAACCGCTATTTCCAGAAGGAACTGCGGGAGCGCCGTGGGGATGCGATCATCGGGGCCGAATTCGGCCTGAAGGATGTCATGGATCAGGTGGAAAAGGTAGCCCCCACGGAAAGCCCTGTCCTTTTGCTCGGAGAAACCGGATCGGGCAAGGGGGTGCTCGCCGGAGCCATTCACCGCCTTTCCCTGAGATACAGCGGTCCCCTGGTGACCGTTAACTGCGGGGCCATTCCGGAAACCCTCATAGACAGTGAGTTGTTCGGACATGAAAAAGGGGCTTTTACCGGGGCCATGGACCGCAAGCGGGGACGCTTCGAGCGGGCGCATCAGGGAACGATTTTTCTGGATGAAATAGGGGAATTGCCTCCCGAGGCCCAGGTCAGGCTCCTGAACGTGCTTCAGAACAAGGAGATAGAGAGGGTGGGCGGAACCGAACCGGTGCATTTGGATATCCGGATTATCGCCGCCACCAATCGCAATCTCCAGGGGATGGTCGAGGAGGGCAAGTTCCGGGAAGATTTGTGGTTCAGACTGAATGTCTTCCCTGTATATATTCCCCCGCTTAGGCGCAGAAAAGAAGATATACCCGCGCTCGCTCAGCATTTTGCCGAGCGCAAGTCTATGGATCTTAAGCTTCCTTCTCCCCCCGCCCTGACCTCCCGGGCCATAGAATTAATGAAGGATTACCACTGGCCGGGGAACGTGCGGGAGATGGAAAATTTGATCGAACGCGCCCTTATCCAGAATTCCGGGGAGGTCTTGGAGATAGAGCCGTTTTTGGGTGTGGTCAAAAATACCGCGGAAAAGGCCGGTCTGGCATACGCTGATGATAAGGGCGCCTTCCCTACCCTGGAAGAGGTTAATGCCGAGCACATTCGGCGGGCATTGAAGCGCTCCAAGGGCAAGATAAGCGGCCCCGGAGGTGCGGCCGATCTACTCAAGATCAATTCGAACACCCTGCGTCAGAGAATGGACAAGCTGGGCGTGGCCTACAAAAAACAGCGTCGCCCAAAAAGGTATTCCACCGGGGGATAAACGGAGCGGATCGACCCTTTATTGCGGGGCTATATTTGTCCGCCGCCAGGTCCGGCCCCGGCCGGACCGCCCATTCCCCGGCCGCCGCCTTTAACGCCGCGTCCGCGTCCTCCTCCGCCACCGCCGCCCATGCCGCGGCCGCCCTGACCCGGTCCACGTCCGCGGCCACCGCCGCCCATACCGCGTCCACCACCGGCGACTCCCCGACCGGTTCCCGAGCCGGTACCGCGACCCCCGGTCCCGGATTGACCGGCGGCACTTCCACCCGGAGCGGAAGCATTGCCGTTTTGAAAGGCCTGAACGGCCTGGCCCACGGTTTCAGCCTGGCAGCTGAATATCTTCAGGGTTGAATTCTCCAGGGCTTGGCTGGCCTTGGGTCCGATATTGCCGGTTACCAATACTTCAGCACCGGCGTTCGTAATCATTTGGGCCGTTTGTATGCCGGCCCCCTGGGGGAGATTCTGGTTTTTGGAATTGTCCAAAAACTCAGCGCCCTGGGTGTCGGTATCAAAGATCACAAATCCCGGGGCACGGCCGAACCTGGGCTCAAACGGGCTCTCCAGGCCCGGTCCGGATGCGCTGATCGCGATTTTCATTGTTTTAACTCCTTGGGGTTTGGCTAGGGAAATGTTGTTTATGCGTTAGGTAAACAACTTTGCCCGGGCTTATCAAGAAAAATTAATAGGGCCGAATTTTTGAAGCCCAATTTCAGGAATTTTTATCCGGATACAGGCTTTGCGTTCTTTTCCCGGAGTTGGC
>CAZTKE010000144.1:0-4283 GCA_964614055.1 uncultured Desulfovibrionales bacterium | reverse complement strand
GCGCTTATCTCCCGCTGCAGATCCCGTCCCTTATCCCAGAAAGCCTGCATCAGATATCCGGCGGCATCTGTGCTCCCCAGACTGGCCATGACTCCCACGGCAACAATATTCAAATCTTCATTTTCGCTTAAAAGGGCTTCCTTGAGAGCTTCAGTCATCCCGATCCCGGCCAGGGCATTGATCATCATCTCTCGGCGCTCTTCCTCCACATCCGGATTAATGGATGCGGCCAGCTCAAGGACAAGCTTGCTGCCCCTTTCCCCGCCGACACTGCTTATGCCCCGGACAGCTGCGTCCTGAATCTCCTTGTCGTCATCCTGAATGGCCACCAGGAGATATTCCTTGAATTTTTCCTTTTCCGAAAGATAATTAAGGGCCTTGCCCCCCAGGATATTGACCACGGCTTTGAGGATCTTGTTGCGCATGGCTGTATCCAGATCGCTGTCCAGCTTGCTCAAAAGCATGGGCACGGCCTTGATATTGCCCATCTCGCCCAGGGCATCCACGATCATGGAATTTACCAATTCCGTGGAAGTCTCCATGGCCGAAACCAATGCATTTATGGAGGATTCGTCCCGGATCTTGAGCAAGGCCTCTATCACGGCGAACTGAACCCATTCCTCGTCGCCCAGGGCCTGATTCAGGTATTCCACCGCTTCCTTGCGCCGAAGCTCTCCAAGACTCACTGCCGCCTGATAGCGCACATTTACATCCGGATCATGCAAAAGGGATTCGGACAGGGGGCCCACCGCCATGTACGAATCGCTCGATCCCAATATGTCCGAGGCGAATATGCGGATATCCCCGTCCTCATCCTGAAGGAGCCGGATTATCGCGCTCATGTCCTGATAGCCCACGTGCCGGAGTATATCCATGGCCAGATTGCGCACAGCAGCCGACTGATCGGAAAGCAGGGGAATAAGCTCGAGCACGCTCTTTTTGCCTCCGATCTTGCGCAAAGCCATGTCCGCCGCTTCCTGAACCCCAATGTTCCCGCTCCGCAACAGTTCCACGAGCAGGGGAACGGTGCGCTCGTCCCCGAAATCCCGGGCGGCGAACGCGGCTTCCCGCTGCACATCCGGATCGTGGCTCTGCAATTGCTCAATTATTTCATTCGAGGCAAATTTCTGCATTTTTTAAAAGCTCCGTATTTTCACCGCTGCCTTTATCCAAAAACAAAACCAAGAACCGCAAGGACTGCTAGGCATACAAAAATGAGGCTATCTCCCCGGCCATGTCTTCCAGAGAAACAACTTTGTCCGCCAGGCCCTCATCCACTATGGCCTTGGGCATACCGTAAACCACGCATGTCTCCTCGCTCTGGGCCAGGGCCCTTCCTCCGGCGGTTTTGAGTTCACGGATACCAAAGAGTCCGTCACTGCCCATGCCGGTTAGAATGACTCCCACTCCCCTTGCTCCAACCGCCTTGGCCACGGAAGACATAAGGACATTGACCGAGGGGCGATATAGGGCGTCATGGGGCTCGTCCCCAACCACCACATCTATTCTGCTTACCTTTTGCTCAATAGTCAGATGTTTCCCTCCCGGGGAGACAAACACGCATCCGGGCCTTAGCACATCCCCTTTTTCCGCTTCCTTTACTTTCAGCTGACAGCTTTCCCCCAGGCGCTTGGCAAAAGGTCCGGTAAAGGCCTGAGGCATGTGCTGGGCAATGAGTATCCCGGCCGGAAAATCAGGCGGAAGCTCGGACAGGATGCGCTGCACCACCGGGGGGCCGCCCGTGGAGACCCCGAAAGCAACCACGTCCCGCAGTTGTTTGCCCCTTTTCCTGGATTCAACCACCTTGCGGCGAACCGGCTCCACTCTCTTTTCCCGGGACTGCCTGGTCCTGGTGGAGCGGGGCCGTACCTTGCGTTTGGCAATGGTTTTAACCTTATTTAAGAGATCCTTTTCAATTTTTACGATATCCAGGCTGACCTTGGAAAGCTGTTTGGGGATGAAATCCACTGCTCCGTATTCCATGGCCTTGAGCGTGGCTTCCGCCCCATCCGTGGTCAGGGAACTGACCATCAGAACCGGACGAGGCATTTGCATCATGATGTGTTTAAGCGCGGTCAGGCCATCCATGCGGGGCATTTCAATATCCAGGGTAACCACGTGCGGATCATGCTCACGGATCTTGTCCAGACCCTCTTCCCCGTCGCGGGCGTAGGCAACTACCTCGATCTCCGGATCCTTGTCCAGCATGGTCCCGATTGCCTTGCGCATGAATGCGGAATCATCCACAACAACGACTTTGATCATTCGCTCCTCTCCTGGCACACAGCCCAGAGACAAAAATTATTACTTGCCAAATAGCTCCCGGATACCGGAAAAATTATTCTCGTCAATTTGTGTCAGATCGTTGGTTTCCACGAAATCCAGCCACTTATGGACAATATCCTCCTGCCATTGCGTACCCGCGCCCTCGCTTAAAATATTTTTCACCTTATCCATGGGCAAAGATTCCCTGTACGCCCGATCCGAAGTCATGGCCTCAAAAGCATCCACCACACTTATCACCCGGGCCAAAAAAGGGATCTGATCTCCGTGGAGTCCCTCCGGATAACCCTTTCCGTCCACGCGCTCGTGGTGATAATAGACAATGGGCAGGACATCCTTGAGGCTCCAGACTTGGGAAAGTATATCCCGGCCTATGGTGGGATGCTTTTTCATGACCTCGAATTCCTCGTCCGTGAGCCTGCCCGGCTTGTTCAGGATATTGTCCGGGACCCCGATCTTACCGATATCATGAAGCACTCCGGCCACATATATTTTTTCCAGCTCCCGGCTGACCAGCCCGAGTTCCATCCCCAGCTTAAGTCCGTAGGTGGCCACTCTTTCCGAATGGCCCTTGGTGTACACGTCCTTTACCTCCACGGCTGTGGCGTAGGAGCGGATAATATCCAGATTCAAATCCTGCATCCGGGCATACATATTCGCGTTCTGCATGGAAGTGGCCACATGAGAGGCGAAAACAGACAAGAGCTGAACATCGGTGTGCCCGAAAAGACCGTTCTTCTTTTCCCTGATAAGGGCGACAACCCCGATTCCCCGACCCTGGGCAACAAGAGGGACTATCAAAAGAGAATACGGAAAATCATCCTTTTTAAATCTGTCATTTTCCGGGAAATTGTACTGATCTATCAACTTGGACTGCTGATTGCGCATGGACTCCAGGCACAGGGAGCGGACAAAAGAAAAAATATCCTGCCTGGTCCTGAATATTACCCCGCGAATAATGGATGAGGACGCCTCCTTGTCTTCATTGTTTAAAAAAAGACAGGCGCTGTCCGGCTTAAAATTCTTCTGAATATGACTTATAAACTCGTAGGAAATGGATTTCGGATCCAGCTGGGCGTTCAGGGCATTGCTCAAATTGAGCATGCGCACGATATTGCCCAGTCTTTTGTGCTCCATGCGGGACTTTCTGCCCCCCAGGACCTTGTTCACCTTGACCAGGAGATGATTTATATTAAACGGTTTGGGCAGATAATCAGAAGCCCCGAGCTTCATGCACTCCACCGCGGTCTCAATGGTCCCGAAGCCGGTCATGACCAGGAAATCCACATCCAGTTTCTGCTCCCGGACACGTTTCAACAGGTCAATCCCGTTCATCTGGGGCATGCGCAAATCGGAAACTATCAAATCTATATTCGAATTGTGGGCCAGATATTCCAAGGCGGCCTGGCCGTCTTCAGCCAAATCCACCTCATAACCTTCGTCCACCAGGGCGTCCTGACATATCTCCCGCAAACTTTCCTCATCATCCACCACCAATATCCTGGAGACGGAAGATTCGTTCTGCCCGGATCCGTTTCCCTGCCTTGCCAGCTTCTCACTTTCCCGGTTCTCCGAAAACTGCATTCAAACAATCCTCTCTATTTAATTGCCCCAAAATATCAAACACGCTTTAACTCCCGGACACAAACGGGGGAGAAGTCACGCAAAAACAAGGCCTAAAAAAGCCTTGCCCTCAAAACAAAGATACGCTAAAAAGTCTCCCTGATTTGACGGGATGTGGCTCAGTCTGGCTAGAGCGCAGCGTTCGGGACGCTGAAATCGCAGGTTCGAATCCTGCCATCCCGACCAGGAAATCCAAAGGTTGCGAGTTTTCTCGCAACCTTTTTTGTTTTTTTGATCCCCCACACGCCTGTCACTGCTTTAAGACTCCCCGTTTTTTTCAACATCCGCTGATTATATATTTGATAACCAAAAAGATCGCTATTGAAAAGAAAAAACTGTCCCGGCAACTCCCCTTGCCCAAGGGCATAGGATCACGG
>CAZTKE010000143.1:2460-4290 GCA_964614055.1 uncultured Desulfovibrionales bacterium | reverse complement strand
GTACAAATTGACAAGCAGGAAGCAATGACTTGGGCAGGAAGAAAGATGGAGATATTAACTTGTGGGTCCTCGACGTTTAATGTGCATTTTACCCTCTTGACCTTTTCAATCTTTTCCCGAAGGCCGCGATAACAGGGAAGGGGCAAGGCCGGGGAGGCCGCACAAACCGAAGGAGACAAAAACACTATATTGGAGAGACCTCGGAATCCAAAAACAAAAACCCCGGGGAAGTCAACTTCCTCGGGGTTTAATGGACTTTTTTAAAAGCCCTTTAATTTATTTCTGGTGGAGCTGAGGGGACTTGAACCCCTGACCCCCTGAATGCCATTCAGGTGCTCTCCCAACTGAGCTACAGCCCCACAAAGCGCGATAGAGTTGCCTTTTACCCCTGAGGCGGGCTGTTGTCAACAGCTTCGCCCGGCTTTCCGGGCAAATAAAATGCGGGGCCTTCACCCTTTGCGGATAAAGACCCCGCTTTATCATACAGCCCGGCCGCGGTTGCCGCAACCAAGCTGTTTGCCAGCTAACTCTCTATGGCAATCTTCTTGCCTTTTTCTTCTTTGCTCTTGGGCACCTTCACTGTCAGCACCCCTTTCTTGAACTTGGCCTTTATATCCTCGGTCTTTACATTGGAGGAAAGGGGAATGGTCCGGTAAAAGGAACCGTAAAGGCATTCGCTGTAGGAACGGCCGTCCTTATCGTCCTTTTTCTCCTCTTTCTTTTCCCCTCTTATAATCAGCTGGTTGTTCTCCACGCTCACATTCACATCATTGGAGTCCATCCCGGGTAGCTCGGCCTTGACTTCGAGCTCATCATCCTTGTCCTGGACATCCATGGCCGGGATGAAATCACTGTCCAGCCGCTCCCTGGCAAACATGGGCTGATCGAACATGTTCTCGAACATATCCCATATGGTCTGCGGAGTCCTTTCCTCCGGCTCGTTTCTTCTTCTAAATACCGGTAGCATGCGATCAAACATGGCTTACCACCTCCTTAGTCCAAAATTACTCGGCCTGAATCTCGATCTTTCTGGGCTTGGCCCTTTCCGCCTTGGGCAGGGTCAGCTCCAAAACTCCGTTGTCCAAAGCGGCCTTGATATTTTCCTGGTCCACCACGTCGGATATGGTGAAACTGCGGGCATACTCTCCATCACCAAACTCCATGTGCACGTTGTTTGCTTTTTCCGGCCGCTTGGTTCTGCTCACCCCACGCACGGTAAGCTCGTTATCGTTTAAATCAATGTACAATTCATCCTTTTGCACACCCGGCATATCCATGTAGATATGAAAGCCGTCCTCGCGTTCGATTATATCCGTACTCGGGGAATAGCGGGGCAAGCCCTGCTCCTGTGTTTTCTTAAGTTCCTTGTTTTCATTGCTCATAAGAACACCTCCTTATTCCGCCTCGATGCTGATCTTCTTCGGCTTGGCCTCTTCAGACTTGGGCAAGACCACGTCCAGAACACCGTCCTTCATCCTGGCCTTAACCTTGTCCACATCCACGGGCACATTCAGGTTTATTACCCTCTGAAAAAGACCTGTGGGGCGTTCCTGACGGTAGAAGTTGCCTTTTGCAACCTCTCTCTTGCCCTTGATCTGCAGGCTACCGTCGGACAGAGTCAGATCGATATCGTCAATATTCATTCCCGGAATTTCCGAATACACATAAATGTTCGTTTCATCCTCGTGAATATTCACCGGTGGATACGACTGCCTCCTCTGACTGATCATGGAAGGCTTCCACATCTCATCCAGCATCCTGTCCAACTGCCTGGGAAAATCATAAAATGTGCTGAAATCAATGACCATATCGCTCACCTCCGTTTTCTTT
>CAZTKE010000143.1:0-2360 GCA_964614055.1 uncultured Desulfovibrionales bacterium | reverse complement strand
CTCTGCTCCGGGCGGCCGTCTTTGACTTCGCTCTAAAAAACGGGCAATATTTTGTTTTGGGATTTTAAGGTGAGAAATCGTGATTTGAGCTGAAATATTTTTTAGTATAAGCCCCAACAACCAACAGGCGCGCACAAGAAATGACTGACCAAAATAAAACCGTTCCCGCCCCTCCCCTCAGGCTGATCGCTTGGGAAATAACCGGGGCCTGCAATCTGGCCTGCAAGCACTGCCGGGCAGAAGCACTTACCGACCCCTTTCCGGATGAACTGAGCACAAAGGAGGCCAAGGCGCTTATAGACACCTTTCCCCTGACCGGTGATCCGGTGGTTATTTTCACCGGTGGCGAACCTTTGATGCGCGAGGATGTCTTTGAACTCGCGGAATACGCCGGCTCCAAGGGGCTGCGCTGCGTGATGGCCCCCAACGGCACCTTGATAAACGCACAAAACGCGAAAAAGATGCGCGAAACCGGGATTCAACGCTGCAGCATATCCATAGACGGGCCGGATGCTTCCAGCCACGACGAGTTCCGGGGAGTACCCGGCGCGTTTGATGCGGCTGTGCGCGGGATAGAGCACCTGAAGTCCCAGGGAATTGAGTTCCAGATAAACACCACGGTTACCCGGGACAATTTAAACAGCTTCCATAATATTTTTCATCTGGCCGAAGACTTGGGAGCGGTGGCCTGGCACATATTCATGCTTGTACCCACCGGACGCGGAGCCGCTTTGAGCGAACAGATTATATCCGCCGCGGAATACGAGCGAACCCTGAACTGGTTCTATGATTTTCGCAAGACAACCGACATGCACCTCAAGGCCACCTGCGCCCCACATTACTACCGCATCATGCGTCAGCGGGCCAGGGCCGAGGGCGTTGCCGTGGACCGGGAGAATTTCGGTCTGGACGCCATGACTCGCGGCTGCCTGGGAGGAATAGGGTTTTGTTTTATCTCCCACAGCGGCCAGGTCCAGCCTTGCGGATATCTGGAGCTGGACTGCGGCCAGGTCCGCAAGCAGCCGTTCAACGAGATATGGGAATCCTCCCCGCAGTTCATGAAGTTCAGGGACCAACCCTCTTACAAGGGTAAATGCGGAGTGTGCGAGTATCACAATGTCTGCGGCGGCTGCCGGGCCAGGGCGCATACCATGTCCGGGGACTACCTGGCCGAGGAGCCCCTGTGCACATATGTCCCGCAAAAACTGAGAAAATAATGTCCCCCACCGGATTCAGACAAGACATGGACCTACTGGACAAAAAGATACTGGACGTAATTCAGACGGATTTCCCGCTTTGTTCCAGGCCGTATCAAAAAATAGGGGAGCGGGTGGGCCTGACCGAGGCCGAGACACTGGCCCGGGTTAGGGCTTTGGAACAGAAAGGAGTCATCCGGCGCATCGGGGCCAATTTTCAGTCCCGCAAACTGGGATGGCACAGCACCTTGTGCGCCGCGGCCGTTCCCGAGGAACGCCTGGAAGAATTCGTGGCCGAGGTCAACAGGCATCCGGGAGTGACCCATAATTACCTGCGCAAGCACAACCACAACGTATGGTTTACCTATATCGCTCCCTCCGAGGAATACGTAAATGAAGCCCTGGCCGACATCACCGCCAAAACGGGTATACAGATCCTGAATCTGCCGGCGGAAAGGATGTTCAAAATCCAGGTGGACTTTCCCATGCAAGACGAGGAAAAAGATGACTAAGGAAACAATTATCTCCCCATCCCTGCTTTCATGCGATTTCTCCAGTTTCGGGGAGGAACTAAAAAATCTGGAGCAGGCCGGACTGAAATGGGTGCATTGGGACATAATGGACGGGCACTTCGTTCCCAACATCACCTTCGGCCCGCCGATCATAAAGGCCTTGCGCAAAAAAAGCGGGCTGTTCTTTGACGTGCACCTGATGATCGAAAAACCGGATGCTTATATCCCGGAGTTCATAGACGCCGGGGCCGACCTGGTCTGCGTGCATGCCGAGGCCAGCGTGCACCTGGAGCGCACGGTATCCCTTATAACCCATTTAGGGGCAAAAAACGGCGTGGCTTTGAATCCGGCCACACCGCTCTGTGCAGTGGAATATCTCCTGCCCCAACTGGATATGGTCCTTTTGATGAGCGTCAATCCCGGATTCGGCGGGCAGGAATTCATCCCCTTCACCCGGGAAAAGCTGACAACTCTAAATGAAATGATAAAGCCACTGCCCAAGAAGCCGCATGTGCAGATAGACGGGGGGGTCACTCCGGAAAATGTCGGAGAACTGACCGCTCTCGGGGCGAACATCTTCGTTTCCGGCTCCGCCTTTTTCAAGCACCCGCCTTACGACAAACGCCTGGAGCAATTCCTGCAGGCCGCCCAA
>CAZTKE010000142.1:0-4300 GCA_964614055.1 uncultured Desulfovibrionales bacterium | reverse complement strand
CGCTTCAGAACACCGGCAATCCCCTGGACATGGCCATAAACGGAGAGGGCTTTTTTCGGGTGCGCACCGAAGACGGGCAGACCGGGTACACCCGCAACGGCAGTTTCCGGATAAACGCGGAAACCAATAATCTGGAGACCTCCCAGGGGCATGTCCTTCTCGGGGACGGCGGTCCGATACAGATTCCGGAGGACACTTCAAACATTGCGGTCAACGCGCACGGAGAGATTCGGGCGGACGGCGAGCTTGTCGGGGATGTCGGTTTGGTGACGTTCGATGACCTGGGCGATCTGGAGAAGCGGGGGGAGACCCTGTTTCGCCTCCGGGAGGGGGCCCGGGCCGGAGAGGTCCCGGCGGAAAACGCCCGGGTGAGCCAGGGATTTTTGGAGGGTTCCAACGTGGAGGTGGTCCGGGAAATGGTCAATATGATCGATACCATGCGTACTTTTGAGTCCCTGCAAAAGGCGATGACCACTTCCAAGGAAGCGGATGACAAGGTGATCCGTCAGGTCGGATCCTATACTTAAGAATTTCTAATATCCAAGGAGAATAGAGCCATGATGCGTTCTTTATGGACAGCTGCTTCGGGCATGGTCGCCCAGCAGATGAATATTGACGTGACCTCGAACAATCTGGCCAACGTGAATACCGTCGGTTTTAAAAAGAGCCGGGCCGAGTTCGAGGATCTCATGTATCAGACCCTGAAGATCGCCGGGGGGGAGACCGCGAACGGGCAGCGCACCCCGACCGGGATGCAGATCGGCATGGGGGTTCGCCCGGTTTCCGTACACAAGATGTTTTCCCAGGGGGATTATGAAAACACCGGCAATCCCCTGGATCTGGCCATCGAAGGGGACGGTTTCTTCCGGGTGACAACCGCGGACGACCAGGACGCCTATACCCGGGCCGGAGCGTTCAAGCTGGACGAGGACGGCCTTTTGGTCACCGCCAACGGGCACGCTCTGCAGCCGGAGTTCAACGTCCCTCCGGAGACCCAGAACATAGTGGTCAGCGAGGACGGGCACTTGGCCGCCCTGAACAAGCAGGGCGAGGAACTGGCGGCCATGGATATTCCGCTCTACACCTTTGCCAACCCGCCCGGCCTGAACAGCATCGGCCGCAACCTGTTTCTGCCCACCCAGGCCTCGGGTGACGCGGTAGAAGGGGTGCCGGGCGAGGAAAACGTGGGCACCATCGGCCAGGGTTTTCTGGAGATGTCCAATGTGGAGCTCGTGGACGAAATGGTGAACATGATCGTCGGTCAGCGGGCGTATGAAGTGAATTCCAAGGCGGTAAGCACCTCGGATCAGATGCTTCAGACCGCCAATAATATGAAGAGATAGACGGGGTTTTGATCCCAACCAACTCGCGGGGAATACTCATGTATAAAACACCAAAACCCACCCGGTTGATCTTTGTCGCAATCTTTCTGGCCGCGGGAGTGGTCCTTTTTCCGGACCCGAACGTCTGCGCCCGGGCCGGCAGCGATTTTATGCTCAAAAAACAGGTGTCCGTATCCGGGGAGTATATCCGCTTTATGGACATTGCCGAACCGATTACAGACGCGGGCAAAAATCTTTGGCCGGAAATAAAGAAAAATCGGCTGTGGAAAGCACCGCCTTCGGGGAGACGTGTGGTAAAGAACCGCAATCGCCTGCGCCGGGCGGTGCACAGATATGTCCCGGCCGCAGCCGGGCGGTGCCTGTATCCCCGGGAAACCATCCTGCAGAAAGGGGACCGGGTTTTGGGACCGGAGGAGATCCAAAAAAAGGTTGTCAGCTTTTTGACTCCGTTTGTCCGGAATATGGGAGAAAAGGTGGAGTTCAGGGAATTCAGGCTGCCGGAAGCAATATTTTTGAGCGAAGAGTCCGATGAACTGGTCCTGGATAAGGGCTCCAGAGAGATCGGTCCGGGCAGAAACAATTTCCGGATCAAGGTGGTCAACGGCTACGGGGATGCCCGGAATACATACAGCGGTAGCGTTTTTATCGATGTCTGGAAAACCGTCCCCTGCACGGCCCGTCCGATCAACAGGCGGGAACCGATTACCTCGGACGCGGTTCGGTTTGAGCGCAAGAATCTGGCCTATGTCCAGGGCGAGGTCTGGGACGGGAAAACCGGGAGCTGGATGGCTTCCCGGTCCATGGGCCAGGGGCGGTGCTTGACCGAGAAATACATGGATCCCCTTCCCATTCTGAAGCGCGGGGAAAAGGCGGAGCTTTTGTATCTCGGGGATTTCATCCGCCTCTCCGTACCGGTGGAGGTTTTGTCCGATGCCGGTCGGGGGGACTCGGTCCGGGTCAGGAACTTGCAGAGCGACAAGGAACTTACCGCACGGGTCCGGGACGGAAATACGCTTGTGATCCGCTAATCGAATGGTTGGGATAATCCAAATCGGAATCAGGATCGCTATCGAAATTAAAAGGATATGTCATTCGGTGCAGAAGGCCCCCTCAGCTTATAGATTCGATTCCGATTCCGATAGCGATTTCGATCCCGAAGAAAGAAAATTCCAACAAACGGATGCACAGGACGCTCATTCTTCGCGCCAGTGATCCTTAGCGATATGCGGAATGTTCATTGGGACATGTAAATACGGTTGAGAAAAAATTTTTTAAGTCAAAAAATTAGCCTTAAAATAAGGACAGAATCGAGTAAAAGATGGAGAAAAAGATGTTCACCGCAGCCCGCTTGATAACCATGGGGTTTTTGTTTCTGCTACTCGCTGCCTGCGCCCCGGCCAAGCACAAAAGTACGCCGCAGCCGTCAATGGCACCCCCGCCTCCGGAGAAGAGCCAGGCCCAGATGCGCGAGGAGAATCCCGGGTCCCTGTTCACCGATTCCCGGGCCGAGTTTTTGTTCAGCGACAATCGGGCCCGTCATGTGGGTGACATTGTCCGGGTCAGCGTGGTTGAATCCCTCTCCGCCAAGAACGAGGCCAGCACCCAGGCGGACAGGGATTCCAGCGTGCAGTTCGGGGTGCAGAATCTGTTCGGCATGGAAAACATGCGCGCGGTCCCCATTAATTCCGTTTTGGGGCTGGGCAAGGATCTGGGCCCGGAAGGCGAGGTGGGGTCCACCCCCATGGTCAAGGCCGGGGCGTCAAGCAACTTTGACGGGGACGGGGAAACCGAGCGGGGAACGGAGATCACCACTACGGTGGCCGCCCGGGTGGTCGAGGATCTGGGCGGGGGGCTGCTTCAGGTTGAAGGGGCCAGGCAGCTGCGGGTGAACGACGAGACCCAGATAATCGTGGTCCGCGGCCTGGTCCGGGCCGAGGATATCGGGCCGAACAACGTGATAACCTCGGACTATCTGGCGGATGCCCATGTGGAAATTTACGGACAGGGCATTATCACGGACAAGCAGAAGCCGGGATGGCTGAGCCGGCTTTTGGACAATGTCTGGCCGTTTTAAAAACAGGTGGAAAATATGCGCAATTTTTTGACTCTGATACTGACAGCTTGCCTGTGTTTGGGGACCGCAGCTGGAGCCGGGGCGGTGCGCCTGAAGGACGTTGCTTCCTTCAGCGGGGTGCGTTCCAACCAGCTGGTGGGATACGGTCTGGTTGTTGGTCTTTCCGGGACCGGGGACAAGAGTGGTATGAATTTTACCTCGCAGTCCATTCACAACATGCTGGAGCGCATGGGCGTGCGCGTGGACAAGGATGACCTGAAGGTCAAGAATGTGGCCGCGGTCATGGTCACCGCGAATATGCCGGCCTCGGCCAAGCCCGGGAGCAAGCTGGATGTGTCCGTGTCCTCCATAGGTGACGCCAAGAGCCTTCTGGGCGGGGTGTTGGTCCAAACCCCGCTTAAGGGAGTGGACGGCAAGATATACGGTATGGCCCAGGGGCCGCTTGTGGTCGGCGGATACGCAAGCGGTGGGGACGCGGCCTCGGCCAGCAAGAACGTGCCTACCGTGGCCTCCATCCCGGACGGCGCGGTCGTGGAAAGGAAAGTCCCGTTTGAGTTCAACCGGCAGAAATCGGTCACGGTTAATCTGAATGTGCGCGATTTCTCCACCACCAGCCAGGTGGTGGGCAAGATAAACGCCAGTTTCGGGGAACATACCGCCAAGGCCGAGGACATCTCCACCATCAAGATCGATATCCCGGATCCGTTCAAAGGCAATCTGATTCCGTTCATGGCCGCCCTGGAGAATATGCAGATCAGCCCGGAAAACAAGGCCCGGGTGGTTGTGGACGAGAAGACCGGAACCGTGGTTATCGGGCAGGCGGTTAGCATTTCCCCGGTGGCCATATCCCACGGCAATCTGAACATCACCGTGCAGGAACAGC
>CAZTKE010000141.1:0-4322 GCA_964614055.1 uncultured Desulfovibrionales bacterium | reverse complement strand
TGCGCCCTGGAGGATCAGGGAATCGCGGAAAAAACCGGAACAACCATAAGGTTTCGCCCGGACGAGGAAATATTCGACGATGTAAATTATTTCTCGGAGAATCTGGTTAAACGTTTTGAAGAGCTGGCCTATTTAAACGGCGGCGTACGCATAGAATTTACTGACGAGAGAACCGGAGCAAGTGAAGTATTCCAGTATGACGGGGGGATTGTTTCCTTTGTCCACAAACTGAACAACAATTCCGGTATCCATCCCATTGTTAGCGGGCAGGGCGATCAGGATAACGTGCAGATAGAGTTCGCCATGCAGTACAAGACCGGATACAAGGAAAATCTGTACACTTTTGCCAACAATATCCGCACAGTCGAGGGCGGGACGCATCTGCACGGTTTCCGTTCCGCTCTGACCCGGGCCATAAACAATTATATCCAGAATTCCGATCTGCCCAAGAAATTAAAACATCGCCTGAGCGGGGATGATGTCCGGGAAGGGCTTACCGCAGTGGTAAGCGTCAAGGTTCCGGATCCGCAGTTTGAGGGACAGACCAAGACCAAGCTGGGAAACAGCGAAGTGGCCGGATATGTGTCCGCGCTCACCTATGAATCCATTTCCGCCTATATGGGGGAAAATCCCAAGGATGCCAAACTTATTGTGGAAAAGGTGGTGGACGCGGCAAGGGCCCGGGAAGCAGCCCGCAAGGCAAAGGATCTGGTTCGCCGCAAGGGTGCCCTTTCCGATAATGCCCTCCCCGGAAAATTGGCTGACTGCCAGAGCAAAAAGCCGCATGAAAGCGAGGTGTTCATAGTCGAGGGCGACTCAGCCGGGGGCTCGGCCAAGCAGGGAAGGAATCCCAAATTTCAGGCCATTTTGCCCCTGCGGGGAAAAATTTTGAATGTGGAAAAAACCAGATTTGATAAAGTGTTGGAAAATAAAGAAATAAAAGCCATGATCACCGCCATGGGCGCGGGAGTGGGCAATGAAGACATACATCTGGAAAAATTGCGTTATCACAAAGTCATAATCATGACTGACGCGGACGTGGACGGCGCGCATATAAGGACCCTTTTGCTTACGTTTTTCTTTCGCCAGTATAGAGAACTCATAGATGACGGTTATTTGTATATCGCTCAGCCTCCGCTTTATCGGGTATACAAAGGTAAATTCGAAAAATATTTAATAAGCGAAAACGAACTTAACGAATATCTGGTTTCCCGGGTGGCGGACGAGGTGGATCTTATCTGCGAGGATGGAACAATCATCCACACTCAGGAGCTTATTTCCTTTTTTAGAAGTCTTAATTTTATAAAAGACAAGTTCAACGAGGCCTTTAATATAGGCATTTCCGAGGAACTATTCAGTATTTATCTGGATTTTGATACCCGGCTTTCTCCTACCTATTTTCTGTATGACGAGGATAGCACCTTCCGGGAATACATGGCCGGGAAAGGATACACCATGGACAAGATCCGGGAGGAAGTGGACGAAGAGGAGCGACTTTTCCTTAAATTCACGGACAGAAACGAACACAGCATAACCATTGGCGTGGAGTTCTTTAATTCCCGGCTGTACCGCAATACCTATGATACTATGGCGGAAATAAAAGAAAAGAGCCCGGAGTATAAATTTACAGTACGCAAGAAAGAGGAAGAAACAGAGATTAAGGGTATATTCAATTTGATGTCCACGCTTTTGGATATGGCCCACAAGGGAATAAATATCCAGCGCTACAAAGGTCTCGGGGAAATGAACCCGGAACAGCTGTGGTCGACCACAATGGATCCGGATAACAGGACACTGTATAAGGTAGGCATCGAAGATGCGGAGAAAGCGGATGAATTGTTCACCAAACTGATGGGGGACAAGGTGGACCCGAGACGGGCTTTTATAGAGAAAAATGCCCTAAACGTAGGAGAGCTGGATATATAACTTCCGGCAACTACGCAGAGTGCAGAAAATAAAGAGGACATGATGTCGGATACTATTTCCATAGAGCAGGAACTTCAGAAATCATATCTGGAATATTCCCTAAGCGTTATAATAGGCCGGGCCATCCCGGACGTCCGGGATGGGCTGAAACCGGTTCACCGCAGGATTCTTTTTGCCATGCATGAACTGGGTCTTACCTATAACCGGGGGTACAAAAAATCAGCCCGAGTGGTTGGTGATGTCATAGGTAAATATCATCCGCATGGTGATTCCGCTGTCTATGACGCCCTGGTGCGTATGGCCCAGGATTTCAATATGCGCGATGTATTGGTGGACGGCCAGGGTAACTTCGGTTCCCTGGACGGAGACTCGCCTGCGGCCATGCGGTATACAGAATGCCGCATGGCCAAGCTGGCCAGCGAATTTCTGGCGGATATAGAAAAGGATACGGTAAATACCATATCCAACTATGACAATACCCTGGAAGAACCGGAAGTGCTTCCGGCCAGGGTCCCTAACCTGCTTGTAAACGGTGCTTCCGGAATCGCCGTGGGCATGGCCACTAATATACCTCCGCACAATCTGGGAGAAATAACTGATGCCTGCCTGCATGTCCTGGATAATCCGGAATGCAGTATTTCCGATCTCAGGCGCTATGTGCAGGGCCCGGATTTTCCCACCGGAGCCTATATTTACGGCCGGGAAGGCATGGACAGTGCGTACAAGACGGGCAAGGGGAGCGTGCGTATCCGCTCCACCCTGGAAATAGAGCAGAGATCCCGGGGTATGGAATGCATCGTGGTCAAGGAGATCCCCTATGCCCTGAACAAGGCCAATCTGGTGGAGAAAATAGCCGCCCTTATACAGGAAAGAAAAATAGAGGGCATAAGCGATCTGCGGGACGAATCCGACCGGAACGGCATCCGCATCGTGATCGATCTTAAAAAAGGCGTTATCTCGGATGTGGTCATAAACAAGCTGTATAAATTCACCTCCCTGGAAACCAGCTTTGGCATCAATATAATGGCCGTGGTCAATAACCGGCCGCAGCTCCTTAATCTAAAGGAAATAATCGAATATTTCATAGAGCACAGAAAAGAAATTGTTCTGCGCCGTACGCGGCATGATCTTAAAAAGGCGGAACACAGGGCACATGTCCTGGAAGGTTTGCGCATCGCCCTGGAGAATATAGACGAGGTCGTGTCCATAATCAGGGCCTCGAAAAATTCTCCCGAGGCCAAGGAAAAGCTCCAAGAGCGTTTCGGGCTGAGTGAAATTCAGGCCCAGGCCATTTTGGACATGCGCTTGCACCGTTTGACCAATCTGGAGCGGGAGAGCATCCTGGAAGAACATGTGCAGGTACTTAAAAGAATAGAATATTATAAAAGTATTCTGGAAAACGTGAGTATACTCAAAGGGGTTATCCGCGAGGAGCTTCAGGAACTTAAGAACAATTTCTCCACCCCGCGCAGATCTAAGATCCTGGAGCAGGACCCGGGGAGCATAGATATGCAGGACTTGGTCCCGGATGTGGAAACTGTGATTACCCTTTCCCGTAACGGATACATAAAAAGGACTCCTCTGGAGAACTACCATCAGCAGAAGCGAGGTGGAAAGGGGATCGCTGGGGCAAATGTGTCCTCCAAGGATTTTATATCCACCCTGATTACCACCACCAATCACCAGGATTTGTATCTGTTCTCCAACCGGGGCAAGATGTACAGGATAAAGGTGTATGAAATCCCGGAAGGGAGCCGTATCGCCCGGGGTGTGCACATAAAAAATCTAGTCCCCCTGGAAAACGAGGAATATATAGCCACGGCCATAACCTCCCGCGATTTAAGTGCGGAAAATTATTTTCTTTTTTATACCAAAAAAGGGATGGTCAAGCGTACCGCCTGTGAGCTGTACAAAAATATCCGCAGCATGGGGCTTATTGCCGTAGGACTCAAGGAAGGGGACGAACTGATTGGAGTGCGCCCGGTAAGGGATAAAGAGGAAGTTATACTCTCCACCAAATTGGGATACTGCATTCGTTTTAATTGCAGTGATGTCCGGCCCATGGGCAGAAGCGCCGCCGGAGTAAAGGGAATAGCCCTGCGCTCCGGAGATGAAGTGGTTTCCTCGGTGATTGCCGACAGTGCGGACGGCTACGAGCTGGTGACTATTTCCGAAAAGGGATTTGGAAAGAAAACAGCCCTGCCCATGTACCGCTTGCAGTCCAGGGGAGGCAAGGGAATTATAAACATGAAGCTGACCAAGCGTTCCGGACCGGCTGTGGGTTCGCTTTTGCTCGCCCCGGGAGAGGAGCTTATACTGCTTACCTCGGCAAGCAAGATAATCCGGATAAATTCGGATGAGGTGCGCAGCACAGGACGCTCCACCCAGGGAGTGAA
>CAZTKE010000140.1:0-4348 GCA_964614055.1 uncultured Desulfovibrionales bacterium | reverse complement strand
AAGGACTAGGCAATGAGCCTGCGCACCAGAAGGGAATAGATGATATCCAGATAACAGCGGGTTTCCTCTCTCTCCAGGTTGGAAACGTATTTCCAGAAACCGTATATGCGGGACAGGGACAAAAGCTTTTTGGCGTAAAGCTCCCAGTTGTATTTGCGCCTTATCTGCTCCAGGGCCTGCCTGGATATCTCGTTCCAGTAGGTCTTATCCCGGGAGCAGCGGTTGAAGAATTCCACCATGCGCTGCGCGCTTTCCTGCCCCCTGTTCGGATTGATGTGAAACCCGGAAACATTGTCCTCTATAATCTCCAGAGGACCGCCGAAAATAGTGGCAAAGACAGGCAATCCGGAGGCCATCGCCTCCACCACGGTCAGGCCGAAGGCCTCAAAAAGTGCCGGCTGAACAAATATTCCCCTGGTATCGGCCACAAAACGATACAACTCCCCGGAGAGGTTCTTTTCCAACCTTCTTCCCACCCAGCGGACATTGCTGGTCAGATCATGGGAATCCATTAAACTGTGCATATCCAGAATGCATTCCCGTTCTTCGTGATCCTGGGACTTGTCCGGGTTTATATGCCCGCCGATAACCAGCAGGTTCGCCGCATCCTGAAGTTCACTGTTTTCCGCATACCACTGTACAAGCCCCACCAGATTTTTGATCCGGTCCATGCGGGCCATGGTCAGGATCAGAGGCTTATCCTGTTCCGCAAGTACGCCCCGGGTCTCCTCCCCCTCCTCACCGAAAACAATATCCTTGATTTCCGGCATGAGTTCGGGCAGGCGCTGGCTCTGCTCAAAATATGGGAAATAGACATTGGAGTCAGCCCCGGGAGAGACAATGTTGAACTTGTAATCAAACACGTTGATCCCGTTTATCACTCGATACAGCTGAGGCAAGGAAAAGAACTGATAGGTCTCGTATTGCCCGACAATGTCCTCCTTCCCCGCAATTTCCTGGTATGTGCTGGTGACTATGAAATCTGCGGCGTTCATGGCCGCAAGATCGGAGGTGAACTGGGCGGAAAACCTGTACTGCGCCTCGTTCTCCCTCCAGTACTGCGCGGAGAAAAGATATTTTGATTTTTCCAGGGCGTGGGCTATATTACACTGGGTAACCCGCATCTCCTTGGACAACAGGGTGGCCACCAGATTACCGTCCGAATAATTGCCCACGATCAAATCCGGCTTGCCGTTCATCTCGGCCATGACTTCATTTCTGCTGTCCAGGGCAAACTGTTCCAAAAACGGCCAGATATGGAAACGGGAGATCCAGTGCGGAACCACTTCCCCGCTTTTGTTCCGGAACGGGACCCGCAGGATATGGCTGTTCTCGGTTCCGATTATGGATTCCAGGCGCTGGTTGCAGGTGGTTTCCCCGGCCTCGGGGATAAGCCGGGTCAAAACCAGGATGCGGGGGTTGATCTCCAGGCCTTGATTGTAGATCTGGGTGCGCATTTCCTGTTCCAGGGCCCGGACCTGATCCAGGATGTACACAACCTGTCCCCCGGTGTCCGGCAGGCCCAGCACTCCGGACTGGCCGAAATACCCGTGCGGGGAAACAATCAACAGATTGAACACCATGGGCATACGGCTCAAGAATTTGGCCAAAATAGAGGCAGTGGGTGCCTCCAGGATTTCCAGGAGCAGGCCGAAATTCTCTCGGACATCCTCACAGCGCCGTCCCCAACCGGCTTCAAACCCCACCTCGTGCATCTCCTGGGCAAAATCTTTCCACTCTTGATCCGGGCTTTTCCTAGCCAGTATCTTCTGTCCCTGGCGCAGCCCCTTGCGCAGGGCCTCCACTGAACCAATCCTGCCGTTGAGCATGAGCTGCTTGCCCTGGTAGTGATGCAGGCGCAAAAAATCAAACAAACTGGCGTTTCCGGTTTCTCTGCTCTGGAAGAACTTTCCGGAAAGATGGCGGTTCAAAAATTCCACTCCCTTGCCGATATGATGGCTGTCCTGGAGCTGGGGGAAGTCCCGGTTAAACGGGGCAAAATCTATCTCCGGGAGGAACTCATCCACCTTTTCATCCCTGGTGACCAAAGTCTCCTCAAAGCGCAGGTAGTCCCGGGCCTCGATCTCCTCGTACAAGACATCCTCGCATTGAAACCGAAAAAACTTCCAGTTGCCGATCTCCGGCCGGGAAACCAGATATATCCAGGGATATTTGATGGCCAAAACCTGGCCGAATCTAAATGTATCGTAAATATCCGAGTCTCTTAAGGGCTCGTGCCCCTGCCCGGACTCAAAGGCTTCCAGTATATCCAGGATGTCCGAGCGCAAAAGGAAAGTCCTCTTGGCGGACAGAATGCGGCGCAGCAAGAGATACAAAGCCCTGCGCACTTCCGGGGTAAGCGTGGAAGAACCGTCCTTATTATGTGAACTCAAAACCACAATCCGGCTCCTTTTTGTTCATTTCTGCGGCAAATTGGCCCTGTTTTGCCTAAAGCAAGCTAGGGAACAAACTCGAAGTGCTTCAAGCCTTCTATTATGCCCCGGGCGTATTGGCCCCGGGCAAAATACAGGCGCTCCCCCTCCACCAAATTCTTCAGCTCCCGGCTGTAGTTGCCGACCACCACGGAATACGTATTCCCGTTCAGCATTTCCCGGTCATTTCCCGAATCCCCGGCCACCAGGACGTCGTTGAAATCCAGCCCCCAGCGAACGCACACAAATCTGATGGCATGCCCTTTGGAGGCCCGCAGGGGGAGGATATCTAAATACTGTTGATGGGATTTGATAATCTTCACGTGCACCTGGTGCTGGCGCAGTTTCTTGCGCAACCAGCGCACGCCCGGAAATTTCCGGCCCTGGTAAAAATAGCTGATCTTGAATCTACGCTGTTCGCTCTCGGGTTGCAACTCCACACCCGGAACCTCCTGCATGACCCGCACGATCTTTTCCCGGTTCCAGCTGTGGTTGATATGCCGGGCCCAGTCCTTGTCCGGAACTATTTTTTGCCCATAATGGATTTCACTGCCCACCGCGGAGATTATGACCTCTGGAAGGCGGATATTGTTTTTGTGCAGGATATCCACAATGCTTTCCACGGTTCGGCCTGAAGCCACCCCAAACCCGAGTTTGCCCTTTTGGGCGCCAAGTACTTCCTGAAAATCCTCCAGGGCCCGGCTGTCTCCGAGCAGGGTATTGTCTATATCGCTTACCAGAAGTTTTCCTGCAATCGGCAACTGCAGTGTTCTCTTGGACAGTTCGTCCTTGAAGGAAAAAATATTTTTCCGTTTCTTGCTGGATGACAGAATCTTTTTCTTCAGTCTCTGGATGTATTTCTGGGCGTGGGCGTCCCAGGAATAATGTCGTTTGACCCCGGACCTGGCCCGCTTGGACTTCATTTTCCACAAATCCTTGTCCTTTATCAGCCGGGCCGTCTTTTGGCCGATAGCTTTCCAGTCCTCGGGGTCAACCAGATATCCGTGCTTGCAATTCTTGATGATCTCCCGGGGACCGCCGTCATTAGTGGCCACCACCGGAAGTCCGCAAGCACCTGCCTCGATCAGGGTTAGTCCAAAGGGCTCTGTGTAGGCAGGATTGACAAACACCCCCCTGGTCTTGGCCGCAATCCGGTACAGATCCGGTATATCGCTCAATTTATGCTGCTTGGGGTAGGCAGCTTGACCATAAAGGTCATATTCATCCACCAGGGCAAGCATCTTCCATAAGACCCGCTTGGCCTCGGGCTGTAATTCCATAACCCCTTGCCTGCTGCCCAGGATAATGACCAAATTGCAATTCTCCCTAAGAAACTGATTACGGGCAAAAGCCTCTAGCAGAGTGGAGGTATTTTTCTTTTCCGCCGGACGATTAACGGCCAGGACCATGGGCAGCGTTGGTTTGCGCAAAAACTTCTTCAGCTCCTCCATGATCGGGACCCGGTAGGAACGCTGTTTCGGAGGAGTGAAATCATCCGTGCTTACCCCGGGAGGGATAGTTACCATCTTTTGGGGGAGATAATTATCGTATTCAAGGTATTGCTCGTTTTTTTCCTGCTTTGTGCTGGTCACTATCATGGAGGCGTTGGCCAGGGCCATTTCCTCGGCCTCGATGCGGGTATCGATATTGTAGCGCTGGCGAATGGTATCCACCTTCATACCCAGATCAAGTAGATGGGCCCGTTTGCTACGCCCCAGGGAATGACCGGTAAAGACAAAAGGGACACCCAAAAGCTGGGCCAGTTTGCTGCCCGCGTAACCGGCGTCCGCGTAATGCCCGTGAATGATATCCGGGATCTGTCCCACCTGGCGGATATGCTGCAGGGCCTGGTCCACAAATACATCCATATACGGCCACAGGACTTCCTTGCGCAGATAGCGGTTCGGACCGCATTT
>CAZTKE010000139.1:0-4396 GCA_964614055.1 uncultured Desulfovibrionales bacterium | reverse complement strand
CCGGCCTGTGCCTTTTTGTGGCCTTTGCCGTATTGGATACGGAAGACGCCCTGGAAGTGGTCTCCCAGATGATAAGCGCCAGATTCGGAATCGATTTTACCCCGGATGACGTCTCCAAGGCGGGGACCGCTGTCCTCCAGGACGAACTGGCCTTTAACGAGGCCGCCGGCCTGACCAAGGCCAGCGATCATCTGCCGGAATTCTTCAGCAAGGAAAAACTCCCGCCGCACGACACCATCTGGGACTACACAATTGAGGAGCTGCAGCAGGCCAAGGTATAAATAAACGCGCTTAACGCGGCAAAAAGGCTGCGGAAAACAATCAAAAAGGCGGGTTGACTGACCCGCCTTTTTATTTTGAAATAAATCCGGCTGGTTGAAATATCAATCCCGGCCCCGGGCCAGATTCGGCAAAAGGCCGCGATTCGCGTAGCCAAAGGAGTGCTCCAAAGATGGACCAAAAAATAGATGTGCAAGTCAGGTGCTTCGCCACCCTGAGCAAGTACGCCCCCGAGGGAAACCGTCTGCGGCTTGCGGCCGGGAGCACGGTCCGGGATATTGTCCACCACCTGGGCATCCCGGAAGGCGAGGTCAAGATAATCTTTATCCACGGTGAACAGGCAGCCTGGGAGAGCAGACTCAGTGACCAGGACCGGGTGGGCCTGTTCCCGGCTGTCGGAGGAGGTTAGAAATGGCCGCAGCCGCAGAAGAAATTCCCGGACGCTACCTGCGAAACAGAGGCACTTTCAGCCCGAAAGAGCAAAAAAGACTCGGGGAAGCGGCAGTGCTTGTCGCCGGAGCCGGGGGGCTGGGGGGGAATATCTTGGAGATCCTGACCCGGACCGGGACTGGAAACATCACTGTCTGCGACGGGGACGCATTTGAACCCAGCAACCTAAACCGCCAGACCCTGTGCACGGAAAAAAACCTGAAAAAAAATAAAGCCGAGGAAGCCGCCAAAAGAATCCGGGAAATCAATTCCGCGGTTTCCACCACCTCCCTGTCCTTTTTCCTGACTCCCGCCAACCTCCCGGACATCCTTAAAGGCCAGGACCTGGTTATAGACGCCCTGGGCGGGGTGCAGGCCAAAAAGATGCTTTTACAAGAGGCCGCCCGGGCCGGCTTGCCCCTGGTAAGCGGGTTTGTCGCAGGCTGGCTGGGGCTGGCGGCCACCGTGATGCCCGGGGAATCCGGTCCGGCCGGGTTCTGGCAGGGGGACAGCGAATCCGCGGCGGAGAACGCCCAGGGGTGCATCGCCCCGGTCACCGGCATGATAGCCTCCATTCAGGCCTGCGAGTCCCTGCGGCTTTTGTCCGGGAGAGCTCCCCTGCTTCGGGGCAGGATACTCTGCGCCAACCTGGAAGAAATGGACTTTAACTTTTTGCAAACCCCGGAATAAAAGACTATACTCCGGAATAAAACGCAAAATCCCAAAGCAGGTGAGGTCATGAATTCGGATCCGCAGGCCACCTTTAACGTGGCTCTGATCAACCCCGGGGAGATTATAGAAGAAATCTTTGCCCTGGCCCGGGAATACGACCTGCAGGCCTTTTTCCCGGAAATACGCATCCGGGCCGTGACCGACGAAGGCCTGGAGGAAAAACACAAATCTCTTCTCGAAGCCGCCGGGGTGGGCATTTACTCCGACTATCGCCGCCTATTGGATGAAAACAGGAACATAGACACCATTATCCTTTTAAGGGATGATCCGGCACTGTTAGAAGAATTGCAGGCTGAATTCGGAACCGAAATATCCATAATCGACCACCGGGCGGCCGGGTTCATGTGGGAGATAATAGTCCAGGAAAGGCTGTGCCTCAGCTGCCAGGCCCATCTGGACCAGGCCCAGAACCTTTTGCGGACCATCCTGGACGAGGTGCGCGAGGACATACTCCTTTTGGACATGAACAAAAACATAGTGGACGTAAACCGCAACGTCTACTCCAGACTGGGCAAGGAAAAAGACGAGATAATCGGGCGCAAATGCTGGGAAACCTGGTCCCGGGGCAGCGAGGCCTGCGGCACGGAAAGCTATCCCTGTCCCTTTGACACCGTGCTTGAAACCGGGAAAAAAGCCGAGGCCCTGCACACCAGGGTGGACGACGAGGGCCGGCTCCGCTATTTTCGCGTATACATATATCCCATCCGCAACACGCAGGAAAAAATCACCCATCTGGTGGAGATGAGGCGGGACATCACCAGCCGGACGCATATGGAAAAAAAGCTGCAGCAGACGGAAAAACTGGCGGCCATAGGCGAACTCTCCACCTATATCGCGCATGAAATCCGCAACCCCTTGTTCGCCATCGGGGGGTTCGCCAATTCCCTCTTGCGCATGCCCGAGTTGAACTCCGGCGCCAAGAAAAAGGCGCAGATAATCCTGGACGAATCCAAACGCCTGGACGGGATACTGAAAAGTATTCTCAACTTCGCCCGGCCCACTGAAGCAAAAATAACCGAGGTGGATGTAAACGAGATTGTTAACCAGACCATGGAGCTCATGAGTATCGGCTGCCGCAAGCAAAATATCGAGGTCAACCTGGACCTGGAGGAGGACCTGGCCCAGGCCAAGGCCAATCCGGAATTGGTAAAGCAAAGCCTGATTAACATAGTCAAAAATGCCATGGAGGTCATGCCGGACGGGGGAGATTTGGACATCAAAACCACCATCTGCGCCCAGTTCATCTGCATCCAGATCTCTGATTCCGGACCGGGTATTGACCCCCAGATTCAGGATAAACTGTTCAATCCCTTTTTCAGCACCAAGGAAAAGGGTTCCGGCCTGGGGCTGGCCATGACCAAGAAAACAATCGAGGATCTGGGCGGTGAAGTGGAACTGAAGAGTAAAAAAGGGGAAGGAACCACGGTGACTCTATCCCTCCCCCCGGCACTGGCCGTACAGGGACAGGACCCCAAGAACATAAACATATAGAAAGGAGAACGAATGCCGGAAATTGTCCTGGCTACGCGGAACAAAGGCAAAATAAGAGAACTCAAGTCCGTTCTGGAAAAAGTCCACCCGGATATACAGATTCTGGGCCTGGAAGATTTTACGGAAATGGGCCCCATCCCGGAAACCGGGAGCACATTTGCCGAAAACGCTTTGCAAAAGGCCCGGGCGGTTTGCGCCCATACGAAACGGATCAGCCTGGCTGACGACTCCGGGCTGGTTGTTCCCGCCCTGGATGGGGAGCCCGGAATATTTTCCGCTCGCTACAGCGGCAAGAATGCCTCCGATCAGGAAAACAATAACAAGCTTTTAAAAGAAATGGAGCACATGCACGGGGATATGCGCAGGGCCCATTTCGCCTGCGTCCTGGCCGCCTGTGCCCCGAACGGGGAAACCACCCTGGCGGAAGGGAAATGGGAGGGCCGGATAACCACGGCTCCGGCCGGGGATAACGGATTCGGCTATGATCCGCTTTTTATGGATCCGGAACTGGGCTGTACAGCCGCCCAGATGCCCACGCAGGAAAAAATAGAAAGGAGCCATCGCTCCCGCGCCCTGCACCGCCTTCTGGACCTATGGCCGGAATTCTGGCAAAGGGCCGATCAGGGCCGGGGATGAACCGCCCGAACAAAGCCTTGACAACCGGGAGAAAAACGCATTCAGGATTTTACTCCGAGAAAAAAAGGAAGAAAAGAAAATAAAATGTGTGGAATAATCGGATACGCCGGGCACAGGCCGGCAGTCCCCCTGATAATTGAGGGCCTTAAAAGCCTGGAATACCGCGGATACGACTCCTCCGGACTGGCCTTTACCCATCAGAACAAGGTGGAACTTTACCGTGCCCCGGGCAAGCTGCATTGCCTGGAGGAAAAGCTGGGCGGACAGGAGACATTCATGCCCACCTGCGCCATTGGCCATACCCGATGGGCCACGCACGGGGCACCCAACGAGAAAAACGCCCATCCCCATCTGGACGCGGCCAGGGACCTGGCCCTGGTGCACAACGGAATTATTGAAAACTACCGGGAATTAAAAAAAGAGCTGCAGGAAAAGGGATATGCGTTTGCCTCGGAAACGGACACGGAAGTTCTGGTCCAGCTCATAGCAGACAAATTGAAGACCGCCCCGTCCATGACTTCGGCCGTGGCCGAGGCCCTGCGCATGGCCGAGGGGGCGTACGCCGTGGTCCTTGTCTCCGCCAAGCACCCCGGGCGCATCTGGGCCTGCAGAAACTCCAGCCCCCTCCTTTTGGGCGCGGGCGTGGGAGAGAACTTCGTGGCCTCGGACATTCCCGCTTTTCTGCGCTACACCAAGGAAGTGGCCTTCCTGGAAGACGGTGAACTGGTGGAAATGGATGCCTCCTCCTGGAGGATCTATGATATTGATGACTTGAGGGAAAAGAAAAAAGACACCCATCACATAGAGTGGGATATCCAGGCCGCACAAA
>CAZTKE010000138.1:0-4397 GCA_964614055.1 uncultured Desulfovibrionales bacterium | reverse complement strand
CCTGTTCCATATCGGTAATTTCCACCCCGAAGTTTTTCTGGACAATGACCACCAGTTCCACCGCATCCAGGGAATCCAGGCCCAGGCCTTCCCCGAAAAGGGGCTCGTCGTCCTTTATATCCTCGGCCCGGACGTCTTCCAGGTTGAGTCCCTCGATGAGTTTTTCTTTCAGCTGAGTTTTTAGATCCATTTATTTCTCCCACATGTCGTAGAAATTGAAGAATTGCCAGGGGTGTTCCATGGCGAACTGTTCCAGGGCGTTTGCGTACTGCTGGGCGTATGCGCGGAAATCTTCCGGGCCGCGGCCGAGATTTTCCGGGACCCGGATCACCCCGGCCAGCCGAACTGTATAGCTCATGTGCCCGGACTTGTGCGTGAGAAGGACAAGACACGGCGCTCCCGTGGCCGAGGCCAGCTTGTACGCGCTATAGGGCAGCCAGGCCTTGTCGCCCATAAAATCCACATCCACCACGTTTTTGTCGTTCCCGAACGCCCTGTCCCCCATAACTCCGACGATCCCGCCGTTTTTAAGGGCGCTCATCATCTCCAGCATGGCCTGCGGCCCTTTTTCCGGGGAGATGGCTTTGTACGGGCTCTTTTTTTTCTGATGCACGAAATAGGGGCGGTCCACATCCTGTTGATCCCTTTGCATGAGCATGGACACCGGGATGTCCAACCGCTCCAGCTCGGCTATGGTTACCTGCCAGGACCCGGCGTGGGAGTTTATGAGCACCGCACCGCTGCCTTCCTGGATGATTTTTTTGAATTCCTCCTGTTCCGGAAAATCCATCTTGAATTTTTCCGTTCCCAGGATGCCGATTGCGGCCCGGTCAATCAGTATTTTCCCGAAACTCAGGCTCAAACGGTAGATATCCGTTATTTGCGGGAAAAAATTGGTTCGTTTGGGGAACCTGTGGCGTAAAAACGGCCGGATTCTTTGCCTTACACCTGGATAAAGGAGCACGTACCACAGGGTTACCACATGCAAAAAAACATAGGCCGGACCCACCCCAAAGCGGCGGATGAGCATGTAGAAAAACCTGTGCTGCCAGTCGCTGCCCAGGCTTTTGCTGTCCCATTTGCGGTTCGGGTTTCGGCTGGATTCATCTATGCGGCTGCCCTTAAAGGCGAATTTAAGAAAATCGGGCAGGGACAATAAAAAGCGTTTCCAGCTGTCCGGGGATTTCCAGAGCATGGACAGGTAATTGAACAGGGTCCGGGGCCGGGTGAAGTGGTCCTTGTAAAATTCCTGGAATTTTTCCTCCAGAAAGTCTTCGGTGAGGCCTTCGGGGATGAACAGGAAGTGCATGCAGTCCATGCGGGAAAAATCCTCGTCAAAACTGCCGAACTCCCGGATATTTTCATACGCGGGCGAGCCGGGGAAAGGAGTGAATTTGGCCAGGTTCAGATCGTCCAGGTTAAGGGAACGGGCATAATCGCGTGTGTCCTGGATGGATTTTTCCGTCTCCCCGGGCAGGCCGAGCATGAAAAGCCCCTTTATCCGGATCCTGGCCTTTTTTATGTCCCTGACTTTTGCCGCGACCATGTCCAGATCCGCATTTTGCCTGTGCCGGGAAAGGAGCTTTTGATTGCCGTTTTCTATGCCTAAGCTTATCATCCAGCACCCGGCCTCCTTCATCATTTTGAGGAGCTCCGGGTCCACATGCTCGGCCCGGGCCGCGCAATTAAAGGTCATGTCCAGGGGCGAGTCCGTGAGCATGGTGCAAAGCTCGGCCACCCGGCCGCGGTGCAGGGTGAACTGGTCGTCATAGAAATTTATGTGCCTGATCCCAAAGCGGTCGCGCAGGTAGCGCATGTGTTCATAGAGATAATTAGCGGAATTGTACCGGAAACTGGAGCCGAATACGGAGCGGTCGCAATAGGAGCATTTGTAGGGACATCCCCGGCTGGAGATGCAGCTGGTGTTTGGCCGCCGCGGATAATTGAAAATGGGCAGGGTATAGGTCTCCGGAAAGCCGTCCAGTTTCTCGTATGCGGGGAAGGGGAGTTCGTCCAGGTTTACAAGTTCTTTTTGTCCGCCGTTGAATTCCGGATCCCCGTTTTCCCGGTGGCAAATGCCGGGGATGTCCCCCACGTCCTGCCCTTTGGAAAGGATTAATTGTTCGATGGGTTTTTCCCCTTCGCCCACCACGGCAAAGTCGATAGCCGGGCTGCCGAGCATTGACTTTTCCTTCAGGGCCGAAGGGTGCGCCCCGCCGATAACGGTTTTGACGCCCGGAGTTTCCTGCTTGGCCATCTCCGCGATGCGCGTTGCGTCCGGAAACCCGGAAGTGGTGCAGGTAAATCCGATGAACCCCGGTTTGTAAGTCCGCAGATAGTCCCTGATCTTTTGGAAGCAGTCCGGGTGGGCGAAACAGTCCAGGATGTCCGAGGCGATTTTCTTTTCCTCCAGATAGGCAGCCATGCTGGCCAGCCCCAGCGGAGGCATCAGATTGGCCTGCCTGGCGATGTCCGCTTCCGCGTACACCGACTCGTAGCCCAGGGGGTGGACGAAAAGGATGCGGTTATTGTCCATCATGATATTTATTTCTGCGCCGCAGGCGAGCTCTCGATCGGGTCTGCTTTTTTGTCATCAAGTTCATAGCGGCGGTAAGTGCCGTCCTTTTTTTCCTTTTCTATGACCTTGCGGAACAGTCGGGCCATTTTCAGCTGCTGCCCTCCCTTGCCGTAAAAGGCTTCCCAGGCGTAGTCGTAGAGTTCATGCAGTTTTTCCGGGGTCATTTTCGCCGGCTGGAAAACCACCTGGTCCGTGGTGTATTTTATCCAGTCGTTGGAAAGTATGCGTCCTTCCTCCTCGAACTGTCTGCGGATGGGGGTGTGCATGAACGGAGTAAGTATGGTGAACTCGGCCAGATCCAGTTCGTTTTCCAGCAGGAAGTCCACAAGCCTTTTTATAAAGGATTCGTCGTGGTCGTCAGTGCCCAGGAGGATGGTCCCCTCTATGCCGATCCCGTGGTCCTGGAGCATCTTGATCCGTTCCCTGGTCTTTTCCGAGGTGTCGATAATCGCCTGATACACATACCAGCATCCGGCTTTTGCGGCCATGTCGATTATTTCCGGATCATAGAACACCGGATGGGAGATCCATTTTTTCTTCAGCGGCTGTATGGCCGAGAACAGCTCCCGCAGCCATTTCTTGTTCTGGGCCAGGGAATTGTCCACCAGAAAGAGCCGGTTGTTGGGTATGGACTCCATTTCCTGGACTACCTTGGATATGGGGCGGGTGCGGTGCCTCTTGCCCCCCAGGTAACGCGAGCAGCAGGGAAAGCAATTGAAGCGGCAGCCCCGGGAGGCGTGCACCAGATCCACCATCTGCACCCCGCGGTAGTTGTACAGCTCGCGATCCAGAATGTCCCGCCGGGCCGTGTCCACCAGGGAAATATCCGGGTGGTTGTTGGTGTAGTCGTAGACTTTTTTCAGCCGCCCTTTTTTGAAGTCGTCAATAACCGCGGCGAATCTTCCTTCGGCCTCGCCCAGAAAGATGCTGTCCGCGTGCCCGGCGACTTCATCCCGGTGCAGGGTTGCGGATATGCCCCCGAAAATGACCGGCATGCCCATGGACCTGAATCGATCGGCTATTTCAAAGGCCCGGGGCAGCTGACAGGTCAGCATGACCGAAAGAGCCACCAGATCGGCGTCAGGTTCGAAGCCGAGGGTCTGGACGTTGTCGTCAATGAATTCAATTTCCACGTCCTCGGGGATTGTCGCGGCCATAACCACCGGACCGTGCGGGGGGAGATTGAACTTGGTCTGCCCCCGCAGCTTGGGCCAGCTGGGATAAATAAGTTTTAGTTTCATGTTTTCGCTCGTCTTTAAATTTTGACTAAATAGCATACACGTATTATACGCAGTTGTCATCTAAAGTAATGTCCTTGGAAATGATGAAGTCATGGATATGTTTATTTTAATTGCTTAGGATATAAAGCACAAATATTAAGGGTTGGGTTTTTTATGGCCGACACAGAAGTCGCCCTGGTAACCGGCGGGAGCAAGGGCATAGGCGCGGCAACAGCCAGGATGCTGGCCGAAGACGGCTTTGATATCTGGCTGAACTACAGAAGCGGCGCGGATGAGGCGGAAAAGGTGGCCGCGGATATAAGGGATATGGGCCGCAGCTGCGAGCTTTTGCCCTTTGACGTGGCCGACAGGCAGGAGACCGAAGATGCGCTTTTCCCTAAACTCAAGGAAACAGTCCCCTATGCAGTGGTCAATAATGCCGGTTTCAACCGGGATACCCTTCTGGTATGGATGAAGGAGAACGACTGGGGGGATGTCTTGCGCGTTCACCTGGACGGTTTCTACAATGTGACCAAGCCGGTTCTGGAGAAGATGCTGCGCAAGAAAAGGGGGCGGATAGTGAATATCGCCTCCACATC
>CAZTKE010000137.1:1208-4422 GCA_964614055.1 uncultured Desulfovibrionales bacterium | reverse complement strand
GCTTCCGCCCTGGCCAGATCGTCGCATTTTTCGTTGCGCTCATCACCGCTGTGCCCCCGCACCCATTTGAACTCCACTTCATGTTTGTCAAGTTCCCGGGACAGGTCTTCCCACAAATCCCGGTTCTTAACCGGCTTTTTCCCGGCGGTTCTCCAACCGTTTTTTTGCCATTTTTTAAGCCAGCCCTCGCTTATGGCCCGGGCCACATACTGCGAATCCGTTCTAATGGTCAAAAGGGTTGGTTTTTTCAAGGCTTTCAATCCGGCCAGAACCGCCATTATCTCCATGCGGTTGTTCGTGGTCCGGGAAAATCCCCCGGTCAGTATCTTCTGCTTGTCCTTGTATTCCAGGATGGCGGCGTATCCGCCGGGACCGGGATTGCCCAGGCTGCTTCCGTCCGTGGTCAGCACAACTTGCGCCATTGTTTTCATGTGCCCACCGCAGCCAGTTTTTCCCGGATGAGAATCAAACATTTCTTCAATCCTTGCGGCCATTTATCCGGCCAGTAGGTGCGGAAATGCGACTTTTGCAAATGATTTATAAATTCTTCGCCCACCGCCCGGCGGGCCAGGGGCGGGAACACAACCGTGGCTTCCCGGCGGGGAGGGCACAGTCCGATAAAAAGGGTTTTTTTATCCAGGTCCGGGACAGCAGTTGGTTCTTTGCTGATTTTGACGATCAAATCAAGACCGAAGTCTTTTTTCAGCCGGCCGGCATAGTCATACAGAAATTGTTTCTGGTATTCGCTTAAGCTCTGTGTCTGATCCCATATGTCCTGCCTGGACTGGATGCGGTTCAGGGAGCTTTCATATTGCTTCCAGAACAGAATTCCCACTCCGATGAATATTCCCACCATGGCCAGAACGCGTAAAAGCTGCATGGCCGGAGTGGTAATCTTTCTGGGGTTCATTTACCGTCCGCTTGTAGGTTGGTTAAGCCGCGATCCATTCCCGCAGCGGTTTTTCCAGCATATCTTTGAGTTCCTGCAGCCTATTTTCCGACTCCGCCTCGAAGCGGAGCACGAGCACGGGCTGGGTGTTCGAGGCCCGGAGCAGTGCCCATCCGTCGTCAAAAGTGAGGCGTATTCCGTCCACATCCACGAGGTTGTATTTGTCCCGGAAATATTCCTTGGCGGTTTGCACTACCTGGAATTTTTTCTCCTCCGGGCAATCCACCCTGATCTCCGGGGTGTTGAATGTCTCGGGCCAGTCCTCCAGGTAAGTGCTTATCTTTTTTTCCGGGGACTTGGATACGATTTCGCACAGGCGCAGGGCAGCATACAGGGCATCGTCAAATCCGTAGTAGCGGTCGGCAAAAAACATGTGTCCGCTCATTTCCCCGGCCAGCTTGGCTCCGGTTTCCTTCATCCTGGCCTTTATCAGGGAATGTCCGGTCTTCCACATTTCCCCGCGTCCGCCGTGGTTTTCAATATCCTTGAACAAGAGATGCGAGCATTTGACTTCTCCGATTATTGTCGATCCGGGGTTTTCCTTGAGCACTTCCCGGCTGAAGATGGCCAGGAGCTTGTCTCCGTAGACAAGATCTCCCTTTTCATCCACAACTCCGATGCGGTCTCCGTCTCCGTCCAGTCCGATACCCATGTGCGCATTTTCCCGGACCACGGTTTCCCTGAGGTCGGTAATATACTCGGATACCGTGGGATCGGGATGATGATTGGGAAAATCCCCGTCCGGCTCGCAGTAAATGGGGATTACTTCCGCGCCGGCCTGCTGCAGAAGATCCGCGCATACCTCGCCAGCGCTGCCGTTCCCTCCGTCCACAACCACCTTTATTTTGTTTTCCAGTTTACAGTCCGCCAAGAGGTGATCCAGGTATTCGGGGACTATGTTCATCTCCGTGGCCATGGCTGTGCTGGCCGGGAATTTCTGCTCGCGCATTATGGAATAAATTTTCTGGATCTCATCGGTGTGTATGGTGTTTTCCCCGGCCCAGACCTTGAACCCGTTAAACTCGGGCGGATTGTGGCTGGCGGTGACTACTACCCCGGCATTAAATCCTAAGTGTTTTATTGCGAAATAAAACAGGGGCGTGGCCACCATGTCCAGGTAAGTCACATCCACGCCCGTGGCCATAAGCCCCTTGATTATCCGGGTCTGATACTCCGGGGAGCTGTGCCGGCAGTCCCTAGCGACCACGGCCCGGGTGTAACCCCGGTTCAGGAAATAGGTGCCGCAGGCCTTGCCCAGGGTTTCCACCCATTCCCCGTCAAAGTCCTTGTCCACGATTCCCCTGATGTCGTAGGCCCGGAAGACATCCGGTTTAATATCCTTCATTTTTTACCTCGGCTTATTTTGCTGCGGATTTTATGGATACTACAGAGGGCAAATATACGTTTTTATCTTTTTTTTACATGCTTAAGAGGCTTTCGTAGATATTACGGCAAATCGGTTATCCTGTTGCGCATGTCGTTTCCCCGCAAGCATGCCTTCGCCCTTGCAATTAAATTCGGTTGACTCGGGAATTATTTAACTCGTTCAATAGTGATTGTAAAACCTTTTTGATTTGCTTGACCTCCATATGCATGTCCTTTAAATTAAATAATTCCAGACGGCCTGCAAAGCGTTTTTTTTAAGTAAACACGCGTGAGTTGGCTGAGGCCGTTTACAGCCGTTAACAATTAATAAGGATAAGTGCGTGGGCAAATGAACTGGGATTGGGAAAAATTACAGGAAAGAAAGCAGCGGCAGGGTCCTTCCGGCGGTGGCGGTAGGCCGCCAGGTCCGGATTTTAGCGAACTCGGGGAAAAGCTTAAACGTTTTAAGGACATGAAGTTCCCCGGGGGTAAGCTGCTGATCGCCCTAGTGGTGGTTTTGTGGCTCTTGAGCGGAATCTATATAGTCGCCCCGGATGAAGTCGGTGTAGTCCAGAGGTTCGGGGCCTTCAGCCGGATTACTGAGTCCGGACCGCATTATCATCTGCCGTATCCGATTGAAAAGGTCCAGACTCCGCAGGTTACGCAGATTAAACGCACGGAAGTAGGTTTCCGCAGTCCGGCGACCAAGTCAAGTCTTTCCAGCAGCAGACTTGTCCCGGAGGAGTCTCTGATGCTTACCGGGGACGAGAATATTGTAAATGTGCAGTTCATCGTCCAGTACAAGATAAAGGATGCCCGGGAGTATTTGTTTAATATCGCCCAGCCGCAAAAAACCGTTCATGATGCGGCCGAGGCGGCCATGCGCGAGGTGGTCGGGTA
>CAZTKE010000137.1:0-1108 GCA_964614055.1 uncultured Desulfovibrionales bacterium | reverse complement strand
TTGAATTCCGCGGGGGGTAAATAAAATGAATAACAGAAAAACAACCATACTTATAATATTGTTGGCAGTGGCTGTCTTGATCGGCACCCAGGTTTTCTTTACCGTGGATCAGACCCAGAGAGGGCTTTTGCTCCAGCTGGGAAAGCCGGTTAAATCCGATTTAAAGCCCGGTTTGCATTTCAAGCTCCCTTTTGTCCAGAACGTGGTCCAATTTGATTATCGCGTCCTGGAATACGACGCTCCTCCCGCGGAGATCCTCACCGAGGACAAGAAGAATCTGGTCGTGGATAATTATTCCCGCTGGCGGATAGTCGATCCTTTGAAATTTTACCGCACCGTGCGCACGGTGGAGGGCGGTCGTTCCCGTTTGGACGATATTATTTATTCCGAACTCCGGGTGGCCCTGGGTAATTATTCTTTGACCGAGATAGTTTCCTCGGATCGGAGCAAGATAATGACCCAGGTCACTGAAAAGAGCGATAATGCCCTTAAGGAATACGGCATTGATGTTTTGGATGTACGCATCAAGAGCACCGATCTGCCCGCGGAAAACCAGAAGGCCATTTACGCACGCATGCGCGCGGAAAGGGAGAGACAGGCCAAAAAGTACCGTTCCGAGGGACGTGAAGAAGGGGTCAAAATCAGGACCGAGGCGGATCGCAAGCGTGCGGTCATGTTGGCCGAGGCCAAGCGCAAGGCGCAAACCATGCGTGGTGAAGGAGACGCCCAGGCCACTCAAATCTATGCCCAGGCCCTGAAGAAGGATCCGGAGTTCTATCAGTTCTGGCGGTCCATGGATGCCTATAAGCAGGGCATAAACAACCAGACCGATTTTGTGTTCACTCCCAGGGAGGAATTCTGGCGGTACATGGAGTCCAGCAAGTAGTTTTCGCATGAAAGACCGAAACTATGCGCGGATGCATACCGCGGAGCATATCCTGAACAGGACCATGCAGAATATGTTCGGGTGCCCGCGGTGTTTTTCCGCGCATATAAATTCCAAGAAATCCAAGTGCGACTACCGCTTTGAGCGCGAGCTGCAAGACCGGGAGGCAAGGGAGATAGAATCCCGGGTGAATAAAGTCATTGCCGCGGATCTGGAGGTGAG
>CAZTKE010000136.1:0-4529 GCA_964614055.1 uncultured Desulfovibrionales bacterium | reverse complement strand
GCCCGATGGCCAGATGCTTATCCTTGAACCGGACCATGAACGGCTGGGCGTTGCGAATGAGGGAGGCCCCGGTGGTGGAATAGCGCAAATGGCCGATTGCGGTCTGCCCTTTTAGTTGTCTTCCCAGATGGTCCTCGGAAAATACCTCTGGGACAAGTCCCATTCCCCGCTGTTCCCGTAGCGCGCTCCCGTCCCAGGTGACGATTCCGGAACTTTCCTGCCCGCGGTGCTGCAGGGCGTACAGCCCAAAATAGGCCATCCGAGCCGCCTCGCTGTGGCTGTCTATACCGAATAAGCCGCAGTATTCTTTTTTCATGAGTAGTTTGTCCGATCTATTGTTTGTAGTATTCCTGCAGGCACTTTACGCTCAGACCGCAGGATAATTTTTCCTTAATGGCCATGGCCACGGCATCTGCTCCGGCCATGGTCGTGGTATAGGGTATGTTGTACAAAACCGCGGCCTGCCTCAGTGAAGATGAATCCTGTACCTCTCTTTTGCCTGAGGAGGTGTTGATGACCATCTGGATGTCGTTGTTCTTGATCATGTCGATAACGTTGGGCCGTCCTTCGTACACCTTGTTTACTTTTTGCGTTTGTATTCCTTGACTTTCCAGGTGGCGGGCCGTGCCCCGGGTTGCGGTCAGCTGAAAGCCAAGTTCTTTGAAGGCCCTGGCCAGTTCGGTGCATCTTTCCTTGTCCTGATCGTTTACCGAGATGAAGATATTCCCTTTTTCCGGCAGCCGCAGCCCGGCCCCGAGCTGGCTCTTCATAAAGGCCAGGCCCACGTTTTTATCTATGCCCATTACCTCGCCGGTGGACTTCATCTCCGGGCCTAGCAGTACGTCCACGCCCGGAAAGCGGTTAAAGGGAAGCACAGCTTCTTTTACCGAGTAGTATCCACTTTTGCGTTTGGACCAGGGGTCGAGTTCCTTTAGGCTTTCTCCCAGCATTATGCGGGTGGCTAGTTTGGCCAGGGGGACACCGGTTGCCTTGCTCACAAAAGGAACCGTTCGCGAGGCCCTGGGGTTTACCTCCAGGATGAAGATATCGTTTTTCCGCACCGCGAACTGGATATTCATAAGCCCGATGACGTTCAGTTCCGTGGCCAGGGCCCGGGTCTGCTTTTTTATCCTGTCCACTATTTCCGGGCTGACAGTGTGTGGGGGCAGAACGCAGGCTGAATCCCCGGAGTGAATGCCGGCCTCCTCGATATGTTCCATTACCCCGGCCACATAGGTGTCAGTCCCGTCGCTCAAGGCGTCCACATCAATTTCCACCGCATTTTTAAGGAATTTGTCTATAAGGATTGGATAGTCCGGGGATACATAGGCCGCCTCCCGGAAGTAGTTGGTCAGGTCCTTTTCATCAAAGACTATTTCCATGGCCCGTCCTCCAAGAACGTAGGAGGGCCGCACAACCACGGGATATCCGATGTCCGCCGCTATGTCGTGTGCCTGTTCATAGGACATGGCCGTGCCGTTTTCCGGCTGCTTCAGGCCGAGCTTGTTCAGCATGCTCTGGAACCTTTCCCGGTCCTCGGCCCGGTCGATACTGTCCGGAGAAGTGCCTATTATTTTCACCCCAGCCCGAAGAAGCGGTACCGCCAGGTTCAGCGGGGTTTGCCCCCCGAACTGGATAATCACCCCGTCCGGGTCCTCCTGATCCAGTATGTCCATTACGTCTTCAAAGGTCAGCGGTTCGAAATACAGGCGGTTGGAAGTGTCATAGTCGGTGCTCACGGTTTCAGGGTTGGAGTTGATCATCACCGACTGTACCTTTAGATCCCGCAGGGCGTAGGCGGCGTGAACACAGCAGTAGTCGAACTCTATCCCCTGCCCGATCCTGTTCGGACCTCCGCCCAGAATAACTATCTTTTTCCCTTCCGGGATGCTTATCTCTTGGCCGTGTTCGTAAGTGGAGTAATAGTAGGGAGTATAGGCCTCGAATTCCGCAGCGCAGGTATCCACCAGATAATATGTGGGCAGGATCCCGGTTTTTTCCCGCAGCCTGCGTATGTCCGCCTCTTCTTTCTTCCACAGGGTAGCCAGTTGCTTATCCGAGAACCCGAATTCCTTGGCCTGGCGCAGAATCTGCGGCATTTTTTCGTTGTCCGGGGTTATATTTTCCTTGAGGCTGAACTGTTTTAGGCGGTTTTCCACGTCCACGATATCCTGGATTTGGTCTATGAACCAGGGATCTATTCCGGTTGCCTCGCAAATAGTCTCCCGGCCCAGTCCGTTTTTAAGGCCGTGACGGATGTAGAACAGGCGGTTGGAATTTCCGGTACGCAGTTTGCTCAGGATCTCCTCCTGCAAAAATTCCCGGTCCTGGAAGTCGCGCCCCAGTCCGGGCTGGTTTATTTCCAGGGAGCGAAGCCCTTTTTGCAGGGCCTCCTTGAAATTGCGGCCTATGGCCATGGTTTCCCCGACGCTTTTCATGGTCGTGGTCAATTCATCCTTGGTCTTGTTGAATTTTTCAAAGGTGAACCTGGGTATTTTGACCACACAGTAATCTATGGTCGGCTCGAACGAGGCCATGGTTTCTTTGGTGATGTCATTGGGGATTTCATCCAGGCTGTAGCCGACCGCGAGCTTGGCCGCGATTTTGGCGATGGGGAACCCGGTGGCCTTGGAGGCCAGGGCGGATGAGCGGGAGACCCTGGGGTTCATTTCTATAACTACCATCTCCCCGTTTTGGGGGTTGATTGCGAATTGGACGTTTGATCCCCCGGTTTCCACGCCGATTTCGCGCATAATGTCAATGGCTGCGTTGCGCATTGTCTGGTATTCTTGATCGGAGAGCGTCTGGGTAGGGGCCACGGTGATTGAATCGCCGGTGTGTATGCCCATGGGATCGAAGTTTTCAATGGAGCAGATAATAACGCAGTTGTCGCTGTGGTCGCGCATTACCTCCAGCTCGAATTCTTTCCAGCCCAAGACAGATTCCTCAAGCATTATCTCGTGAGTCATGCTCGCAGCAAGGCCGGTGGAGGAGATCCTGTCCAGATCCTCCAGGTTGTAGGCCACTCCGCCCCCGGTTCCACCCAGGGTGTAGGCCGGTCTGACAATTACCGGGAAGGGGATGTTTTCCGCCATTGCCCGGACCTCGTCCATGTTTCTGGCTATGCCGCTTTTGGGCACTTTGAGTCCGATGTTCTCCATGGCCTGTCGGAATTGTTCCCTGCTTTCCGCTTTCTTTATGACCGGGATGGATGCCCCGATCAGTTCCACGCCGCACTCTTCCAGGACTCCGCTTTCTGCGACCTCCACAGCGGTGTTCAGTCCTGTCTGTCCGCCTAGTGTGGGCAGCAATGCGTCCGGTCTTTCCTTGCGGATAATCTCGGCCACTGTGTGCGGCTCAAGAGGCTCTACATATGTGCTGTCCGCCAGTTCCGGGTCGGTCATTATCGTGGCCGGATTGGAGTTTATCAGGATGACTTCATACCCCTCTTCCTTCAGGGCTTTTAGGGCCTGGGTACCCGAGTAGTCGAATTCGCAGGCCTGACCGATAATAATTGGTCCTGACCCGATGAGCATTATTTTTTTGATATCTTGTCTGGCAGGCATTTTTGGTAATCCATTGGTCTGACTTTTAAGATTATTTTCTCTTTATCCCATTCGATCAGCTGATTTTTTTCCAACACAAAAAGAGCACTTCTGATCCTGTCTAGGGACATGTCCGTCATAGTGGGGAGCAGTTCTTTAAACCGGCTCAATTTGCCGTAAGCGTCAAGCAGATACAAATTGGCCAGTACGAATTTTTCGTCCCGGCTCAGGTTGTCGGAGTCGAAGAGTTGTCTGCGCATGCCTTCCGGAAGTCGCAGGAGCCGGGTTAAGTACTCTTCGGTGAAAAATTTATCAATACCCATGCAAAATGCCACCTTGTAGTTCTCTTCCTTGACATGGTCAATGCGTAACCTTAATATTACAAAGTTAGGAGGACTAAATAGATGATCCCCAAACCCATAACCGAATTCCCCTGCGGGTCAAAAGTCAGAATCGCAGCTTTTGACGCCGGTGGCAAGGCCAGATGCCGCTTTTGCTCTCTGGGTTTGATACCCGGGACGGAAGTGGAAGTAAACTGTGCCGGCCGTGGCCCGTTGAGGATAAAGGTTCGCGGGGCAGATATGGTCCTTGGCACCGGAATGGCGGAAAAAATCCTGGTCTACTCTGCTGAGGACTGATTGTTCAACTGTTAGGAAAATATAAAGAAAACAGCCTGTAACGGAAAGTATATTATGCATGAAACCAGTTTGAATCAGGTTATAACCGACTATATAACGGGCAGTGAGGTCGAGGCCACTACATACGAGGACCTAAGGCAGTCCATCGCCCGTATCCTTGTTGAGGACAAAAAGTACCCCAAGCAGGCTATCAAAGCCAAAGTCCCACTTAGGTTTGATATCCAGGGGAATACTGTGGAATACGAGATGGATTTCCTTGTCCATGTACAGGGAAAACCGGCAATTTTAGTTGCCTTTTGCCCGGGCGCGGTGGCCTCCTATTTGAGTCAGTACGTGGCAGCGGCCA
>CAZTKE010000135.1:1810-4547 GCA_964614055.1 uncultured Desulfovibrionales bacterium | reverse complement strand
CGGCCGGGCATAGTCGCCCTGGTCACCCGGATACTTGCTCAAAACAACTGCAATATCGAGGATTTAACCCAGACCATTCTGCAATCGGAATTCGCGGCGATTATAATTTTCACTTCCCCGGAGGGGGCAGCCTTAAAAAACCTGGAAAAGGATCTGCAGACCCAACTCTCCCCTCTGGATCTGAGCATAAAAATAAAGCCCATGCACTCCCGGCAGGCAGAGCAGAAAACCAACCAGCCCTTTGTGATCACCACCCTGGGCCGGGACCAGGTGGGTCAGATAGCCCTGCTTTCCGAAGCCATCCGGGACTTGAACTGCAATATCACCAAGATAAACGCCATCAACCGCAGCGAGCTCTATCCGGAGAAGATAGTCATGATTTTTGAAATAGACGTACCGCTAAAAACGGATATAAATGAACTTAAAAATGCGGTCGGAGGAGCGGCGGAAAAGATGCAGCTCGGCTTTTCCGTCCAGCACAGGGACATTTTCGAAAATATTCACCGGATATAATCCAATAGAGGACAATAATGCTTTCCGAACGCGAAATACTTTCCACATATGAGATGGTCAAAAACGAACACCTGGATGTGCGCACCGTCACCCTGGGCATATCTCTTTTTGACTGCGTGTCCGACGATCCCGAAAAATTCCGGGAAAACATCTATAATAAGATTATCCGCCTGGCCCGGCATTTGGTCCGAATCTGCGACGAGACCGGCAATAAATACGGCATCCCGGTAGTGAACAAGAGAATTGCGGTCAGCCCGATCGGGTTAGTTGCCGCCCCTTTTGATGCAAAGGAAATGATCAAGATAGCCAAGACACTCGATCAGGCGGCAAAAGACGTAAACATAGATTTTATCGGCGGATTTTCCGCCCTGGTGGAGAAAGGATCGGCTGCCGGAGACAGGGCCCTTATAAGTTCCCTTCCGGAAGCACTCTCCGCAACCGAGCGGGTATGCGCCTCCATAAACCTGGCCTCGAGCAAGGCGGGGATAAACATGGATGCTGTCCGGCTCATGGGGGAGACAATCAAGGATGCGGCGGAGATTTCTTCGGACCGGGACGGCCTGGCCTGCGCCAAGCTGTGCGTTTTCGCCAATATACCTCAGGACGTGCCGTTCATGGCCGGGGCGTATTTGGGAGTGGGCGAAGCGGACGCGGTAATCAACATGGGTGTGAGCGGACCGGGAGTAGTCAAAAAGGCAGTGGACCGGACCCTGGAGGCCAACCCGGAAGCGGACCTGGGCGTTATTTCCGAGACCATCAAGCGAACAGCTTTCAAGGTCACCCGGGCCGGAGAATTAATCGGAAGAGAGGTGGCCGAGCGGCTCGGGGTTAAATTCGGCATAGTCGACCTTTCCCTGGCTCCGACCCCGAATGTCGGGGACAGCGTGGGAGAGATCTTTCAGTCCATCGGGCTGGAGTCGATCGGACTGCCCGGAAGCACGGCCATCCTGGCCATGCTAAACGACGCAGTCAAAAAAGGCGGCGCATTTGCCAGTTCCTATGTCGGAGGACTCAGTGGGGCATTCATCCCGGTAAGCGAAGATCTGAACATAGCCGATGCCGCGGAAAAAGGATATCTGAGCCTGGATAAACTGGAGGCCATGACCGCGGTATGCTCGGTCGGGCTGGACATGGTTCCTCTGCCCGGAGACACCTCGGCGGAAACCATATCCGCGATAATCGCCGATGAAATGGCCATAGGTGTTATCAATAAAAAAACTACCGCCTGCCGGCTGATCCCGGTCCCGGGGAAAAAAGCCGGGGACAGGGTGCATTTTGGTGGTCTTCTCGGGGAATCAACCATTATGGAAGTCAAAAAAGGAAACTCCTCCGGGTTCATCCGCCGCGGGGGCCTGGTTCCGGCTCCGGTTCAGAGCATGACCAATTAGTACTTGCGGGCTGAGCTCAATATTGATATTTTTTAATATAGATGACCGTTGAACTCTCAAGAGCATGGATCATATAGGATTCAGAGGAAGGCCAAGTTCTGTGCACCCTGGACCCGGCACTCAATAATTGTTGAATGCCCGGTGACGGAGGTAGAAAGGCCGGCTTAGTCGGCCTGTTCCCGATCGGGTTGGGTTTCCCCCACCCGTCATTACCCGCTTCAGGCGGGCAATCCAGAGCTAGGATCAGATTAGCCACTGGTGGAAGGCCTTGTCCCGTGCCCCCGTTTGTTGAGATTTTTTTTCGGGATCAAAATCGGGATCGTTATCGATATCGAAATAATATGTCATTTGGTGCGGGAGGAACCCTCAGCTTATGGATTCTATTTCGATTAATTTTTCGCCCAACAAAACCTAAAATATTTTACACATATTATTGAGACGAACCCAAAAAATAAACAGGAGGTAAATATGAACGCGGAAAAAGTAAAACCTTTGCATCCGGAAGAGGATTCCAATGAAGAAAAAAAACTATCTGGAAAATTACCCCCCGCTTCACCGAAAGATATGAGCAAGGTGGCCATAGTCATCTCCATACTTTCCGTGCTCTTGCTGGTGGTGTTCTTTTTCAGCATGAATCAGAATCTGTCCGGACTCTCCGCCAAGGTGGAAAACCTGTCCGGGATGCAAAACCAGATTGAGTCCATTGACAGCAAGGTGGCCGGTCTGGAAGAGGAAATAAGCGGCCTGGAAAACCTCCCGCAACAGACCAGAAACATGGTCTTGGCCAACTCCCTGCAGGAAATGGCCCAGCGGACTTCCGTAATCAGTTCCCAGGT
>CAZTKE010000135.1:0-1710 GCA_964614055.1 uncultured Desulfovibrionales bacterium | reverse complement strand
TGGCCATTGTCTCCACGGCCCGGGCGGTATGTTCGTCGCAATCTCCGATCGAGCGCAGGGTGCGGCTTACTTCCCGCTCGGCTATTTTTTCCCCGCTCTCCAAAAGGGCCTTGATTGTCGGGGATAGATCCAGTTCATTCAGCCAGCCGCTAAACTTGTCCCGCTCCTGACAGATTATTTCCCTGGCCTTGCGCGCTTCCTCCTGTCTCCCGGCCAGGTTCTCCTCCACCACTTCCTTCAAGTCGTCAATGTCGTATAGATAACTATTGTCCAGCATATTCACATCCGGATCAACATCGCGGGGGACGGCAATATCTATAAAAAACATAGGCTTGTTCCTGCGTTTTTTAAGGACCTTACGCACCTGGGAAGCGCTTATCACCGTGGAGCTGGCCCCGGTGGAGCTGATAACAATATCCACTTCGCTCAAGTATTGCAAAAGATCCTCGAAACACACAGCCCGGCCGTTGAATTTTTCGGCCAATTCCTGTCCGCGTTTGTAGGTGCGGTTGGCCACCAAAATCTCCGTTACTCCGCAGTTCAAAAGATGCACGGCCGCCAGTTCAGCCATTTCCCCGGCCCCGACAAGCATGGCCTTTTTTCCGTCCAGCTCGCCGAATATCTTTCTGGCCAGCTCCACCGCGGCATAACTTATGGAAACCGCACTGGAGGCCACCGCTGTCTCGGTGCGCACTTTCTTGGCCACGGAGAATGATTTATGCAGCATGCGGTTTATAACCGGCCCGGGTGTTCGGTAGTAAACCGCCTTGCGGTAGGCGTCTTTGAGCTGTCCCAGTATCTGCGGCTCGCCGAGGACCATGGAATCCAGGCTGGAGGCCACTGTAAACAAATGCTCCACCGCCTGACCGTTTTCCAGGACATAGGCGTGTTCCTCGAGCACCTTTGCATCTCCACCGCACTCCCCGGCCCAGGTCTCGATTATCTCCCCGACCGAAGGAGAGGATCCTCTGTCAAAAACACAAAGGAGTTCCACCCGGTTGCAGGTGGAAAGGACAAAAGCCTCCCGGGCCGCAGGCAAACGGTTTATAAGAAAACCCGGGTCCATGTCCGGCAAAGCGAACTTTTCCCGTATATCCACGTCCGCGCATTTATGGTTTATGCCCAGCAAATATATTCTGTAATCCATTTAGGGCCTGAATGTATGATGTGAGGGTAAAAAATAATTTATGCCCAAAAGAGAGACAACACTTACAATAAAAATAAAAATCGCCAGTTTGGCCGGCTTCCTTCCCTGCCAGCCCAGGGCCAGGCGCTGGTGAAAAAGATAGGCGTAGATAAGCCATATTCCGATGGTGACCACTTCCTTGGGATCCCAGGAGAAAACCCGGTCCCAGGCAATGGCCGCCCAAGTATAACCAGCCAAAAGCCCCAGAGTAAAAAGAGGGAATCCCCATAAAACAGCCAGCCTGTTTACCGCGTCAAAGGCATTCAAGGAAGGCATCTCCCGGGAAAAACCGCCCAGGGGGGATTTGGTCTTGATCTTGCGTTCCAGGAAAATATAGGCAAGCCCGGCACCGCAGGCCATGGCCAGAAGCCCCATGCTCAGAAAAAGGGACCCGATGTGCAGACAGAACCATAGCCAGCTGAGCGTGTCCGGGACATTCAGCTTGACCTGGCTTACCGCCAGTGAAGAGATAAAAAGGATAAGAGCCAGGGGTGCCGCGGTCAGGGCCAAAAACTCCAGCTTTA
>CAZTKE010000134.1:0-4573 GCA_964614055.1 uncultured Desulfovibrionales bacterium | reverse complement strand
CCGGACTGGATGCGCCGAGCACGGCAAGCGAAGGAGTATCCAGGGCCACGGCCATGTGTCTGGGAGCGGAACAATTGCCGAGGAAAAAGTCGGCCCGGTCAATAAGCGCGGCTACGCGCCGCAAATCGTAAATATCCTCAAGAGGCAATAAATTGCTCGCCGCACCTGCGTTTTCAAACACTTTTTCCGCCGTGTCCCGCTCTCCCGGGCCGTAGACAAGGAGCCATTTCCACTGTGGACGCTTCTGGGCACTCATTCGAATAAGCCGCCCGTAATTTTCCGCCGGCCAACGACGGTTTGCAGCCTTATGTGCCGGGGCGGTCACGATCAGCCTTTCCCCTTTTTGCAGTCCTTTCTCCCGGACAAATTCCCCGGCCCATTTTTTTTCTTCATCTGTCAGGTATATCCTGGGCCGTTCCTCGTTCCACTCGATTCCCAGCGGCGCCAGAAAACTGGCCTTGAACCGGGCCGCATAGCCGTGCAGGGGATCGGTCCAATGGGTGTAAAGGGGCCGATTGTACCAGGGAGGGGAAAAGGTGAGGCGAACGGGTGCCCTGGACATGGCCACCACGAATTTGCACCGCGGCAGTTGCTGCAGATCCACTATCAGATCAAACCTCTGCGCGGCCACTTTCCGGTAATAGGCCAGGGCGCGCCAGAAAGGTCGCAGTTTTTCCTTATCGATTGCCCAGATGCGGTCTATATCCGGATGGTTTTCCAATACCGGAGCACATTTTTTTTCCGTGAGAACATGGATTTCAGCTGCGGGGAATCGTCTTTTCAAAAGCTGGATCACGGGAGTGGAAAGGACGACATCCCCGATCTGCTTCAGCTGGCAAACCAGGATCTTTTCCGGAGAAATCCGGGATAAATCATTGACTGCTTCGGACATCTTTTTGCTGCTCAAAAATGTAAAAAACTAGGCTGCAGAAACTTCACCCGGGTCCTTGATCTCCTTGAGCATGTCCGCATAGGCCTTGAATACGTCCTCCCTGGCCAGCAGGCCCCAAACATCCTTTTTGTCCTGGGGATTGACCACCGGGATCTGTCCGAAGTCTGTCTCCACGAACAAAAGGAGGGCGTGATACAAATCATCCTCCGGGGTGAGCAAAGCCGCCCTGCGGGCCACGTCCTTGGCCAGTAAAAGATCACACAGGCAATCCTCGAACAGGACATTTCGCAAATCCTGGACCGAAACAATCCCGGTTATATTGTCTTCAGTGTCCCGCACCGGAAAATATAGCTCGTTTGCATTGGCGATTATATCGGTCATGGCCGTAAACGAAGTACTCTCCTCCATGGTGGTCACCCGGCCCGGCTGGTAATAGTCCTCGACCTGCATATTTTCCAGGATATTGATGGTGGCGTCGTCAATATGAGCCGGGGATTCGAATTTATTGTCCACCTGGTTTTCATAAAGAAAGGAGTTGCGGGTCAGGACCAAACAAAGTGCCGAGGCCAGCATTAGCGGAGCCAGAAGACCATAGCCCTGGGTCAGTTCGCAGACCATGATCAGCGGCCCCACCGGAGCCTTGGCCACTCCGGCGAAAAAGGCGGCCATGCCCACCAGGACATATCCACCCGGCTGGGAAACAATATCCGGGAAGTAGCGGTTGCTAAAGGAACCGACCAGTCCGCCGCTCATACCTCCGACAAAAAGGGCGGGGGCGAACATGCCTCCGCTTAGCCCCGAGCCAAGGGTTACAGAGGTTGCCAGCGTCTTGCCCACCAACACGCCCAGCATCATGACTATGGACATCTTGCCCAGAATCGCTGCTTCCACCCATCCGTATCCACCGGTAAGCACCTGGGGGAAGAGCATGCCGATAACGCCCATGAGAAATCCGCCCAAGGTCAGGCTGACTGTTATTCCCCACCTGTTTTTCACCGGCCAGAACAATTTGTACTTGATGAACCGAAAGGTGTGCACGTAAAACCAGCCGGTCACCGCGCAGACAACCGCCAGCAGGGCATAAAACGGAAGCTCCCTTATATTGGAAAATTCGAAACGAGGAACCCCGAAAATCGGTTCACTGCCGAAAACAAAAGTGAAGATGGAATAGGCCACCACCGAGGAGACAACTGCCGGGAGCATGGCCTCGGCCTCAAAATCCTCGCGGTAAATCACTTCCACGGCAGTAAGCGCTCCCCCCAGGGGGGCGCGGAAAATCGCGCCCAGGCCGCCGGCCGCCCCGGCCAGAAGCAAAATGCGCCTTTCCTTGGGTCGCAACTTCAGCCTGCGGGCTATAAAGGAGCCGATGCCAGCCCCAAGCAGGGATATCGGCCCCTCGCGTCCGGCACTTCCGCCTGCCCCTATGGTCAAAACCGAGGTGACGCTCCTAATAAGTGCGGTTAAAGCCCCTACCACGCCATCCTTGCGATGAAAGGCGTCTATCATTGAGTCCGTGCCGTCAGTACCACCCTCAATGCATTCCGGAACAAACCTGGAGATGAGAAAGCCGGAAACAAGGCCGACAACTGTCATGAACAAGACCACCAGCCACGGCCTGAATTCCCCGGCCGGTCCGAAAAATATTTCTTCTCCGGCCGGCCCCGGGAGCTCGAATCCGGCCAGTTTGTGCACAAGAAGAAACTTTAGCCCTTCCACACTGCTAAAAAAAAGTACAGCGGCCAAACCGGAAAAAACCCCGGTAAATGCGCCTAAAAGCAGCCAGCGGGCGCTGATAATAAGCTCGTACATCTTGACCGCTTCCTGCCACAGGCGGGCCAGCGGCGGGAAAATGCGCGTGCTCATAGGATAAGCGCAGCTCCTTCAGCAGCCAGAATCTTTCGGCCCATGTGTACATCCTCGCTGATCTGGTTTTTTAGTTCCTCAAAGCCGGAGAATTTTTTCTCCGAGCGCAGGCGCTGGACAAAATGCACCCTCAGGTTTTTCCCGTAAAGATCGGAGTCAAAATCCATAATATGCACCTCAACCGAAAGGCAGTCGCTTCCAAAAGTGGGATTATAGCCTATATTGGCTACAGCCGCATGCACCTGCCCTTCAATTTCCGCCCAGACCGCATAAACCCCGGTCCTGGGGAAAAGTTCATCGGAAAGGACAAGATTTGCCGTGGGAAAACCCAGAAGAGGTCCGCCTCTTTGCTCCCCCTTTTTCACCTTTCCCTGCACCTGATAGAACCTGCCGATAAGATCCCGGGCTTTCCATACCTGCCCTTGCTCGATAAGGTCCCGTACCCGGGTGGAACTGACTACAGCCCCGTCAACCAGCACCGGCTCCAGCCTCTCCACGCTAAAACCGTATTTGTCCCCCAGAGTCTTGAGCATGGGGAAATTACCCTTGCGGCCTTTTCCAAATGCGTAATCGTGCCCGATTACCAAATGTTTGATATCCAAGGGGCGAACCAGATAGTCCCGGACAAAGGTTTCCGGATCAAGTCCGGCCAATTCCTTGCTGAATTTCTGGCAGAGAACAAAATCCGCGCCCGACTTTTGCAACAGCTCCAACTTTTGGGGGGTTAGAGTAATAAAAGGCGGGTGCTTTTTGCCGGAAAGGACCCGCAACGGATGGGGATCAAAGGTAATGATCACGCTGTGCATGTCTTCCGCCCGGGCCCGTTTGCACACCCTGTCTATAAGGGCCTGATGCCCTTTATGGACCCCGTCGAAGTTGCCTATGGTTATGCAGCAGGGCTTGCTGATTTCAGCGGACAGTTCCTGGATATGGTAATAAGGCATGTAAAAAATTTACTCCCTGATTGTTTCCAAAGCGCGATATAGCTACCGCAATTCCCGCCCGGCATCAAGTTTATAAGGCAGGGCCATAAAAATACCCTTGCCAAGCAAAAAAAAATTTTATATATGGCAACTCTTCCGTGCCGAAGTGGCGGAATTGGTAGACGCGCTAGGTTCAGGGTCTAGTGGGGTTTCCCCCGTGGGAGTTCGAGTCTCCCCTTCGGCACCACCAAAGAAATCACCCCCCTTTGCTGAAAATCAGCAAGGGGGGTTTTTATATCTTGTCCCAAAAGACTCTGACTCCGCCTACCCGTTTGCCCCTTCCATCAAGGCATCAATCAACTTTTTATAATAAAAAAATCCGGCCCGAACATCATCCGGCCAAGACAACTCCGCCTCCCTCCCCTTCCCGGCAAGTCGCTTGATTGACGCCGCCATTTCCTCAATATTACGGGGGTCGACAAGCACGTTTTCCGGTTCCAGAAAATAGCTGCTGCCGTTACTTTCTGTGGATAGTGTAGGGACTCCGCAACTTAGCGCTTCCAGGACCGCATTGGAGCACGCGTCATAAAAGGAGGCCAGGACAAACACATCGCAGCAATTATAAAACCTGGGCATTTCCTCTACTCGCCCCACAAAATGCACCCGGTCCAAGACTCCCAAATTTTCTGCCAATTTTTTATATCGTCCCGGATTACGATTTCCGGCAACAAGCAAATGGTAATTTCCGGGTAGCTCAGGCAACACCCGTACAAGACAACCGATCCCCTTAAGGGCAAAGTTGGTCCCGGCGGTTCCGATATAGATATTGTCCCTGGGCAGACCCCATTTTTCCCGGACCGACAATCTCTCGGGAAGGCTGAATGGCCTGAAGGAA
>CAZTKE010000133.1:0-4576 GCA_964614055.1 uncultured Desulfovibrionales bacterium | reverse complement strand
GGATAGACCCGCTTGGGATCGGCGAAGTATTCCTTGGTCGTTTTTATTATAACCGGACTCAGGAATATCAAACCGATCAGGTTGGGCCAGGCCATGAGGGCGTTAAAGATATCCGAAATGGTCCATACCGTGGCCAGCTTTACATACGCCCCGACCGGCAGGAGTATGCAGAAAAGGACCCGGTAGGGCATGACCAGTTTCTGGCCGAAGAGATAGTCAACACACCTGTCTCCGTAGTAGGACCAGCTGATGGCCGTGGAAAAGGCGAAGAAGATGATGCCGATGGCCACTATGTATCCGCCCGGTCCGGGAAGTCCAATGTTAAAGGCCTTCGCGGTCAGATCCGAGCCGGTGGCCCCGCTGGTGAAGGCGCCGGTAAGGATGATAACCAGAGCAGTCATGGTGCAGATGACAATGGTGTCGATAAATGGTCCAAGCATGGCAACGAGACCCTCGCGGACCGGTTCCTTGGTCCGGGCCGCGCCGTGGGCGATCGGAGCGCTTCCGAGGCCGGCCTCATTGGAGAACACACCCCGGGCCACACCAAAACGGATTACCTGGGCCACAGCCGCTCCGGCGAAACCGCCAGTGGCAGCAGTACCGGTAAAGGCGTCCGTGAAAATCATGCCCAGAGCCGCAGGCACCTGGCTAATATTGGCGAAGATAACCACCAAAGCGCCGATGATGTAAAAGATGGCCATTATCGGGACCAGGCGGCTGGCTACCTGACCGATGCGCTTGATTCCGCCCACGATAACCAGGAATACGAGTATGCCGATGAACAGGCCGGTGGCCAGTTTGGGGATTCCAAAGTAGGTGAGGACAGGTTCGGCCACTGAATTGGCCTGGACCATGTTCCCGATGCCAAACGAGGCTATCGCGGCGAATACGGCGAACAAAACGCCCAGCCATTTCTGGCCCAGGCCTTTTTCCAGGTAATACATGGGGCCGGCTCCGACCACTCCATCGGGATGGATTGTCCTGTATTTAAGGGATAGCAGGCACTCGCCGTATTTGAGGGCCATGCCGAAAACAGCCGTTATCCACATCCAGAATACGGCTCCCGGCCCTCCGAGCGCTACCGCGGTACCCACGCCGGCAATGTTTCCGGTGCCTATGGTCGCGGAAAGAGCGGCGCTCAAGGCCTGGAAATGAGTGATTTCCCCCTTGTCCTCGGGGTCGTCATACTTGCCGGAAATAAGCTTCCAAGCATACCCGAACTTGCGCAACTGGATAAACGGAACAATGAGTGTGACCAGAATTCCGGTACCCACCAGGAGGACGATGGTGATCGGCCCCCATACGAAACTGCTGATCGATCCTAAAAACTCTTGCATCAACTACCCCCTCTGCTTTTAGAATTAATAAATGTAGTTTTATCGCCCTTCCGGGCATTCATCGCAAGTTCGCAAGTGTCGCAGGTTGTTTAAAAACGGGTAGAGCGACAAAGTATGCATTCGTGCCTATGCCTTAATCCGGGTTCGGGGTCAAGGTGTGCGGCAAATAAACTACAGGATTTGTTCATAAAGGCGGCCAAGCGGTCATAATTTCAGGGTCGACGGTTGGTTTTCAGCACTAAACGGCGGGACCGTTTTAAAGAAGAATAAATCCTTCTTCAGGAAATTCGGGTAATAACTTGTTTTTTAAGAGCCGTTTGCCAATTTCTGTCCTTTGCCTGAAGGGAATCATCCAGGCAAAGGTAAACAGATTTTTAGTTTTGGGGCTGCTCAAGAGCGGTTTTTTCAAAAAGATCTTTTTTAAGAGTATCCTTGTTCAGCCATTTTTTAAACTTATACAGCCCCAGCCTGGCTTCCAGATATTTACGCTCAATATTTTCGGAGAAGGTTCCCTGGTCAATTTCCGGGCAATGTTCCTGAACAAGGTCGTTTTCCGAATCCGCGCAGGCCCGGGTGAAAAGCTTCTGATGCAGTTCGGCCAGTTCCTCTTTCGGGCAGTTTTCCAGCCTCTTTTTAAAGGCGATTATTTCTTGTGGGCGGGGGAGGTTCGGGGAGGAGAACACGGTTTCGACATCCCGGGTAAAGCGTTTTAGCCCGGCCAGGACGTGTTTGGATTTGACAAAATTCATCCCCATCCAGCCGGCCCGGAGCCAGTTGAAGCACAGTCCGGTGCTTTCCTTCTCTCCAGGCTTTTGTACATACATGGTCACGGTGAATGCGGAGTAGATATAGGAGTCCACCCAGCCCAGACCGGCCTTGTTGATTCCTTTTTCCCCGGAATAAAAATAGTTCCAGTCCGTGTCCGGGCCGAGTATGGCGCCTTTTCTGGCTACCGAGGAATCCTCGTCCTGCAGGCATACGGAAATGAACACAGTGGAGTTTTGCGCCTTGAACAAAGCCAAAGTCCTTTTCTGTTCATAGCCGTAATAAGCCCCTGAATTACGGTCCGGGGTTATTTCTTCGTATTCTTTTCCCTGGATTATCATGGGGTCGGCAGATACCCGGCCCATTTTGTCCCCCAGACTGGGAAGGGAGGCATTGCCCTGATTGGAATAGATATTTTTCCATTCCGTGGTTCTCACGCAGGCGGGCCGAAAGATATACGCTGGCATGCGGGGATTGTAGCCGTATCTGATTATATCCCCGATGCCCGCCGGGACGCGGAATTTGTGAAATGCGCCGGACATACCATCCAGATCGGGGAGGGCACTTTCCTGCTTTTGGGTGTCCAGTGCGAAACGGATCAGGGGGGTCAGGTTTTCCGGCTGCAGTTCCGGAGGTTTTTTTAATTCCAGTTGCTTGAGATATTTGATGCTCGGGGGGATATCTTCCAGAAATGAGTCCTGGGCGAAAGCCCCGGGGGCAAAAAAGAGGCAAAATAGACACAGGCAAAGCACGAGCCTTTTATATTGCATGAATTTGTTTCCTTTTTAAGAGGCGTTAATTGTTTCAGACCGGGGGAAATCCCCCCTTGGGTGCGGGGATGATTTGATCCCGGGCAAAGTCCGTGGATTAAACTTTTCCCCGTCCCAGTATATAATAAAAAAGAGTTTTTGTGCGTGTAATATCGCGGCAGTTTTAAGCCAGGCCGACTTCATCGGCGATGCCGGCTATTGCGGCAATGGACAGGGCCAGAAAATCACCCAGCTCCAGGTCTATTTGTTCGCATTCCCTGATCCTTTCCCGGCTGACCGAAGCGGCGAACGCCTTGTCCTTCATCTTTTTTTTCAGGCTCTTGGGCTTCATTCCTTCCATCTTTTGCGGCCTAACCAGGGCGCTTGCGGATATAAGCCCGGTTACTGTCTCTCCGCAGCGCAGGGCGATATCGAATTCGGTTTGGGGCATGACCCCGGTATATTCGGAGTTGTGCGCCTTTATAGCCTGCAGGGCCTCTTCCGGGAGCTTGCCGGAGAGCATGTCCGCCCCGTCCAGGGCGTGCCGCTGTGGTGTGCTTTTGGTCCGGGAATAGTCGATATCGTGCAATAGTCCGGTGATGCCCCACAAATCCCGGTCTTTTCCCAGCTTTTCAGCCAGGGCGCGCATGACAGCCTCGGTTTCCAGGCTGTGGTTTATGAGTCCGGGCTCCTCTCCCAGTTCGTTTTTCAGCAGATCAAGGGCGTCATCTCTGTTAAGCATGGGCTATTTCCTGTAATGTTCATTTTTGTGTAAGTGCGGCCGTGCAATCCGGTCTCCAACAGTTAAATATTAGAATAAAGTTTAGTCGCGGCGGTGTGGTTTGTCAAAGAAAGAAAAGGCGCCATAAGCCGCTGCAAATCCCTTTTTTCCCTGAGCAGGCGTGTTATCCCCCGGGTGGGGTAGTCTTGTTTTTGCGCCCGGATTGTGATTTACTCCAAGGAATTAAGAGGGCTTTTGAAAAAAGGAGCAAAGCAAATGATCAGGGAACGATTCAGTGGGTGGGGATTGGGGTTTTTGCTTGCGGCCGGGCTGGTGTTGGCCGCGTATGTTCTGGGTGACGCGCTCTTGGATTTCAAGGCTGCGGAGCGTTATGTGACGGTCAAGGGACTGGCGGTCAAAGAGGTCCCGGCCAATCTGGCCATGTGGCCGGTTTGCATTTCCGTGACCGGGAATGATTTGAGCAAGGTGCATGACCAGATGAGCCGGTCCCGGGAAAAAGTCCGGGCTTTTTTGGCGGAAAAGGGATTTGAGCCTTCGGAGATTACCCGTTCCGCACCGCAGATAACCGATTTTCAGGCCCAGGGATATGCCCGGCAGAATGCCCCGGTTTACAGGTATCAGGCCAAGGATGTGCTTATGGTCCGTTCCTCCAAGGTGGAGGAAATAAAGGAGGCCATGGCCGATTCCGGGCAACTGGCCGCCTCTGGGGTGGCTTTGGTAAATGACTATCAGTATCGCCCGAAATTTGAGTTTACCAAGCTGAATGAAATAAAGCCGGAAATGATTGCCACCGCGACCACGAACGCGCGCAAGGCGGCCCGTCAATTCGCCCGGGATTCCGGGAGCAAGGTGGGGACCATCAAGTGGGCCAGGCAGGGGCTTTTTTCCATAACCAACAGGGATGCCTATACCCCGGAGATAAAGCGTATCCGGGTGGTTACCACCGTGGCCTATTACCTTCGGGACTAAGAAAAATTGGCTCT
>CAZTKE010000132.1:0-4697 GCA_964614055.1 uncultured Desulfovibrionales bacterium | reverse complement strand
AGGGCATCCTGGGCCGCGTGGACAATACGGCAAAGGTCAAGGGACAATTCGTGTACCCCTCCCAGGCCCAGGCGGGACTAAAAGACTTCCCCCGGATTGAAAGCTGGCAACTGGAGATAAACAACCCCGGGGGTCGGGATACCCTGGCTTTGTACATAAAAGCCAAAAAGGAAATAAACAAGGAAGAAGTAGCCGCGGCCCTGCAAAAGGCAATAAAACTGCGCCCGGAAATCAAAATACTTTCCGATGGGGAAGATCTGCCCCAAGACGCCCCGCAGCTGGTGGACAAGCGAAAGTACGACTAAGGGCTACCCGGTGGCTACAAAACCATCTTCACCTTTTTGCAGCAGGCCAGATCGTTGCCCAGGTCGCGCATCTGCTTCCGGTTCTGGACATAGACCCGGAATTGAAAGCTCTTATAACTGCCCAGGCGTGAATCCCGGCCCTCCTCGAGGGTGACGTCCACCCCCCGTTTGCGCAGGATGGAGACGATTTCCTCGCGCACTCCCTTTTCCGCGACCGCTATAACTTTATACTCCCATATCCGGGGAAATTCCAGTTTGTCTTCTTCGGTCATTCGTCCCCCTGTAACCCGAAAATGTGAACGTTTTTGAGTTAAAGAATAAAAACCACCGGAATGATTGATTAAATCCTGGATAGATTAAAGAAATAAGACATTTCAGCCGATAATAAAGGTAGATACTAAAAAATTCTACAACAGGAGGCTTAAATGGAAACCCAGCTGCAAAGGGTCCGGGCCCCGGCCGGAGTCAACCCGGAGCCGAGACACAAAAAGAGCCACTACCGCAGCGGCCAGAGCCAGGAAACTCAGGAACAGTCCACTGCGCCGCAGGAAGAAGAGTTCTGCACGCTCATACTCTATAATTCCCAGGGACAGATAGTTAAGAAATACTAACCTCCGCTTTCATTTTCTTCCAGAACATCCCTGAGGACTCCCAAGAGCCTGTCCATGCGGTAGGGTTTGCCCACAAACGCGGATGCACCGTATTTACCGGGATCCTTCTTAATCTTGTGTTCCAGATAGCCGCTGGCCACGACTATCTTCAACTGCCTGTCTATCCCCAACAGGCTCTGCAGGCATTTTTCCCCGCCCATGCCGGGCATGCCCAGATCCAGAATCACCACATCTATGCTTTGGGAATTGTTCTTGTATATCTCCAGGGCCTCTTCTCCGCTGCGGGCTTTGAATACGCGATAACCTCCGTCCCGCAGCATCTCGGAAGTGACATCCAGAATCAGATCCTCGTCATCCACCAGCAGGAGTCCCTCGCTCCCCCGGAGGCTTCGCGAGGCCTTTTTTCCGGCGGCCTGTTCCTCATCCCCTCTCCGGCCCGCAGCCGGCAGATAGACCCGAAAAGTCGTCCCCTGCCCGGGTTCACTGTAGCAGGTAATTCCCCCGCCGTGATCGCTTACGATCCCGTAGACCGCGGCCAGACCAAGGCCGGTCCCCCGGCCCACTTCCTTGGTGGTGTAAAACGGGTCAAATATCTGTTCCACGGTCTCCCGGTCCATGCCGGTGCCGGTATCGCTCACGGTCAAGATCACGTACTCCCCGCCCGGGAGCTGTTTGGACAAAGTCTCCACCGCGGAAAGGGAGCTTCTGCTGCAGGAAACGCTTACCTCTCCCTCCTGACTGCCCTCCACCGCGTCCACCGCGTTCTTGATGAGATTTATAAGCACCTGCTCCAACTGACCGGAATCACCGTTTACCAGCGTGTCCTCCTCCCGGTCCAGATCCACTTGCAGACTAATCATCTTGGGAATTGTCCGCCGCAGGATCTGCAAAGCGTTCTCAGCCACCTTGGAGGCGGAAACAATCTTTTTGTCCGCCTCAGTCCTGCGGCTGAATACCAGAAGTCTCTGAATCAGGTCCCCGGACCGGTCCACCAGCATCTCCAAGTTCTTTAAATGCTGCCCGACATCCGGGCGGTCGCAATTGTGCAGCAGGTATTCCACATGGGCGGACATGCCCTGGAGGAGGTTGTTGAAATCATGTGCAATACCCCCGGCAAGCGTTCCCACGGCCTCCAGGCGCTGCGCCTGCCTGAGCTGTTTTTCCAGCCGGTCCCGCTCCTTTTCCTCTTCCAGCCGGGCGGTTATATCCCTGGCCGTGGTCAGCACCGCGTTCTGGCCGTGAAAATGTATCCTTTGCGCCCGGAAATCAACAGTTTTCTCCTCCCCCTCCCTGGTCAAAATCTTTATATTGTATCTTCCCTCTATATCCTCGCCCTTTTCCCGACCTTGAGCCCTCCTGCGGACCAGATCCCGGTATTCCGGATGGGCGACTTCCCAGCAATGCATGTGCTTGAGTTCGTCCTGGGAGTATCCAAGGAGCTCCTCGGCGGCCGGATTGGCGTATATCCACTTTTGATTGCTGTATATCAGTATGGCCATGTCCACGGTTTCGGTAAACGTGCGGAACATGGCCTCGCTTTGGCGCAGGGCCTCCTCCCGGGCATATTTCTCGGTAATATCCCGGAACACGAAAACGCATCCCTTGATTTCCCCCTCGGTCATAAGCGGTGCAGCGCTTCCGGAGATGACCGATACAGTGGAGCCGCGGGCAGGGATAAGCCGGACCGGAGAATTTAAGGGCACTGTTTCCCGGGATTTAAGGGCGGTGTAAACCGGGTGTTCAATACGCTCCCCGGTGTCTATGGACTCCAGCTCACCCACATCCTGGACAAAAAAGGGCTCGGCACAGGGCATAGTCATACCCAAAACAGACTGGGCCACTTCATTCATAAAATGGACCCGGCCGCTTTCATCCGTACTTACAACCCCGTCCCCGATGCCCTGCAGGGTAATCGCCAGATACTCCTTGGTCCGGCGCAGGCGTTCCGTGCGGCTGGCCACCTCCTCTTCCAGACGGCGGGATATCGTGCGCATGACCAGCTGCCGATAGAGGAAATAAGCCACCAAACCGCCGATCATGAAAAAAGCCAAAACCATGGACAGGGCTATGCCCCGGTTGCGCATGTCCGCCAAAGCGGCGAATATTGCTTCCTCGGCTGCGGCTGTGACCACCACCAGCCTGGCACTCCCCAGATCCACTGTGTTCCAGGCGGCGATTTTGCGCACTTTCTCTTTGGTTTCCGGGTGGGGAAAGTGGTAATCCCCCTGCCCCTGACCCTGGCTCAAAATCCTTTTATTCAGGTCTAAAAGTTCCGGATTGTCGGCATGCAGGTCAAAAATATTCTTCCCGATTCTATGCCTCTCCTGGTCATAAACAATCTTGCCCCCGCCCCCCAGTATATACGCGCCTCCGGCCTTTTCTCCCCGGGAACGAACAAAATACTGATCGATAAGCGGGGATAGATGGACCAGGACAAAACCTATATCGTGCACATCCCGGCCATTTACCGCGGAATGCAGAATCCCCAGGCAGACCTCCTCCCCGTCCAAAATAAAAGGAGCGGCAAAGACTTGCTGCTCCGTTCCCAGTTCATGCGCATTTTCCGAGACCCAATGCCGGATGTTTTCCCGCCGACCGGATACGATACCCTTGTCTTCGGATTGCACAAAGTCGAGCCTGCCCCCGCTTTGGGCAAGGCCGCGACAAATCACGTAAGGATGCTGGTCAACAATCCCCTCCGGGAGCCGTTCTTTCCCGGCCTGCAACTCCAGCTTACCTTCAAGCAGGGACAGATAGTCCCCGACGGATTTCAGGGAATTCTCAAAGATGTCCGCAAGCAGTTTTACTTCCTGCTCCTGCTGGGCCTGGAACAGGTTTTCCTGTTTACGCAGGGCACCCTGGTAAATTGAATACCAGCCGCTTATAAACACGAGCAGAATAAGAAAGGACCATACCCCTAAAATCAGGGTATCCCGCAGAACGCTTCTGAATTCGGTTTGAAGCATGAAAATCCCGTCTAACGGTCCGGAGAAAACCCCCAAAGACTGACTTTCAGTCCGGACGGCTATTGTATTTGAAAGGCACGAACAGCGGCCAGGCACACAGCCCTGGCCGCGTCCTCATCCACCTCACTCACTTTCACCTCATCCGGGCAGACGAATTCCGCCTTCCACATATTTTTTTCCATATCCTTGGGACACATATCCTTGAGTTTGAATCCGAACCCTTTTTCCTGCAGATATTCGGCCACTTCCAAAGCGGAATGAATCTCCGCGCAGTAATCCTTCTTGGGTATCTGAAGCATTTCGGACAATTCCAGGTTCAAGTCTTTTTCCAACATTTTATCCTTTTCCCAGTTTTTTAAATTCACTTTGATTCGCCCGCAAAACTAATCTTTGCGGGCAGAATCATCCCCTTTAAATGTGGCTCGTCTCAAAAATCTGTGCAAAACATTTTATATTTTTACTGAATCAAGATCCTGGATTACCCGGTCAAGCCGGGTAATGACGAATAGTAGATAGCCCGTATTTCGAGGCCAGAACCAAGTTGTTCGGAATTTCCACCCCGTCATCCGGCACTCAAATTTCAAATTTGAGTGCCGTATCCAGGAAACGACAATAATTGGTCAACTGAAGACATTTTAATTAAAGCCTTTAAACTCAGTGACTTAAGCATGTTTTGCGGAATTTTAACCACAAAATTTTGCACAGATCTGTGCGAGGATCCTCCACGTTAGACGCAGATAAAAAACATGCGCCATGTCCAAGAGCCAATTTTTCTTAGTCCCGAAGGTAATAGGCCACGGTGGTAACCACCCGGA
>CAZTKE010000131.1:0-4706 GCA_964614055.1 uncultured Desulfovibrionales bacterium | reverse complement strand
CCAGGCTATGTACACCGTTCCCACCGGCTTTTGCGCCGTACCTCCGCCCGGGCCGGCAATGCCGGAAATCGCTACCCCGACCTGGGTCGCGCACAAATCGGTCACTCCCCGGACCATCTGCAGGACGCATTGCCTGCTCACCGCGCCGTAATCTTTCAATACCTCGTCCTCCACCCCGAGAAGCTCGGACTTGATCCGGTTGCTGTAGGCAATGACTCCCCCGGCGAACCAGGCGGAGCTCCCGGGCAGATGGGTCAGGAGGTGTCCGATCAGACCGGCGGTGCAGGACTCGGCCACGGACAGGGATTGACCCTTGTCCGTAAGAGCGGAGCCGATCCCGGATACCGTCTCCAGAATCTTTGCTTGTTCTAAAATAAAGCTAGTCCCGCACATACTCCGCCCGAACTTTAATAGCCACTCCGCCGCGCGGCTTGAATTCGGCGTTTACAGTCATGCGTCTAGGATCGCACGCAGCGACCAAATCGTCCAGAATCCTGTTGGTCACCGTTTCCATAAAAGTCGGTTCCTGGCGATAGCTGAAAAGATACAGCTTGAAAGACTTGGACTCGATGCACATCCTGTGCGGAACGTATTCCACGCTTATCCTGCCGTAGTCCGGCTGGCCGGTCATGGGGCAAAGCGAGGTAAATTCGTCACTGGCCAGAGAAACCGTGTAATCCCGATCCGGAAAACGATTGGGAAAGGCCTCCAGTATATCCGGACTGACCCGGTCCCGGTATTCGGTCCGGCTCTTGCCCAAAAGGGTCAGCCGGGAGACGTCGTCCCACATATTTCAGACTCCGTTTGTCTACTGTTTATCGCTTGCAGTGGAAACCGCAAAATCCCGGGCCATGTCCTCGGGGATGGTCCGGGGCCGGTTCGCTTCCGTATCCATGAACACCCACAGGGTCTGGGCCTTGGACAGACATTGCCCGTCGCTCTCCCTTATGATCTCGTAGCAGCGGGAACACCGGATGCGGCGAAATTCCCGCACCCAGGTGCGAATAATCAGCCGGTCCCGGACAAAAGCCGGGTGGAAGTAGTCGATTTCATGCCGGCGCACGATCCAGCTCGCGCCCAGACGCTCGTATTCCTCAGTGGTCCAGCCCACGGCATCGGAATGGGCCACGGCCGCATCCTGCATCCACTGCAGAAAACGCACATTGTTCACATGCCCGTTACCGTCTATGTCCTCGGGGGTAACCTGCAAGCTGTACTCGTACACAACCGCCTCTTATGTTTTGCACCGAAAAAGGTCTTTGCACATGGTGCGTAAAAAAAGTAGTCTGCCTTTTGAAGTCAAATTTGATGGCGTAAGGTGCCTCCCCGGCACCGTTTGATCCGAATAATTCCCGGATCGATTGTCCAACCGCAACCCGCGATATTCAATTGCCCCGAAAAATCAAAAAAAGATCCGGCGAATTCGTGGAGATCCTGGACAAGAACAGGCGCAGACTGGCGGTTCTGTCCAGAAAGGAAGCCAAATTCCAGGGTCTCAGCCACCGGCTGGTCATGATCACCCTGGGGGATGCTGAGGGAAGGGCCTGCATCCGGAAGAGGAGCCGGGAAAAAAGTCTCTATCCAAACCGCCTGGACCTGATGGCCTCCGGGCACGTGCGCTCCGGGGAGGCGATACGCGATGCGGCCTGCAGACATCTGTCGCACGAATCCGGGATCTCTCCGCCCCGCATGGACCTGATCCAGACCATTCCCGCGGAGGACAGAACCGACAATCAGGTTGTTTCCTTTTTTTCCGCGGGCAGAATCAAACGCATCCCGGAAATAAACAATCCGGAATTCGGCTCGCTTTTGTTCCTCGACCCGGAGGAATTGGGGCATCTGGTTGTGGAAATGCCGGAAATGCTTACTCCGTCCCTGATATTCGCCTGGAACGAAAAGCTGGTTTTCTCGTTTTCCTAGAGAACCCCTCCCGGCTGCAAGCCACTTAGTTTATATATACCTCGCTGAATTTCTTCATATTATTCAAGGTAATACCGGTGCCGCGGACTACGGTGGTAAGCGGTTCCTGGTCCACGACCACCTTGAGCTGCAACTTTTTGGCAATGAGCTGATCCAGCCCTTTTAGAAGCCCTCCGCCCCCGGCCAGAAGCACTCCATTATCCAGGATATCCGAAATCAGTTCCGGCGGCGTCTTGTCCAGAGCCCGGCCCACCGCGGAAACTATCGCGTTTACCGGCTCGCGAATGGCCTCGCTCACCTCGCGGTCGGAAATCTGCACTGACTTAGGAGAGCCGTTCACCAGATACTTTCCGGACAGCCGACAGGTAAGGGAATCCTTGAGGGGCAGGGCCGCCCCCACCTTTTTCTTCAGGGTCTCGGCCATGTTCTCCCCGATAAGCATCTGATACTTATTCTGCACATATCGCTGTATGGAATCATTCATCTCGTCCCCGGCCACGCGCACGGATTCGGAATAGGCCACCGCGGAAAGGGAGATCACCGCGACTTCCGTGGTCCCGCCCCCGATATCCACGACCATGTTTCCCAAAGGCTCCTCTATGGGCAGGCCGGCTCCGATGGCCGCGGCCATGGGCTCCTCGATCAAAAGGACCTCGCGGGCCCCGGCCTGCAGCCCGGATTCAATCACCGCCCTCTTTTCCACCGGAGTAATGCCGGTGGGCACGCAGATAACCATTCTCGGCTTGATCAGATTAAATCCCTTGATCACCTTGCGGATGAAATAGGAAATCATCACTTTAGTCACCTCGAAGTCGGCTATTACCCCGTCCTTCATCGGCCGGACCGCAGTAATGCTCTTGGGCGTACGGCCCAAAAACTCCTTGGCTTCCTGGCCCACGGCCAGCACCTTGTTGTCCCGGGAGGAAAGGGCGACCACCGAGGGCTCATTGAGGACAATGCCTCCCTTGGGCATATACAAAAGGGTATTGGCAGTGCCCAGGTCCATCGCCAGGTCCTTGCTCATGAAAGCAAACAATTTACTCCAAACCATCTCCGCTCCCGGTGAAAAAATTAACGCTGAGCATTATCCCAATCTGGACTTGAGATACAGATTTTCCAGAAAAAGGGCCAGGTAATCGGCTACCATAAGCAAAAACGACTTCATATCCCGATCACAATTGATCTCCTCATATCCGGCCAGAACCAGAACCCCTCTGGTCTTTTTGTTCACCACCAGGGGAAGGCAGGCCAGGGTAGCGAACTCCGGCGTGTGCACTTCCTTACCAAACAGGGGCATGTTGGTCACCCCCTTTTTTTCGCAGGAAAAAACCGCAGTTCCGTTTTTAAACACCCAGCCCACCAGGCCGGAATGGATATTGAACTTGTGCCCGGCATCCATTTTGGACTTAAGCTCCAGATTGGCCTGTTTTTCCAGGAAAAATCCGGTGCCGGTTTCATCCCGGGTGGCTATGAAGGAGCACGGGAACCCGGTATACTGAGTAAGTATGGTCAAAAGCTCGCTGATATAAGCATTCCATCTGGGGAAATTCGAACGCAGCCCGAGCACCAGGCGGATGCACTCAAACAGGGTCTCTTTGCGCCGGCTGGCGTCGATCTGGCACAACCCGGTGCGCAAGGTCTCCACCAGGAGCACGAATTGATGCAGCACTTTCTGGTCCTTGTCACTGAAGGAATACGTTTTTTTGCTGTCCAGGCAGAGCACGCCCTCTTTGGCGGAAAGCGGACAGCCCATGAACGCCTTGATCTTGGATTCCCCGGCGGGATGATAATATCCCAGGCAGCTTACTTCCCGGTCGAAATTGTTGATCAAAAGAGGCTTCTGGTTGCGCAATATCCAGCCCACCAGGCCGGTGCCGGGACGTATCCTGCTGTCCGCGGCGATATGGTCTCCCAGACTGAAATGGTTGGCTATAACGTATTCGTCCTGGGTATCGCGGAGGATAAGGGCAACGGAATAGGCATCAAATACGCTGCTGACTATCCCCAAAATCCTTTCCAGGCAGTTAGCGGTCATAATCATCCATCACTTGAAATGCCTTTGAAAGTAAAACTCCAGGCTCCGATTATACGTTTTCTCCTCTTCCTCGGTAAAATAGCAGGCCGGCAATTCCCCCCGCTGACGGTGATAATGCAGGCATTCACAACACAGCCCATGCCTGGGACAGCCCTCATAAGTGCAGGTACAGTATTCGGCATTTATTTTCGCCCGGGGGCATTTATCCAGTTTTTTCATTTTTAAAAACCTTGACTTTTCTTACAGATTACAAACAAAAACATACTCATAAATAGATAAAATGCCAGCAGTGTGTCAACATTTGTCTTAAACGCATATGCCCGTCCGGATGTTCTGCAAAATCAAAATATCCTGCAGAAAAAAATAAAGCAAAAACATGCTGCACAGCATAAATATATCTAAAAATACAGTACTTATAAACATACAACTTTTAAAAAATATTTTTCAACATCCAGATATAGATTGCATGCTTAAAAAAAAGGTCGGATGTACTGGATGAGATAAAAATAAATTTTAAACTTGAACTGAAAACCAATTTGAGATATCATGCTGCAAGCTTACAGACAGAAAAAAGAGACCGCTACCTTTCACCTCAAAACTTAAAAGAACATTATCCAAAATGAGCAAGAAATGGAGAGAATTTTTTCAAGAAGCTGAAAATATCACATGGTCAAATAAATCCATACCCCTTCCCAAATACAAACTGAACAATATCATCGCCCTGAAAAAATATCTGGATATAGTTCAGGCC
>CAZTKE010000130.1:0-4712 GCA_964614055.1 uncultured Desulfovibrionales bacterium | reverse complement strand
GCATCCCTGTACTCCTTGAGCAAAATTTCCCAGAAAAAGGGCCTGGCCTTGAGGGAGGAAAACATTTCCCGGACGATTTCCAGACTCGAATCCGCCTCACCGAGCTGGTCATAAACCGAAGCCAAAAGCAAGCGAGCCTCGAAATGCCCCGGATGATACTTAAGGCCCTGGACCAGAACATCCCTGGCATCTTCTAATCGATCCTGCTGTACATAAATTTCGGAAAGGGGATAAAAGAGCCTCGAACCGGGCTCCAGCTTGAGCACATCCAGGTAAAACTTTTCCTTTTGTTCCATCCTTATTCTCCTGTGTCCTGGGCTGTATCCGGGAATACGTAGATGACTTCATCCCCGGCCACGTAATGCAGCCTTTCCCGAACCATTTTCATCCTGTAATCCGCATTTTCTTTAAGCAAGGCTATCTCTTTGCTTAAACGGCGATTGTCCGCCTTTACCTTCTGGTTTTCCTCTTTTTTCTCCTGGTACAGGGTCCTTAAATGCAAATAATCCGGCACTCCGTTATCCGCAACAAACAGCTCGGCCAACAGAAAAATTATTACCAACCACAAGAACCCGAGGACAATTCTGTATGCCATGCTAATACCTTAAGGGAGTTTCCGACCGGGGCGCCAAAACGGCGCAAAACCGCCCCGCATAAATCACTGCACCGTATCCCGGCTTATCGGTGTCATTCCGGACAATTGCAAGGGCTCCCGGATCTCTTCCAAAAAACTCCGGGTGGCCTCTTCTATCCGGGAGACATCGTTTTCACTCACCTCAATATCCCGTACACGCCCCACCATTTCCTTGATCTGCTCGATTTCCGGGGCGATATCCTGGCCCATGGGCAGCTGCATGACCGCTTCCTCCAGCTCCAAAATGGTTTTCAGGCAGGTCAAAAGCCGGATATGCCTGTCACTTTCAGCCATTTTCCCCTTCCCTGGCCGCCTTGAACCAAAGCTCGTTCATCACTTCGTGCTCCTTTATGCACAAAAGGAGATATTCCTCAATTTTTTCCCTGTCTTTCATATTCAGATAAAAATCCACCGCCAAAAGAAAGGCCAGGCTCTGATGAAAACTTTCCGCCCTCTCCCCGATCAGGATCACGTTGGTTTCCCGGCGCACGTTGCCCCCCCAGGAATGGATCTCGTTCATAAGCGGCGCGAATCGATCATCATCCTGGACAAAAACCAGATTGTAGCGGTTCAGTCTGGCCTTGGCCGCGGCCACGTCCGCATCCTGGGCAATGGTCAAATAATAGCCCTTGCCTTCCAGATAGCTCCGGATCCGCTCTTCCATATCCTCGTCAATGACGCCTATAAGGGCGGTGGAGGCACCGGGAGGAAAATAGTCCGGTTCCGTGCCCATATCCTGCGCACCGGTAGCCCGGTCCAGGGATTTTTTCCCGGACTCCAGTTCGACCACGGTCTTTTCCTGGCAGGACGGGCATTTGAAAGTAAACCTGGACGCCTGGGGGAGTTTTTCCTCCGGGACATTGAATGTCTTGTGGCAGTTGGAGCACTTTATTTCCATATTCTAACAAATCAGAAGGTTACAAGATTTTGAAAAAACCGAAATCAAGAAGCTAGCCGGAGGTGTCGTCGTAGGACCAGTCCACTTCCAGCCCCTTGATGTCAGTGACTTCCTCGCCCCGCTCCACCTTTATCTTGTCGATCATCTGCTTTAAATAAGTCTTGTCCGAAGCATTCAAAACAGCGATGTTCTCGCTTATCTCCCCTTTCTCATATAGCCTGCGCAGATATTGGTCAAAAGTAAACATGCCGTATGCATCCCCCTCGGAGACAAGGGTATAAAAAGAAGTGTCCGCGTCCTCGCCCCGGAGGATGGTCTCCCTGACCCGCAGATTATTGCGCATGATCTCGAACGCGGCCACCCGTCCGCCTTTTATCCTGGGCATCAGCCGCTGGGAGACAACGAACTTGAGGCTTTCAGCCAGACGCATGCGGATAAATCGCTCCTCGGAGGTATCATACATACCCACGATACGGCTTATGGTCTGTCCGGTGTCGCTGGTATGCAGCGTTCCCAGAACCAGATGCCCTGTTTCCGCCGCTTCCAGGGCGATATTCACTGTTTCCCGGTCCCGGATTTCACCCACCAGGATAACCTTGGGTGCCTGGCGCAGGGCCGCCCGCAGACCGGAGGCAAAGGTGTCGAAGTCATTTCCCAGCTCCCGCTGGTTGACCACGCTGTTCTTGTGCCGGTGCAGATATTCTATGGGGTCTTCCAGGGTGACGATATGCTTGGCCTGATTTTCGTTTATGGAATCAATCAGCGCGGCCAATGAGGTTGACTTACCCGTACCGGTCCCGCCGGTGACCAGAATCAATCCGTACTGCTCGTCAGCCATCTGATTGAACATGGGCGGGAGATCCAGGCCGTCAATAGTGGGAATCTCCATGGCCAGCCTGCGCATGACCATGGCCACCGTGCCCCGCTGATTAAACACATTCACCCTGAATCTGGCCTTTTTGGGCAGGACATAGGTCAAATCGCAGGATCCGCTCCTGACCTGGTCCTTGTACAAGCGGAAATTCTGGCCCATGGCCACCCGGGCCAGGGATTCGGTTTGAAACGGCTTCAGCCGGCCCAGATCCGGGTCGGTCTGAATATCTCTTAGTTCCCCGTCCACTTCGGCCTGAATCGGCTTGCCCGCGGTAAAAATTATATCCGAAAGCCTGGGCGCGGCCAGCAAAACCTGGTCTATTATCCGATCCATCTGTGATCTGAGCATAACTCGCCCCTTATCCTGCCTTGTGCCCGCTTGTACATTTTTCCGGCATATAAGCGCCCTTTAAATCTCGGTAAAATCTTCCGGGGCCTCTTCCAGGTAATCCCGGAATTTGCCCTTGTTCACCGCCTTGTTGTACGCGGCCTCGGGCTCGATCATCTTTTTCTTCAAAAGCTCCATGATCGCGTCATCCAGGGACTGCATGCCGTACTTGCGCCCGGTCTCGATCATGGAATTTATCTGGTATATCTTGTTTTCCCGGATCAGGTTGCGCACCGCGGGCGTGGCGATAAGGATCTCCAACGCCGCGACCCGGCCCGGCTCATCCGTGCGCTTGAACAGATTCTGGGCCACGACCGCGCGCAGGGAATCGGCCAGCCCGGAGCGGATCTGCCCCTGCAGATTCCCGGGAAAGACCTCGATTATGCGGTCAATGGTCTTGGATGCGGAAATGGTATGCAAAGTCCCGAAAACCAAATGCCCGGTTTCCGCCGCCTCCAGGGCCAGCTGAATGGTCTCCAGGTCCCGCATTTCCCCGACCAGGATTATGTCCGGGTCCTCGCGCAGGGCGCCGCGCAAAGCGGCCTGAAAATTCTTGGTATCCCGGCCCACCTCCCGCTGGTTGATCAGGCAGTGCACCGGCTCGTGAACGAATTCAATGGGATCCTCAATGGTCAGGACGTGGTCCTTGCGGGTACGGTTGGCGTAGTCCATGATCGCGGCCAGGGTGGTGGATTTACCCGAACCCGTAGGACCGGTGACCAGAACAAGCCCCTTGGGCAAATGGGCCAGTTTTTTAAGGATGGGCGGCAGCCCGAGGTCGTCAATGCTCAGTATCTTTTCCGGAATTTCCCGGAACGCCGCGGCTATCCCCCGCCTCTGCAGATAGAAATTAACCCTGTATCTGGCGATCTTGGGGACTTCATAGGAAAAATCAATGTCCCCGCTTTCCTCGAATTCCTTGGCCTTGGCCTCCGGGGCTATCTCGTAGAGCATCTTTTTCAGCTCGTCATGCTCCAAGACCTTGTATTTGACCCTCTGCATCTCGCCATGCAGGCGGATAACCGGCTGCGATCCGGAAGAAAGATGCAGGTCCGAGGCGCCCAAGTCGTTCATCATTTTAAAAAAGGCATCAATCTGGGCCATTTCTCTCTCTTCTTTAGTCCTTTAGGTTAACCGGACAGTACCTTGCGGTAAAAGCCGACAATATAATTAACTCCGGAAAAAATAGTGAGCACCAGGGCGATATAAATAAGCACCGTGCCCACTCCCCGGGGATCAAAACCCCACCAGGTATAATGCAAAATAAGCGGACACATGGCCACACACTGAATAATGGTCTTCAGCTTGCCGTATTTGTCCGCGGCAATAACCAGGCCCTTGTCCGCGGCCACCGAACGCAATCCGGTAACCATTATCTCCCGGCTGATTATAACCACTGCTATCCAACCCTCAATCCATCCCAGCTGGACCAGCATGACCAGGACCGCGGCAATAAGCAGCTTGTCCGCCAGGGGATCCAGGAATTTGCCCATGTTGGTGATCAGGTTATATCTGCGGGCAATGATCCCGTCGGCCAGATCGGTCAAACAGGCGGCGATAAAAAGGAGCATGGCCAGGACCGCTGTTATCCGGTTGGGAAAATACAACAAAAAAACGATTATAGGAATGCTGCCCATGCGGGCCAAAGTAAGATTGTTGGCCAGATTGAACATTTGCTATTTCTTCCCCTTGCGCTTTTTATAGATACTGAGCACCTTGCTCACATAATTTCTGGTTTCCCTGTACGGAGGGATATCCCCGTATCTGTCCACCCGGGAAGGGCCGGCGTTGTAGGCGGCCAGAGCCAAGGGGATCTTTTTGTACCGGCAGATGAGTGCCTTTAAATATCTTACCCCGGCCTCAACATTGGCATCGGCCTCAAACGGATCCTCCAGGCCGAGATGCTTCTGGGTCTGGGG
>CAZTKE010000129.1:1918-4763 GCA_964614055.1 uncultured Desulfovibrionales bacterium | reverse complement strand
AGGGTTATCTTTTTGTCCGCGCATTTCTCCTTGAGCAGGCGGATATGAGCCGGAGATGTCCCGCAGCAGCCGCCGACAAGGGAGGCTCCCATATCGGGAAAAATCCCGGTCAGTTCGGAAAATTCTTCCGGACCCATCCTGAATACGGTCTCCCCGTCTTCAAGCTCGGGCAGCCCGGCGTTCGGTTCCACCAGAAGGGGAGTCTTCAGGCGGATCAGCATGCGGTTTATTACATCCTTGAACTGGGCCGGACCCGCGCTGCAATTGGTGCCTATGATCTCCACTCCCATGTTCTGCATGGTATCCACGAAAGTCAGTGGGTCCGTACCCGTGAGGCTGGTTCCGTTCTCAAAGGTCATGGAAACCGCCACCGGAAGATCGCATTCCTCGCGGGCGGCGATTACCACGGCCCTGGCCTCGGAAAGGTCAAAGTGGGTCTCGGCCAGGATGAGGTCGGCCCCTCCTTCGGCCAGTCCCTTGACCTGTTCCCGGTAGGCCCGGACCAGATCCGGGAATCGTGCATCCCCGAGAGGAGCGAGCATCTCTCCGGTCGGCCCGGCAGTCCCGACAACCCAGGCCCTGTCTCCGGCTACTTCCCGGGCTACTTCAGCCATCCGGCGGTTGAAGTCGGTTGTGTCCACACCGGCATCCAGCTTGTATCGGGTGGCGCCGAAGGTGTTAGTGGTCAGGGCGGTTGCCCCGGCTTCCAGGTACTCGGAATGCACCCTGGCAATGGCCTGCGGATTCTTAAGTCCGAAGGTCTCCGGAGATTGGCCGGGGGCAAGCCCTTCATTCTGGAGCAGGGTTCCCATAGCCCCGTCAAAGACGACTATTTTCCCCCTGCGGATATGTTCAAGGATGTTTGTTTTCATGTGCTCTTAGGAATTTATTTGTTTTTTAAAAACGAAGATTCCCCAGACCAGGTTCCCGGACTTTCCGCCGTTCACCCAGTTCTGCAGCCCCACTTTCATGTTGTTGATATACTCCGGGGATACGCTTTTCAAGAGTTCATCTTCCATGTTCTCGGTTTCTTCCCGGATCCGGCCGTAATGGGTGATCATGTGTTTCGTGTGTTCTTGGAACCCTTTTTCCTTTAGCCCGTATTTTTTGCAGGCCTCCCTGTAGAATCCGGGAGAGCCCATGCTTTCCAGGTGGATGCGATCATATATGGGCTGCAGCTTGCTGCAGTCGCAATGGTCGGTCTGCATGGGGTCGGTGAACACAAACTCCCCGTCGTTTTTAAGCACGCGGGACGCTTCCCGGATTACCGCTTCCCGGTCGCCGCTGTGCAGGATGGCGTCCTGGGACCAGACCAGATCGAATTCCCCATCCGGATAAGGGATCTCCTCAAAGCTGCCGTCAACCACCTCTATCAGATGGTCCACACCCTGGTCCTTGTTCTTTTCCCGGTTTCTTTCGTTTTCCTTTTCACTCAAGTTCAGGCAGCATACCCGGCAGCCGAATCTCTTGGCCAGGTATCTGGCCGCACCGCCGTAACCGGATCCGATATCCAGTACCTTGGACTCGGAATTCAGGTTTTCCGCGCTGTCGGCCATGGCGGCCACCGTCTTTCTGCTGGCGTCGAATATGGGGGACTTGGGCGTATCGTATAGGCCGATATGGATGTCCTCTCCGCCCCAGACTTTGTAGTAAAAGGTGTCCGCGTCCTGACTGTTGTAATAATTGCGTGCGGTCTGCACCGGTTCAGTGTATGTCTGCATGTTTATATGTCCTCCTCTCCCTTGCTCGTTAAGTATTCCTTTTCCGCGACGTGGATAAAATAGTCGGGGTTATCCTCTTTGTAGGTCTCCTTGAAGTCGCCGAAAGTCTCAATGGACTGAAATCCCACTCCGTACATAAGGTCCTGCAGGTATTTTTTGCGCAGGGGGAACATGTTTAAGTAATACTCGGAGTTGTCGTTGTGGAATACGTATTTGAAGCGGGCCAGGCCTTCATCAATATGTTCCGGTTCGGCGGAAACGGCGTCACCGCAGTAATAGTATTTGTGCTTGCAGGTGAAACCGTGGTCCAGCATGGAGTCGTAATTGCGCTGATCCAGGATCAATATCCCGTCATGGCGCAGAGTGGCGTAGAATTCAGCCAGGGCCTTTCTGCGGTCCCTTTCCTCGAACAGGTGGGTAAAGGAATTGCCCAGGCAAATGACCGCGTCGAATTCACTGTGGATATCCCTGTTCAGTATCCTCCAGTCGGCCTGGACGGTGCGCAGCATAACCCCGTGATCCCGGGCGTTGTAAAAGGCCTGGGTGAGCATTTCCGGGTTGCCGTCCGCGCTGACCACCTCGAAACCGGCCTTTAAAAGGCGAACCGAATGGAATCCGGTTCCGGTGGCCACGTCCAAAACCCTTTTGGCTCCGCGTTTTTTAAGTTCCCGGATGTAGAAGTCGCCTTCGTTTTTGGCCCTGGACTCCCAGTCGATGAGTTCGTCCCATTTTTCCACAAAGGGTTTGACGTATTCATCCTGGTAATGCCCGGATTCTCTGACCTTGATCGGATCCTTCCCAAAATCTTGTTTTTCTTGATGTTCAACCGGCATGTTTACCTCCTTAGGTAAAATTAAAGATTAGCTGATTCCCTGCAGCCGCTTTCCCACCTCGTCCGGAGTGAAGGAGTGGGCCTGCGTGCCGTGTTTCTCCACGCAGAAGCTGGCGCAGACTGCTCCCAGTCTGGCTGCCTCCTCCAGGGGCATGTCTTGAGTAAGCCCTTTTAGGACACCGGCCCGGAACGCATCCCCGGCCCCTGTTGGGTCGGGTGCATTGTCGACTTTTACCGCGGGCACAGGGTATTCTCCGGTTTTGTTGATTATTTTCCCTCCTTTTTCCCCAAG
>CAZTKE010000129.1:0-1818 GCA_964614055.1 uncultured Desulfovibrionales bacterium | reverse complement strand
CATGCCGTTGACCATGAAGCAGACATTGAGCATGTGGATCTTGTCCGGGAGAATGTGATCCGAGAATTTGCCCGGGAAATCCATAATCCTGTCCAAAGCGAGCGAACCTGATACGATTATATCCATGATAATTTCCTGTTTGTTGGTTATACTTTGCAGGCGGTTCTTAAGTCTTCCACCGCGTCGGTTTTTTCCCAGTTGAATTCCGGATGTTCGCGACCGAAATGTCCGTAGTTGGTGGTCTGCCTGTAAATGGGCCGAAGCAGATTGAGCCTCTTGACCACGTAATAGGGGCGCAAGTCGAATACTTCCCGAACCGCCTTGGTCAGGGTCTCGTCGTCAACTTCACCGGTTCCCCGGGAAGAAACAACGACTGAAACCGGATCGGCCACACCGATGGCATAGGCGATCTGCACTTCGCAGGTGTCGGCCAGGCCGGCGGCAACAACATTCTTGGCTATGTATCTGGCCATGTATGCGCCGGAACGGTCCACCTTGGACGGGTCTTTTCCGGAGAATGCCCCGCCGCCGTGCGCTCCCTGGCCGCCGTAGGTGTCCTGAATGATCTTGCGTCCGGTAAGGCCGCAGTCACCCATGGGACCGCCGACAACAAACCGTCCCGTGGGATTGATGTAGATAGTGCTTTTCTTGTCCAGGTAATCTTCGGGAATTGTTCTGTTGACTACTTCCTCCCGGATTGCCTCCTGGAGGTCGGAGTAGGAGATTTTGTCGCTGTGCTGGGAAGAAATGACGATATTTTCAATGCCTACCGGCTTGTTCCCTTCATATTTTACAGCCACCTGCGTTTTTCCGTCCGGACGCAGGAAATCAAGGATGCCGTTTTTGCGCACATAGGTCAGTCTGCGGCTCAGCTTGTGCGCCCAGTAAACTGGGGCGGGCATGAGCTTGTCCGTTTCGTTGCAGGCGAAGCCGAACATCATCCCCTGGTCTCCGGCGCCCTGTTCCTCGGGCTTTTTCCGGTTAACGCCCTGGGCGATGTCCGGGGACTGTTTGTCTATGCTGGAAATGACCGAGCAGGTTTCCCAGTCGAATCCCATATCGGAGTGATCGTATCCGATGTCCTTAATGGTGTTCCGGGCAATGTCCTGCATGTCCGCGAAAGCCTCCGTGCCGATTTCTCCCCCGATAAAGGCCAGGCCGGTGGTAACCAGTGTCTCGCAGGCAACCTTGGCATTGGGGTCTTGGTCCAGGATGCAGTCCAGGACGGCATCGGAGATGGCGTCCGCCACCTTGTCCGGATGACCTTCGGTCACTGATTCGGACGTGAAAACATATTTGCCGTTGTTCATAATCATAATGCAAATCCTCCTTTTACCCCTTGTTTTATATATTTTCAGGGGACATGGTTTTTAAAATCGTTCCTTGCCGGAACATCCGGACCCCGGGCCCGGTTATTTGACCTGTGAGTTATTCAGAATGGACAGTTGTTGATGATATCAAGGGAAGGCTGGGCACGATTTAGTGTGTATAAATGGACCCCCGGGGCTCCTTTCTCCAAAAGGTCGTTGATTTGCCTGGAAGCAAAGTCGATCCCGAATCTGAGCACCCCATCGGGTCCCTCGTCCTGCATGATCTTTTCGATTTTCAAAAACAGGGAACCGGGTATCATGGTTCCGGAGACGGACAGAATGTACCGCAGGGAGTTAAAGCTGAATATAGGCAAAACTCCGGGAATGACCGGACACTCGATGCCCATGCCTCTCAGCCTTTCCACGAAATCAAAATATTGCCGGTTATCAAAGAAAAATTGGGTATGCAGCAGATCCGCTCCCTGATCCACTTTGTGTTTCAGCCAGT
>CAZTKE010000128.1:0-4768 GCA_964614055.1 uncultured Desulfovibrionales bacterium | reverse complement strand
CGTCTGCCCGGGGATAAAAGCCGGGAATTGGAGAATTGGGGCGAAACAGCTAAGCCCGGGGAGCTTTTGAATTGCCTGGACAGATATCCCTACTGGGAAAAAGGGTATGCTCTGGCCCGGGAGATATACAAAAGGGATCCGGAAGAGGTATTTTATATATTGTCCAGGCAATCCCTGTATTTTCCCCTTAAACCGGTTTACGGGAGACTTTTAAAGGTTGCCCGGCAGCTGGGGAGAGAAGAGACAGCCTCTTTTTGCCGGCGGGAATTGCGCAAAATGGAGGGTTATGCCGGCAGCAGGGAGTATCTAAAGCGCATAAAAGCGATCCGGAATTGGGCCCAAAAGCAAAATGACGCCCGCCTGATGCGGCTATATCGGGCCATGCGCCCCTAGTCCCCCACCTTCGGTTTGCCCGCATTTCTCCCCATCGCTTGCCTGGTCCTGTTTTTCCCATACATAACAGTCCGCAGCCAAAAGGATATTGTACCCGCTTCTTAAAACAGTCATATCCAATACGGGGAAGATATTGCTTTTGACCGGGGGGTGCGGTTTCTCCAGGAGCTTTTCCAATATGTGCCCGGAGCACAAGACACAGGAGGAAAAAAAGGGTCTTCCGGATACGGACTGGCCCATGCCGGTGACAAGCAGGGCCCAGCTGACGATTGCCGGATTGTTAAACCGGCTCGGATCGAATTCCATTTTTTCCAGGATGGCGTCGGCGTTTTCCCTTTGTGTGACCGCTTTTACCGCACCGGTTTTTGGATTCCACAAAAAATGGCTGTGCAGCCATTTCAGGCTGTTTCGGGGGTATTTTTGTCCCCCTCGGACAAACAGGATGAATTCGCAGGCGGGATTTATTTTCTCCTTGAGCTCCCCGAATTCGGAGAACCATTCAGTGCCGGGAGTCCCCTCGGTTGCCAGGTCCAGGGGCTCATTCCAGATAAGGACCTCGTAATCCACATCCCCCAGCTTGTTTTTGAGCTCGTCCAGGTCACTGCGCAGGCTTTTTGGGTCTGTGTTTTCCTCGGGGATTAAAACGATTGCGGTTTTGGGCGGCTCGTATTTTATCTCCCCCCTGTACCAGTCAAGTATGGCCCGGCCCGCCCGTTCGGCGCTTTGCCCGTCTCTTTTGTTGTCAAGCAGACCGGCGTATTTTTGCCTAACCCCGGCCAGTCTTCCGGGGTTTTCCAGTTCCCTGGGTACAGCCTTTAAGAGTTCATCTGCTGAATCGACTACAGTGGCGCAATCCCGGGTCAGGTATTCTATATCGTCCGGGCGGTAGGAGGCAAATTCTTCTATCCGGGGGTTTTGTACAAGCACGGCCGGTTTATCCATAAGGATGAATTCAATAAAGATGGAGGAGACGTCGGATATGATGAGGTCCGCCGCATGCATCATCCCGGAATAGTCGGCATCGCTTAGGTAATGGATGTTTTTATATCTTTCCGCCAGGCCCGCGTACATGTCTTTCCAGGACTCGTCCGTTAGATTGTGCAGCTTTATGAGCAGTACGGTGTTCTCATCCGCTATTTCCGCGATTCTTTCTTGCACGCAGGGGATGGAGCTAAGCTCCGGGTTGTAGGTGGGAGCGAAAAGCACGATTTTTTTTTCCGGGTCGATTGAGTTTTGGCGGCAGAATCTTTTTCTGCCCATCGCCTGTGGGCCGAACAGTTGATCCCCTTTTATGAACCCGGTGGTAACTATGGGGATGACCACGTTTTCTTCCAGTCTTTCTTTGTGCCACGGACCGGGGACCAAAATGAGTTCGGAGAGGTTTTCCCGTCTTACCCCGGGATGCTTGGTGTAAAAGGCACCTTTGCAGATCATGCCATGCCCGACATTTATCACCTGCCGCAACTCGGGGATTATTGAATGGCAGGCATCGGCCACGATGGTTACATCCGGATCAAAATCCGTAGGCTGGGGGTAGAAACGGCTGATTGTCTGCAGCTCCCGGATAATATCCGCGGTAAGTCCCCATCCGGGAAGGATATCGTCGCCCGGGAAATACGGGGGAGCGCTGTATGCGGTCTCGGCCAGGCCGTTTCGGTCCAGATAGGTCTGTATCGGCCGCAGATAGGGGAGATGAAGACTCCTTTCCACATAGAATAAGATACGCGGTATTTTTGACATAAAAATTTTTTGTTTATTTTGTTTCCCCGGCCTGTGCCCGATCGATTTTATCCAAAAGGGCTTTTGCCTGCGCATGTTCCCCACGGGCGAACAGCTCCTTGACCCTTTCCAGAATTTTTTGAGTCATGGTAATCGGAGACTGCATGTGGTGCAGGTAAATGTCCAGGGCCAGAACGGATTTCTTGTCCCGCAGATTTTGGTTTACCAGCCTAAATGCCCGCCCCTTTGCAGTGGAAGGGCATTGCATTTGCGGCGTGCACGCAGCAGAGAGCACTTCCTTGGGGGCAATCAGGGCGGCGGAGTCTATCTCGCTGTTGGGAGCGGACTGTCCCACCGCCGCCACCAGGATCATCCTCTGGATGGTGTGGATATCAAAATCTTGCGCCCTGAGCCCGGGATAGAGCATGGCAAAGTATTCTTCCACAAGCTCCGGATCGGACATGGCTCTGACCACCTGGGCATCCTCGTTCCACAGCGCATCCAGCCAGAAGTGTTTTATCCAGCCCCGGGGCAGGAAATAACCGCATTTAAGGCAGACTATATATTTGCTTGTGCATTTCCCCAGCACGTTTAAAAATTTTTCCTGCGGGTGGTGGTTTAGGCAAACGGTTTCGACTTTTTTATGCGGATTTACAAAATGCCTGTTCCGGTCATCTGTAAGCAAAAAAGTTCGTATTTCCGGGCAATCGTTTTTTTCCTCCAGCTCCCGGAGGCTTTTGCATATTTCTTCCGGTCCGGAGCCGGTTCCGTCCAGTATGAGGCTCACCGGCGGCGCGGGCTGGGACAATTTAGGCGAGTCGCAAAGGGCTTTTTTAACGGCCCGGGCGATCCTGGACGCGCTTTTCCCGTCCCTGCCGAAGTCGAGTTCGTCCCGGTATTTTTTTCTGATTTCGCTTTTTTCTTCCGGGTTTTTCAGGACGTGGTTCACGGCCGGCAAAAGATCCTGGTCCTTTTTGAGGACATACGCCCCTTCCCGGGCGGTATATTCTATGTCCGTGGGGTCGTATTTGAAGTAGTCTTCATTTTCCGGGTGGGGAGCCAAAATGACCGGCTTATCCAGGAGCATGAACTCGATATAAATGGAGGATACATCGCTTATCATAACGTCTGCCGCATGCATCATCCCGGAATAGTCCCCGTCCCGCAGATAAAGTATGTTTTTGTTGCAGGCAGCCAGCTTTTTAAAATAGTCCTTCCATTTGTAGTCGGTCATGTTGTGCAGCTTTACAAGCAGGGTGGTTTTTTCGTCCGCAACCTCCTGTATCTTTGTCCCCAGACGGGAGAGGCAGTTAAGCTCCCGGTTGAAGGTGGGAGCAAAGAGCACGATCCTGCTCGAAGGAGGAATGCTTTTTTCCCTGCAAAAATCTTTTTTGCTGCAGGCCGAGGGGCCGCAAAGCAGATCGGACTTTATGAATCCGGTTACTTCAATGGGAGTGAAAACCTGGCGGGAGAGTCTTTTTTCGTGCCAGGGCCCGGGCACGCAAATAAGGCTGGAAAGGTTTTCCTTTCGAACCACCGGGTCATCCGTATAGTAAAATCCCTTGCAGATGAGCCCGTGCCCGATGTTCACCACCCGGTGCGCGCGGTGCAGGCGGTAATGGGAATTGTCCGCAACAACCGCCACATCCGCGTTCACTTTGGAGGCATCCGGAATAAAGGTGCTTTTTTGTTCAAGCCTTTTTATCTGCTCCGGGCTCAGTCCCCATCCGGGACCTATTTCCACGGAAGGATGATACTCGGGAGCGGAGAAAACGGTCTCGACCCCTTTTTCCCGGACCAGGATATCATGGACGGGTTCCAGAAAAGGGAGCTGCATGTCCCGGGCAACGTAAAACAGGATGCGCGACATTTTAGCCTGTTCGGGGGTATTTGTTTGAAGAAGGCCGCATTTTTATCCGCTGAACATGTCCAGGGCCTGGCGCAGGTCGTCCTCGAAATCCACTTCAATGCACCTGTGCTCGGAGATATCCTGCGCCCGGAAGCGGCCTTTGCGCTCGATCATTTTTTCCATGGCCTTTTCAAAAAAATCCTCGTCCGCGCAGTCCTGGAGACAGGAGACAAACATGGGAAGATCCTCCCGGGAGATCTTGTTTATTCCCACCGCCTCCCCGTGAGCGGGATGGACCGTTTTGGAGATCGCTTGGATAAAGCCGTCTTTGTCCGCGGTATATTTTACTTCTTCCGGGCCGCATTTTTTACGGTCCACGGCGGCAACATTGCCCTTGTTTTCCAATACCAGGGAAAGCACTTCCGGGTCGGCGATTACGTCCCCGTTCAGCCAGATGATCTCGTCGTCCAGATCCTTAAGCGCGCACAGCAGGCTTTTGGAGGTATTGGTTATGTAATAGAAGGGATTGTAGCGAAAAAATACATTCGGGAATTCTTCCATGATGAGGCTCATTTTGAATCCGACCACTACATATATCTCTTCAATACCGAGTTCACGGAGCGTTCGTATCTGGCGGCCCAGAATGCGCTCTCCGTCGGGAAGCTTTACCAGGGATTTGGGAAAAGGCCGGCCCAGGCGGCTGCCTACCCCGGCCGCGAGCAGTACTGCTTTCATGGTTCCTCCTGATTTAGGAGAGAATAGCAAAAAGGGTGCCGGGATGGTCGGGTTGCCCGAAGAAAGGAGTGG
>CAZTKE010000127.1:0-4856 GCA_964614055.1 uncultured Desulfovibrionales bacterium | reverse complement strand
AATAAAGCATGATTGCCTCCTTTAAGTGCAAACAGACGAGGGATTTGTTCGAGGGTCGGCGAGTAGGACGTTTTAGAGGTATTGAACGAATTGCCCTGCGCAAGCTGCGCCAGCTTCAAATCGCGGAACGTCTTGATGATCTCCGGGTTCCCCCCGGAAACCGGCTGAAGACCTTGAAGGGGAGGCGCGACGGACAATTCAGTATCCGCATAAACGATCAGTACCGCGTATGTTTTTACTGGACGGCGCGGGGTGCCGAGGACGTGCAAATAGTTGACTATCACTGAGGAGGAAGCCATGCGAAATATCGAACCGATTACTCCGGGGGAGCTCCTACGGGACGAGTTCCTGGAGCCAATGGGCATTTCCCAGTATCGTTTGGCCAAGGAAATTGGTGTGCCGCCGCAGCGGATATGTGCGATAATGTCCGGTAAGAGGGCCATTACAGCGGACACGGATCTGCGCCTTTGCCGCTTCTTTGGATTATCCAAGGGATATTGGCTGCGGGCCCAAGCCGCTTTGGATACTGAACGGGCCGAGGATGAGCTCAGGGAAACCTTGCAGGCTATACGTCCCTGGAATGAGAATGAGGGGCAGGTTAATATTTAATCGAGCGGGTTCCGGATTTTGATGTCCGCCACGAGTTGGTCGTGGGAGACAGGTCCTCGGAAAAGAAGAATCTTAACCGCTGATCGCACTGTTTTTTGCTGATTAGGAGTTATTTTCGCTTTGCTAAAAGTTCATCCATTGTCAAATCGGTATCTCTTAGGATTTTTTTAAGCAGGCCTTTACCAATGTCCTGACCCGGATGGTTAGGTATTGAGGTTACTCTCCCGTCATTGTGGCGAAGCCGGGCATGGCTTCCCTTTTGACGAACCACAACGAAACCGTGCCGTTGCAGAGATCTGATTACTTCATCCACCTTAAGCATTGGCAGGTTCATTTTCAATGCTCACTTTCTGAACCCCTATAAATTCATTTGGAATTTCGGTTTCGTCTTCAAGGCATAGTTCGATAACCTCGCGCATATTTTGCATCAGCTCCTCGATTGTCCTGCCTTGAGAATAGCAGCCTTTAAGATTTGGCACTTCCCCTACAAAGTAGTTGTCTTCGTCTTTTTCAATTATTACATAAAAATCTTGGGCCATGATTTACTCCCCTTATGCTTTTCAAAATTCAGAAACTGAACTGGTTACTTTTGTAAATATTAAGGAGAACAGCAGAATTTGACAACCACATTTTTGTGAAATTCACTTTTCTTGCCAATACCTCCTAAATATATTTTAAAGCCTTTCCGGATAAGAGAGATGTCCACTGAAGGCATGGAAAAGATAGGAAAAGAAGAATCTTAACCGCTGATCGCGCTGATTTACGCTGATAGGATCGCCTGCAAAAGTATATCTTTTTGCAGGCGTTTTAGGTTGTTACGTGTTAAGTTTTAATTAAAATCGGAACCTTGCAGGATTCAGCCGGGGGTTAATTTCTTTGTTGCACTCTGGCCCCGGATCGGTGTCTGGGGTGACGCGGTGTGGCTAAGCCGCATTACTCGGCCTGTTTTTTTTTTAGCGTGCGGTTTTTCCCCTCCCGTCACCCGGCACTCAAATCTAAAATTTGAGTGCCGGGTCTAAGCGAGGGTGGCGGCTAGCCGCTGGAGTTCAGTCTTATTCGCCTATCCCGGACTTTGATCCGGGACAAGGGTGGCGAGTGAGGGGAGCCCGGATTAGTAGGGCGTTACTGACCGGCTGGGATCGCCAAGGGGTAAAAGGGAGTATGTTCTTGGCTGCGGGAAATTATTTTCCGCACTCAAGCTTTGCCGGGCATGTTGGGTTGCGGTTATGCCCTGCTTATCTCCAGAGCCAAGCGGTCCTCCTCGTTTCTCCAGGAGCCCATAATGCGGGCGATTTCCCCCGTGTATCGCACTCCTCTCTCGATCATGGGAGCGAGCTCCCGAGTGAGCGCTTTGGGCAGCTCGCCCAGCTTTCCCCTGCGGGTAAAGACAGCTATCTTCCCCGGATTTTTGTACATGTCCGGGGCCAAAAAAATCTTTCGGCCCGGCTCGGGCACCGCCTGTCCGCTTTTTTTGTCCAGGTTCGGCTTTCGGGTGGGGATGGGAAGATTGCCGTATATGGAGGTGTAAAAACTCCTTGCCCCGCGAATGATTTCCCCGGCTTTTTGCCTCCGGTCTTCTGTGCACTCCGAGCCGAAGCAGAGCCGGTCCAGAACGTGTCCTTTTTTCCGGACGTCATCGGAATTGAGCATTGAAGCGGCCCAGAATACCGCGCGGGTTGATCCGGGTACGATTTTGCGGAAGATCTTTTGCAGGCGGGGGCAGCGGGTGCATTTGCAGTCCACCATGTGCAGTGCGGCCAGATGCCAGGCACCCTTGTGCACATAGGCGGCCAGATTGCCTATTCTGGTGATGGCCTCCGGGTTCAATTCAAACGCACTGCCGTTATTCATGTTGAATATCCTGACTTCCAGGTCACAATCCAGTTCGCAGAGCCGGATTCTTTTTATCAGTTCCGGATTTTCCTCCGGGTTTTCCGGTACGGAGGGGATGATTTGCGCTCCGCCGGGGCCGGACTTGATCGCGAAGGCAAAATCTTCCCCGATTATCTGGATTTTTTCTGCTTTCCCGTCCGCTGCTTCTTGAAATGTTATAGGTTCACACGGGGTTTGCATATATATCATGTGTGTCCCTCAAGGTATTTTTCCAGCATTTTTTGGATCTTTTCCCGGGCATGCTCCCGGAGCCAGGAAGGCTCCAGGACCTCGCCCTCCTCGCCCCAGGAAAGCGCCCACCACAAAACTTCCCTGGGCTCGGAAACCCGGACCGAGTAGTCTATGGAACCGTCACCATTATCGGTGATGCTCTGGGTGTGATGCAGAAATTCCTCGCGGATATACGGGGCGGCCGCAGGTGAAAACCGGACCCGGACATCCTGGGGGTCCTTGCCCGTGTATATCCCGAAGCAGTCCTGGTGCTGCACGCTGAAGTCGTAGTCGCGGTAGTCGGTGAATGTAAGCCCGGTGAAGCGGACCTCGTTTACCCGGCAGAGCTTGAAGCAGCGTATTTCCTTGCGGTTCCAGGCAAAGGCGTCCAGATAGGGATGCCCCTTGTACATGAATATCTGATACGGATTCACTTCATAATTCTGTGGGGAGTGCCCCGGTTTGTTGTAAGTAATGATTATGCGCTGTTTTTTTTGCAGCGCATTGTAGATCTTTTTCAGGATATTGGGGCGGCATCCGTATCCGTCGATCACTTTGGGCAGACGCAGGGCCTTTTCCAGAAATTGCGGCCGGCCGGTGCCGGAATTGTTGAGGATCTTCAGGGCGGCTTTTCGGGACTGGCGCAAAAGATAGGAATCCCTTATTTCCCCCAGCTGGACCAGGCTCATGACCAGGGCCAGCTGTTCGCTGACGGTCAGGGTGCGGCCGATTTCCCGGGGATGGGCGTTTAGTAGATAGCGGTTGTTTTTCCTGTCGAATCTGGTGGCAAAGCCCAGGTGCTTGAGTTCGTTCAGGTCCCGATGCAGCTGGCTCTTGCTGATATCAAGACTGCGGATCAACTCCCCGGGTGAGGCCTTGTCTCCCTCCTCGATCATTTGGGCGAGGTTGTACAACCGGCGCAGGCGTTCCTTTTTTCTTTCCGTCATTTATCCCGCCTTTGTCATAAGTGTTTATTGTCCAAATTACGGTCCGGGGGCAAATTCTTAAAAATATTGTTTGGGCATACCCTGATTTTTTTATGGCTATTTCAGCAATTAGAGGCAAGCGCTTTTTTAAAGCAAATCTCAAAGGGGTGAAATTGGGCATGTGCTTTTTTAGCGAAAGTGAATAAAAACTTTTGTTGTTTTGGGGGAAATCACGGTTACATGCAAAAGGTCTTTTTTACCGAGCCGTGCCCGGTTTTTGGATTGGCCGGAAGGCCTGGAAAAGGCGAGGTTGGAGCAAAATGAGCGCGGGGCAAGGGATGGTGGGTAGCCCGTATCCCGGGGGCTGGTCCAAGTTGTTCGGAATTTCCACCTTCCGTCATTAAGGTCCCGGAGCGCAGAGTTTGAGGGCGGTATGTTTATGATTCTTTGGAAAAGAGGTTTGTCCACGAAATACGCTGAAGGCCGGGGAAAGAAAGACTTTAACCGCGGATCGCGCTGATTTTCGCTGATATAAAGATAGGGCTTAGGACAGTCCCCTGAGATAGGCCGGGTGCGGCATATCGACCCAGCTCTCCTGCCGCTGCAGCGCTTGGGTTAGCGGGATCATAATTTTTTGAGAAAGTCGTCTGCAGTTATTCGAGCTTGTTTCAGGATATGAGATAACGTTGAGCGTTTAATCGGCTTATGAGCAGGCACGGTTAGTTTAAGGGTTTCCTTTTCCATATGCTTTTGTAGTCGGATATGCGACCCTCGTTGGCGAACTATCACCCATCCATCACGCTGTAATACCTTGATTACCTTGTCATAGTTCAGGCTCGGGATCTTATTCATATTGCCAGTTCAAACTCTTCGGCATTAGGAATGGCTAAAATGTCATCCTCCATAGGTTCTAAGTAAAGCTCGATTGCCTCTTTAATATTTTTAATGGCTTCCTCTTTGGTTTCACCCTCGGATATACACCCGGGCAATGAGGGCACAATTACAGTATATCCTCCTTCATTGCTCGGTTCGAGATAAATTTTAATCTTCATGTTGCTACCTCTGTTATTGTTTGGTGTTGTTAGCTACGATATATAAATTTTATCGTGCTACCTTGTATGGGTATCATCGATAATGAACTTATCCATTTTGCAGCAGTTCGGTTTCAGTCATGGAAAAATCGCTATGCATTTTGAAACCGCCTTGCCCTTTGTACGG
>CAZTKE010000126.1:2728-4857 GCA_964614055.1 uncultured Desulfovibrionales bacterium | reverse complement strand
AATATCCCCATTTCGGTGTACCCGGTCCGGCCATCGGCTTCCTCCAGGAGTCGCTTCGCTGGTGGGACACCTGGCTGAAAGGCGAGGATACGGAGATCATGCAAGAGCCCATGCTCCGGGTATGGATGCAGGACAGCGTGCCCCCCTCCACCCGCTACAGGAAACGCCCCGGGCGCTGGGTGGCCGAAGAGTCCTGGCCTTCTGAACGCATATCCAAAAGACGTCTCTATCTGGACGGAGCACACCTGCTTTTGGGAAAAGCGCCGGAAGCTGATTCGCAGGAAGCCACGGCCCTGACTATCCAGTCTCCCCTGAGCGTGGGATTATATGCCGGCAAATGGTGTTCCTATGCCGCACCTCCGGATCTTCCCCACGACCAGCGCGAGGAAGACGGCGGCTCCCTGGTATTTGAAACCCGGCCGCTTGAAGAGCCCCTGGAAATCCTGGGGGATCCGGTTCTGCACCTCAAGATTTCCGCCAATCGTCCCGTGGCCATGGTCGCCGCCCGGCTCTCGGACGTGGCTCCGGATGACAAGGCCACCCGCATCACCTACGGGATGCTCAACCTCTGCCACCGAAACGGGCACGACCAACCGAAACATCTGGAGCCGGGCCGGACGTATACGGTCTCTTTTCCCCTAAACCATATCGCCCAACATTTCCCGGCCGGCAACCGCCTGCGCCTTTCCCTGTCCACTTCCTACTGGCCCCTGGCCTGGCCGCCGCCGCAACCGGCGCGGCTGACCATCCATACCGGGGCAAGCCGCATGACGCTCCCCGTACGTAATCCGAAAGGAAGCGACAAGGAACTTCGCCTGTTTGGCGAACCCGAGGGCGCTTCTCCGCCGGCCATGAGCCGCCTGGCGCCCAAGCATCTCAAATGGCGGGTGCTTCGCGATCTCGGCGAGGACCTGTCCACCCTGGAAGTAATAAAGGACGAAGGCGTGTTCCGTTTGGAGGACATAGACTGGACAGTGGGCAGCAAAACCCGGGAATGGTACTCTTGCCAAGGCGATGACTTTGATTCGGTGCGGGGGGAAACAATCTGGGAGCGCAGCTTCACCCGCGGAGACTGGTCCGCACGGACCACCACCCGCACCGTGCTGACCTCGACCGAAAGCCATTTTCTTGTGCATGCCGAACTCGATGCCTGGGAAAAAGACGAGCGCGTATTTTCCCGCAACTGGAAATACGAAATCCCCAGGGATCATGTATAGCCTGATCCCCAAAAATGTAGGAAAATCCCGTGGCCGTTAAATACACCCTTTTGATCCATGCCGGCTGTGAAGGCATAACCCGCAAATATTACGGCCCCGAAGCCGAGCAGGAGCATTTGGCCTTTCTAAGGAAAAGCCTCGTTGCGGGACGGGCGGTTTTGGACGGCGGCGGCCGGGGGTTGGATGCTGTCTGCGCCGCAGTCCAAGTCCTGGAAGACTGCCCTCTGTTCAACGCCGGACGCGGGTCCGTGTTTACCCATGAGGGGACAATCGAGATGGATGCATCCGTTATGAGCGGCAAGGATCTTGCAGCCGGGGCCGTGGCCGGAGTCGCCGCGATCAAAAATCCGGTGCGTGCCGCGGCCCTTGTGCTGGAGAAATCTTCCCATGTCCTGCTAATCGGCGTGGGTGCGGAGCGTTTTGCCCAAAGCTGCGGTCTGGAAAAGGCGGATCCGGAATACTTCCAAACCGCCAGGCGCCGGGAAGAGTTCCTGGAAGGCCAAAAACAGGCCGGAGAACAGTTCGGAACGGTGGGCGCGGTGTGTCTGGACAGTGCGGGGGACCTGTCCACGGCCTCTTCCACGGGAGGAATTACCCGCAAGCAGTACGGCCGCGTGGGGGATTCCCCGATTATCGGGGCGGGCGTTTACGCAGACAACGCTTCCTGCGCTGTCAGCTGCACGGGCGAAGGAGAATTTTTCCTGCGCCGGGCCGCGGCCAAACGGATCGCCGCCCTGGTGGAGTTCGGCGGGTTTTCCCTGGAAGCCGCCGCCGCGGCGGTCCTGGACAACATCCGAACGCTTGGCGGCAAAGGCGGGCTCATTGCCGTGGACACGGCCGGCCGGGCCGCCATCTCCTTTACCACCCGGGGAATGTTCCGCGGCCTGGCCCGGCAGGGCGAAACCGACCGTG
>CAZTKE010000126.1:0-2628 GCA_964614055.1 uncultured Desulfovibrionales bacterium | reverse complement strand
TTTACCACCCGGGGAATGTTCCGCGGCCTGGCCCGGCAGGGCGAAACCGACCGTGTGGCCATGTTCGGCCCCCCGGGCAAATGGCAGTAAGGGGCGCATATGCGCCCCGAACAAAAATCAAAAATAAGGCAGCGGAATGCTGATCTGTATTTCCCGGCCGGTGGTGTCCATGAAAGGCCGCCTTGGAACTGCTGCAGAACCTCCGGGAGCAGGCCGACTGGACAAGCTACAACGGCAATGTACGCGAGGGGGGCTTTTCCAGGCTTTAAGAATTTCACCCAACCGGCATGTATCCATCACGGCCGGAGCAGATCCTGCATCCCGCCAGTTAACGGTGTATCTTCCCTTTCCGGCAGCTCCATGGGAGAACTCAGGACCTGGACGACTATCCGCGGATCGGTTTCCGGCACGACCTGCCGCGCTTTTTGCGGCAAAGGCACCGGTATGGTTAAATCCTCGTAGGAAAACCGGAGCATCTCCCGAACCTCGCGGTATTTGTCCAGAAGCTCCTTCTGGCTGTCCGCGCCCAGGTAGACAAAAGCCGAGGCGTAGCTGTAGCTGTCCTGCTCCGGAATATCCGAAAGCTTCATTCCCACTTTGCCCTGGATATCGATCAGCATGTCCGGGACTTTTTCATTTATCTCCAGGATGTTTTCCCTGGTGGGAATCCCGGTGATCCGTTTGTCCTGGTATTCGCGAAGAAAAAATTTTCCGGCAACCCGGAATTTCCCCTGCCGCCTGGGGAAAGTGGGCTCGCGGTTTAGGGCCATGTCCAGCATGATCTGGTGATTGGATGCTCCGTCCACTTTCATGAAAAGATCGGAATGCGACTGGGGGACGCGGGTATTGATCTCCAGAAACCAGATTTTGTCCAGTTTTTCATTCCAAAAAAACTCCAGGTTGAAGGCGGAGTAGTCAAGGCCGATATGGGCCATGACCTTTTCCGTGATTTCCGTCATTTTAGTTCTCACCCGTCCGGGAAGGGCCGAGGGATACTGATAACGGGAAAAAGTGGTCCGGTTGGGCTCCCGGATGGAATCGATAATACCGTAGGTGTGCACCTCCCCGTTTCGGACATAGCCTTCCAAAGTGCACTGGTGACCGGATATAATCTGCTCGGCCACGCAAAAGGAGGAGTTCACCCGGGCCACTTCCTCCGGGAGGGCCACCTTGTCCAGCAGATAGTCAAATGGTTTGAACAGCCCGATTTTCTCCCGCAGGATCCCAATAGCCCGTTTAAAGGTTTTTTTGTTGTTGATCCGGAATCCCAGCTGGGAGCCGGTGGACTTGACCGGCTTGATCCAGAAGGGAAAATCAAGGGGGATTGTTTCCAGGGCATTGTCCGCAAAGGGATCGAATGTAGAAAATCGGGGGAGGTGCTCGGGGATGACCTGCTGCTGCTCCAGCCGACTCCAGTACTTGTGTTCACATTTCAAAACACTTTCAAGCGTTGGACCGGGGACATTGAACTTGGTGCACAGAATCGGGGTCATGGTGCTCACCGGGAAATCCGTGTACCCGGCAATGGCGTCAATGGGGCCGTCAAAGCTTTGCAGCTCCTGTTCGGCTTCCGCCAGCATGTCGGCCAGCCGGTAACGGCCGCTGTCGATCAAGGCGTGAATATCTAGCAAGCCGATAAAGTTGCATTCATCGGCATGTTTGAGGGATTGCAGCATCTGCAGATTGAAATCGTCCAGGCCGATGATAAATACGTTTTTCTTCATTTTCTTTGCTCCGTTATTGTGGAATATCAATCACCCGGTCCTATGCGGAACCAGTTTCCGTTCGGAAAAATAAAAAACATCTCCGGGCACCAGAACATGCACGCTTAAATTTTCTATGGAAATAAGCTCTCCTTCGCTGATGGAAGCCATGTTGGTGTGCCGGATGCCGGAACCGTCCACCACGATGATTAGGCCGGAGCCGACAGCCTCCTGGACATCACCTTTCCGGATCAACAGTCCCGTATCTTCGCCCAGCCCGATGCCCAGGGAGTTCGGATTGGCGGCAACCGCCTGGAAAAGCCGCCCGATCCGTCCCCGCTTTACAAAATGGGTGTCGATAATCACTTTCTGGATGAACCCGAAGCCGCTGCTCAGTTTCACCTCCCCCTTTCTCAGGGCTTCGTGGCTGCTGCCCTCGTAGATCATGGTATCGGACATGGCCATGGCCCCGGCACTGGTTCCGGCAATCACCACCGGCTCCTGGATATAGCGCTCATAAATCACATCCAGAAAATCCGTACCCCCTAAAATCGTGGTCAGCCGCAGCTGGTTTCCGCCGGTAAATAAAAACCCCTCGGCTTCCCCGGCCCGCTTAACCGTATCTTCCAGCAGCGCGTCTTCCCGGGTTCGAATGTCCAGCACCCCGACATTTTCAAAGCCCAGGCTTTTAAAGGCCTTGATGTATTGTTTCCCGGCTTTTTCCGGTACCCCCGATGCGGTGGGAATGATCTCGATGCGGTGTGTGGGGCCGGGCAGCGACTCGCAGAAACGGGTGATGATGGCGGATTCGATTTCCGGGATGTCCCCGTTGCTCATTTCCTCTGTGCCGTTGGCTTCGGAAGGAAGATACAGATCGCCGCCGATAATAATTAAGACGCCTTTTGCTTTTTTCATCATTTGATTA
>CAZTKE010000125.1:0-4877 GCA_964614055.1 uncultured Desulfovibrionales bacterium | reverse complement strand
GGTTTCCCCTCCACCCGGCGCATGTCTATCGCTCCGTAGGGGCAGGCCTCGTCGCAGACCAGGCAGGCCCGGCCCCATTCCCAGGCCAGGCACCTGTCCCGGTGCACCACGGCCGTACCCATCCTGGCCCACATCTTTTCGGAAACAGGCAGATCGCGGATGGCTCCGGTGGGACATATCTCCCCGCACGCGGCGCATTCATAGCGGCACGGCCCCCTTCGGGCCCGGGCCACCGGGGCGAAAATCCCCTGTCCGCCCTCGTCCCTTCCCTGCGGCTGGAGCATGTTCGTGGGACAGACCCGCATGCACGCGCCGCAGCGAACGCAAAGACCCAGAAAAAGGCCCTCGGGCAGGGCGCCGGGCGGACGGACCAGGTTTCCGGAATAGGGCTGGCCCTTGTCCCGGGGGCCGCGATAGGAATAGAGACCGCTCCAGGCGAGCCAGGCCGCGGCAGTGCCCAAAAGCGCCGCTCCCACGAACTCACGCCGCTTGGGCCAGAACTTCTGCCCCGGCGCATTGGACACCGCCCAGAAAAGCGCCCCTTCCGGACAAATCCCCTCGCATCTGCGGCAGACCAGACACTCCGAGGAGCCTTCCTTCCACGGAGTTATCCCGGATGGACAGACTTGCCCGCATTTGCCGCATTCCGTGCACCCGGATCCGATCTTCCTGGAAAGCAAGGGGCGCAAGCCGATAATTCCGAGCAAGGCCCCGGTGGGACACAGATACCTGCACCAAAATCGGGGCACGAACCAGGCACTGCCCACTGCCGCGCCCAGGAGCAGCAACAGCGGGGCCAGGTGATCCACGCGCGCCGGTTCAGAGGGAAAGATTCCCGCCGGAACCAGCCCCAGAGGGAGAAGCAGAAAATGGACAAACGGCCATAGAACAAGCGTATACAGCCGCGTGGCCAGGGAAAGGGGAGATCCCCAGTGGGTCAGGTTTTCCCCCCACAGGGCGGCTACGACCAGGACAAGGAGAAAGATATACTTGCCCCGCCTCCAGGACTGCGGCGGACGCCGCACCCGGGTCTTGGAAAGAGCGGACAACGCATCCATGCTCGCACCCAGGGGACATATATGGCTGCAGAAAAAACGGCCCAGAACCAGTGCGCTGAGAATCACCACACCCGCCTGCGCCGCGCCGGGTAGGAAGACCCCGGAACTCAGAAAAGCACCCAGCCACAAAAGCGGATCCAGGCGCACGAATTCCGGAAGCGGGCTTATTCCGGCCCAGTCCCGGACACTGACGGCCACTGCCGCCACAAATAAAAGCCAGAACCCGGTCTGCACCGCCCGCCGGAAGAGCATCACAGCTCCAGGCGCCTAACAAGAAGATTGTCCACATCCATCCGGCCCAGGCCCCATTCATGAGCGATCCGGATATGGTCCACCTTGTCCGCCGGGACGTTCCGACCGTACCAGGGAACCATGGAGGTAACCAGGGCGTCCGCGGCCACCATATCCCGCGAGGCCACCACCTTGTTCAGCTCCTTGACCTTTCCCGGACCGCTCGGTCCGTTGGTGGTCAGGGCCCGGGTGACATCGATCACGGTCAAATCCGCCCGAAGCAGACGGCTCAGATCGGCTATCGCGGTGTGCAGTTCATAACGCCAGTGCAGTTCCCCCCGGTTGGCGATAAGCCCCATCATTCCCTTCATGGACAGGCTGACTCCTGTAGAGCCGTGGTGCTTGGCCACGGGCGCGGCAATCAGCACATCCGCTTCCAGCACCTCGCGCAGGACCTCCGTCTCCTGGAAATGCTCCGCGTTTTTGATCTCGGTGGAGACAAACCCTTTTGATGCGTCCACGCCCCGCACTTCACAGTCCTGCAGGGAAGCACACGCGGAGCTGATACCGGAATTCTTCAAACAGGGCCGTATGCTTCGCAGGGGGTGATCCACTATCAAAACGCCGGCCGCCCCGGCTTCGAGGCACATGCCGGCCAAGGCGCTTATCACCTCCGGGTGAGTGGTGGTGCCCATTTCCGGCGAGTTGTCAAAGCTCATATTCGGCTTGATCACCACTTTCTGCCCGGAAGAGACAAAAGCGCCCATCCCTCCCATGAGTTCAACCGCGGCCCGGGTCGCCGCCCCGGGCTTGCCGCTGACTACGGCCAGATCCGGGTCCGTGGAAGCCCACACCCTTCGCGGGAGCACCAGCCCGGCCGGTCCGGCCAGAGCAAGGGCCGCTCCCGCCTGCCACTTCAAGAATTCGCGTCTGGTAAAACGGCCCATTCCACCCTCCCCTATAGATATTTATATCCAGGAAAAACAGGTAAACATCGACCGGACAAAAGGCCGCGCATGGGGCGAATAAACGAAACCGGCCGGGCATTCGATTTTAATAGATCAAACAACCCCCGGATAGTCAAACCCGAGATAACGCGGCCGGTATCAAAAAGACGGGTTAAGTCCGACCGCCCGCAGCCTGTCGCGCATCTTGTCCATGTGCGATCCGGACCAGTAGATGCGCCCGCAGCCGGGGCAAAGGAAGAATTCGTGGAAATACTTTCTGGTCTTGGGCAAAAGGCGGTGCTCGATCCGTGATTTCTCCACCGGGACGAGCCGGGTATTGCAGCGCAGACAGCGGGTAAAGAAAGGTCCGGGCCGGATACCGAAAAAGTCCACCACTTCCTTTAGCTGCCGGTCCGGATCTTCGCTGCGCACAAGGCGGCCGAATTCGATCTGTTTTCTCTTCAAGAGTCCGGAATCCTTGCTCAGAACAACCCGGCCGAACTTTTGGGCCGCGGCCGCAATACAGGCGTCGTCCCATTCATTTTCCATCCACGCATCCGCGCCGATCATGCGCAATAAAACAGCCAGCTTGCCCACGTTCACATCGCAGATGAATCTCAAATCCGGGAGGGGATTGGGTCGGAGGGGACAGGGGCGGGTGACGTCAAAGGGCGGAGTTATGGACCGCGCCTGCAGATCCTCCCCGCCCGCGGGAATATGCTCCCAGCCGGGCCTTAAATCCCCGGTCCTAAATTCCCCGATCTCGGTGTGGGGAACGCCCAGGGACTCCACAATATCCTTTATGCTCGCCCGGCGCTTCAAGGGGTAGGAAACCTCCCGACAGCCGCCGCGGACAAGCTTGGCCAGGCCGGAATCGAAAACAATCCTGATTGCATTCGGGGGAATATCTTTTTGTGACATTGAGCCGTCTTGCGGTCTTCGAAAATTATATGGGCCTTTCAACCGATTTGCCGGATGTTTTCCACTCCGCCCGGGAAGCAAAAAATCCGTAAAAGCGGCTATTCGCACTTCACGCGCGCGGCCAGGCCTCCGGTGGAAGTCTCCCGGTACTTGGGCGACATATCCCGTCCGGTCTCGTTCATGACCTCGATCACGCTGTCCAGCTCCACCTTGTGGAAATGGGACATCTCTGTGGTGGCTATGCGGTATGCGGCATGGGCCTTGACCGCGCCCATGGCGTTGCGCTCGATGCACGGGATCTGCACATATCCGCCAACCGGATCGCAGGTAAGGCCCAGATGATGCTCCAGGGCGCTCTCGGCTGCGTTTTCCGTCTGCTCCGCATCCATGCTCTGCGCATAGGTGAGCATGGCCGCGGCCATGGCCGAGGCCACCCCGACCTCGCCCTGACATCCCACGTCCGCCCCGGCTATGCTGGCGTTGTGCTTGACGATCATGCCTATCGCCGCCGCTGCCAAAAGTCCGCGGCGGATGGCCTCGTGATCGAATTCCAGGTGATACTTCATGGCCTGATATACCGCAGGAACCACTCCGGCGGAACCGCAGGTGGGGGCGGTGACTATGGGCTGTCCGGAGGCGTTTTCCTCGGAAGCGGCAAAGGCGTAGGCGCAAAGGGAAGTGGTAAAGCGCCCGGCCGGGTTATCCATGTTCGCGGCCCGCTCATAAAGGGCTTTGGCCTTGCGGTACAGCTTCAAACGCCCGGGAAGCAGTCCTTCCGCGGCCAGCCCGCGTTTGACCGAGTTTTCCATTACCTCGAGCAGGCCGTCCAGTTTCTTTAAAATTACTTCCCTGCCCTCCCCGCTCAGCGCCTCCTCGTTTTCAAGGATCAATTCATGCAGGGGGATATCCTTCCGCCTTAAGATCTGTTTAAGCTCCGCCCCGTTTGCGTAGCAATGCACCGGAGAATTTCGCTTTTCCTCCTGTTTGCCCGGCCAATGGATAAACCCCCCGCCCACGGAATGATATTCGCGCTCAAAAAGCGGCTCACTTCCGGCAAAGAGACTGATGATAAGTGTATTGCTGTAGGCGAGTTCGCGGTGCAGGCATTCAAAGGCGATGTCCTCTCCGGAGACCGGGATTTGTTTATCTCCCAGACGAACAGGATAGCGCTCATCGCCCCGGGGCAAAATGCCGGCCAAAGTACCCGGAGGACAGGTTTGCGGACGATAGCCGAGCAACCCGGCCATGACCGCCTTATCCGTTTTGTGCCCCCGTCCGGTGGCACCCAGTGAGCCCAGAAGACGGATGCCGATCTTGTCCGCTTTTTTTAAGACCTGCGGTGAAAGGGAGGAGGCGGTGCACACAAAATCGTACCCGGCCCGCATGGGACCGATGGTATGCGAACTGGACGGACCCGGTCCGACCTCGAGCAACTCAAAAACGGAGTAGTCAATACAGCCCATAATGTCCCCCTGCTTTTCCTCCCCGGTTCCGGGCCGGGGCCTTTGCATTGGTCACTCCCGAAGTCCGGGATACACAAATCAGATCATCTCGGCAATACGGTCGCAGCAATAAGCGGCAAAGGGCATGGACGCGGTCAGGGCCGGAGAAACCGCGTTCAGGACGTGAAAGGAATTTTCATCCCCCCGGGTGCAGAAATCATTGACCAGGGTTTTCTTTTTAACGTCATAGAGCTGAGCCCGTATTCCGGGTCTGCCCC
>CAZTKE010000124.1:0-4891 GCA_964614055.1 uncultured Desulfovibrionales bacterium | reverse complement strand
CGCCTCCGCGGTTCCACATGCTTTTTTAAAGCATTTTTTGGGGATAACTATCGGACTAAATTTTAAGAGTTAAAACTTTCCAAGATTTTGGCGAACGAATACTTTGTCTTGATAAGGAGGAAAATATTGTTCGCAAATCAGCAACAAAAGGAGGAGCCATGATTATCCAAAAGAAGTCCGGTTTGAATTCGTTTAAAACGTTACTTGCGGCCTGGCTGGCGGTTCTAGTCTTGACTGGTGCGGCCTTTGCCGCCGAACGCGGGCCTGCGGAGACCTGCGAAAAGATGGATGATATTAAGGTGGACTGCATTGTCTGCGATACCGGCGAAGTTTTGGGCCAAGTCTCGGTGCGGGCCGAGTACGACCCGGCTGAAGGTGGCTGCATGAAAAGGTATAAAGAGGCGCGGAAAAAGTGCATCAACAAGTATGACATGCCCCGCATCAACGCGGGTTGCAAATGGTCCTACTCCATGGCGAATACCCGCTTTGTGGGCCTCCTGGGCGGCGATAAATACAAGGGCATTTACCCGGGCCGCTGCCAAAAGTAGGCTGATTTTAACTTTGCCGGTTTTATTGCCCAATTGATTCACAGACGGAGATTTATGGCACCTCTTGTGTGGAAGAGGTAGGAAGGCGGTAAGTTCCCTAATGGGGTTTCCGCGGGATTTAAAAAGTATTCCGGTTCCCGGAATTCCATTGTTTCTTTGGACTTGATCCCGCTAAAGTTCAGTTCGTGGGTCGGACACTTTACGTCGGATGGACTGGAGCGGGGCCGGGCTCCGAGTTCCGCATGGACCCCTGATGGCGCAACCAACGGCCCGACTCCGCAGTTCAGCAAGCATAGCCTTCGTGTCCTTAGTGCTCTTTGTGGTGGAAACCGCCCCCTGCCTTTACCGCCCTGGCAGTTCCTGATTGTCCGCTAAATTTATCCGATCCCTCCGAAAACAATATGCAGAATACCGGCCAGCTTTGTCCCGGCCATGGACAAGGCTACTACCCAGATAAACGAGATTAGCAGGTTGAGGGCCGCGAATGTTTTGCCCCGTAGCCGTCCCATGCCCAGGGCGAAAACAACCGCTCCCCTGAGCCCGAACATAAGCCGGTAGCCAAGTAAAAGCTTTATCTTGTGTCTGTTCATAAGTCCGGTGACTTTGGATATTTTCTCGGCAAGCCGGGGGAATCTTGAGAGCACCGCCCGGCCCTGTAGCCTGCCCATCCAGAAAAAAAGCTGATCCCCGCATACCGCGCCCAGAAACCCGATCACAATCACCGGCATCAGTTGCAAATAGCCCATGTGCACCGCGGCCGCGGCCAGAAGCAAAACGGTCTCCCCTTCCATGGCCGTGCCTGTGAATACCGCCAGGTATCCGAGCTGGGAGGTCGCGCTCAGCTCGTCCATGCCCTCTCTCCTTTTTTGCGCGTTTTTTTTGACCGGGTTCCGTGAATATCCGCGGAATGTTTTGCAGTTGCCGTATTCTCTTTTCTTTGTTTCCGGAGTGTTACATTTGCGGTCGTGTTTCCGGGATTTCACTCAAAAGTCATCTGTTGGTCATAATCCCAAAGTAGCTTCGGGAAAAAACAAAAAGGAGCGAAAAATTGTCCGCTATCCGGGATTTTGAGTGGCTGAATGCGGGGCTGCGGGAGTTCCCCTTTTCAGGGTGGGACTGCACGGCCGGGGTGGAAAATGAATTCCAGGTGGTTGTGGAGGGCGGCTCCGGGGATGTGGATCTGCCCCGGAGCATAAAAAACTCCCGTTTTTATTCCAATATCCGCAGGCGCACGGACAGGGGAGATACTTCGGATAGGCTTGTGCACGGCCTGGATGAGTATCTGCGCGATAACCCGAATCAGATATGGGAAAACAGCTGGATTGTTTTTCCCCGCGAGCTGCTTTCCAGGTATGCGGATTCACTTTTCACCCATGATCTGAAACAGGATAAAAAGGACCCCTCCAGTCCCTTGCGTTCCGACTTCCGGGACTTTGTTTATGAAAAACAGGGCACGGAAATGATTCGGGTACCGGTCAGCTATCTTTTGAAATTGTCCCTGGCCGACATACTCGGGTCCGGGCAGGTGCCCGGTAACGTCCGGAGGGCTCTGGCCGGATTCATGGATAACTTCCAGAACGACAACACTTCCCCGGAAGTGGTTTCCTTTTATCCGGCCACCTTGAACAGCGGGGACAAACCCGGAGAGGGAGTGGCCAGGGAGACGGCCCAGAGATTTTTGTTCTGCCAGCTTCTGGTGGCCTATGCCAACAAGCGGTTCGGCCTGGAGGAGTCCGGTCAGAAAGTCGTGGTCTACTGCGCGCCCCATTCCCCTGTCCGCCAGAAGATGCTCAACGCGGTCATTTCCGATTCCTACTACCGCAAACTTTTTATGAATCCCTGCCTTTCCGGCTGGGACCGGGGAGAGGAAAAACGGGCCTACATGGGGCTTTGTCACGAGGTCCTTTCCCGCAGTCAGTTGAACATCATCCCCAAGCTCAAAGAATGCGGAATCATAACCCGCAATCTGGTTGTCCTGCCCAATACTTCCAACACCAGCCTGGCCAACAACGGAATCCATATAAGCCTGGGCAGCCGGGTTCTAAATGACATGCGGAGCGATCCGGCATCCGGTTTCGGTCCCAAACAGGAAAAGTACCAGGGCGATTTGGCGATAAAGATAATCGAGCACTTTCTGCCTCTGTTCGTGGGGACTTATAGCGGTTCTCCGTACCGCATGGATTTCAAGGATTTTCACCCCGAGCTGGCCCTGGGATTCCTCCCGCACGAGCTGGATTTCACCCATCTGCGAATGATCTGGCGCCGATGGAAGAAAAAGGCCAGCCTTAATTTTCTTGGGCACAGGCTGACCCCGTTCGGTCCGGAAGTACTGGATAAAATGATAAGCCGGGTCTTCCGCCTGAAAGGGGATTATATCCAGGATTTTCGTCTCATAGATTATTTCGTGGCTCTTATGAGCACGCGCCGGAGCCCCGGTCTGGACGGGAGTCCCGGAAATGATCAGCGCCTGATAAGGGACCTGGAGACCATGGGGGTGTTTCACAGCCGCATGTCCGCCTATCAGCTGTATAAATTGCGGCAGTTCAAGCAGATGGGGTTTTGCGGCTTTGAGGGCAGGTATTACAGTCAGTTCTTCTCCCTTTCCCGGGGGATGAGGGAGGCCTCGGCGCTGCAGGCTCTTCTGACCTCCCTGGCTTTTAAGTATATGGCCCGGGGGGAAATAGGGCATGCGGATGTTCCCGATCATCCTTCAGTGGAAAGCGAGCGGCGACAGATATTTTTCACCACCGCCATAGGCATTCCCACTTTTTATGTGCACAAGAAAAGCACCAATCGTTTCCTGCACAGGCTTATTCTGGAGACCCCATCCATCCGCTCCAGCCGCAGATACCAGGGCTATTGGCGGGTATACAACCAGGAGTTCCGTCTGGTTCTGGTTCGGCGCATCTTAAGGGATGCCCCGGATCTGGTGGAGAAAAACGGTATGAATGATGTCCTGCAGGAACTTAAGCGGATGATCCGGGACCCGTGGAGGACCGCTTCCGGGCGTCTATGCGCGGAAATATGCCGAAAAAGCGGTGCGGCTTCGCCCATGCGCTTAAGCGGGGAGGAATTCAATACCGCGGCTGAAAAATATTACCGCACCGATCTCCGGGAGAAATACGCATCCGAGGGTTTTTCCTTTTTGTGGAAGGACTTGAAGAAATTCGAGGATCGGGAAGAACTCTGGAATGTTATGGGCGCCCAGGAGCATGGTCCTTCCGAGTATCTGCATCTTATGGAAAGGAAATTTCTGGGCGGAGATTTGCGGATAGAGGAAATAATAAAGCTTGTTTCCCTTCTGGGTTATTCGGCCGGTAAAAATGCCGAGCAGGCGGCGGAGGATAATTATGACCCATGCGGATTTGAGTCCGGAAACGACCGGAAATCGATTATGCAGGGGACAGGGGCGGGTTGCGATGCATTGTGCGGCTGAGGGCATACACCAGTATGTGGACAGGAGAACCGGCCGGGTTTGTACGGAAAAGCTCTTCAGTGACCGGGCCATAAGGCTGATTTACTGTGATTTGCGGGAGAAGGCCCCGGTTCTTTTCCGGTTATGCGTTTCCGCGCGCATGTCTTCCCTTCTGGGATGGCTCAACTATGACCTGCCTTTTGGATCCGGTCTCACCGGGGCGGGAAAGGCGCTTCGGGACCTTGGGGTGGATCTTCGGGAATGCGTGCAGCCCCCGACATATTACAAATCACTTAAACGAATTTTTGAGCGGCAGATAAGATATTGGCAGTATCGGCCCATGCCCGAGGATAAAAACGTGGTAGTCGCTCCTGCGGACAGCCGCATGCTTATGGGGTCCCTGAATCCGGAACATCTTTTCTTTGTGAAGGACAAGTTTTTTACTTTTGAGGAAATTTTGGGAAGGGACAAGGACAAGTGGCTCAAGCGTTTTCAAAACGGGGATTTTGCCATGTTTCGCCTGACTCCGGAAAAGTATCACTACAACCACGCTCCGGTAAGCGGGAAGGTCCTGGATATATATGAGATAAGCGGAGATTATCACTGCTGCAATCCCGGGGCAGTGGTGGAGACGGTCACTCCGTTTTCCAAAAACAAGAGGGTGGTAACCATCATAGATACCGATGTCTGCGGTGGAACCGGATGCGGGGTCGTGGCCATGATCGAGGTGGTCGCGCTCATGATCGGCAGGATTGATCAGGCGTACAGTTCCAAGCGCTATGAGAAGCCAATGGATGTCCGGCCGGGAATGATGCTCGAAAAGGGGCAGCCCAAGAGTCTTTATCGGCCGGGAAGTTCTCAGGACATACTTCTGTTTGAGCCGGGAAAGGTGGATTTCGACCCGGATATCGCGGAAAATGTCCGGCGC
>CAZTKE010000123.1:0-4948 GCA_964614055.1 uncultured Desulfovibrionales bacterium | reverse complement strand
ATCGATCCGGTGGGCAAGAAAAAGGAAAAGGAATTCTTGTCCAAGTGGCGAAAATACCGGGAGATATTTGCCGAGCTGGCTCAGAAAATGAGCATTAAATATACTTCCAACCAGAAGTACGAGTATATCTTCCAGCTGGATAATATCAAGCAGCTTTCCAATTGGGTCCACAATCTGATGGATGCGGTGAGCAGTGAAAGGGATTCGGAAAACAAGGTTCCCTGCCTTTTTGTGGGCGTGGAAAAACAGGATTTTGTCTTAAGTCCCTCTGTTCTGGAGCGGGTTTCGGTGGATTGGGGGCAGATTGAGCCGGATTTTATCTATCTCCCCCTGCAGACAATATATCAATTGGGAAGCGAGGTCCGCCCCTTGAGTTCCCGGACCGGAGTGGAAGGGAAAAAGATAAGCGATCTCTTTCAGGTGGAATCCACATCCGGCGAGGACCGCGGAGGCAGGAGAGCACTGCAGGTGTATCTCCCGGCCCCGCTGTTGTCCGGAAAGTACAAGCCCTGTTTCTACTGCGGACTCAAGGAACATCCTCCAAGCAGGTGTCCGACCCGGAATCTTATGTCCCCCCAGCCGGACATATGGAAGAATCTGGAACAGAAGAACCTGGAACAGATAGCTGCCGGGCTGGAGGAGATCGGGCGCGAGCTTTCCACGGGTAAGCATATTGGTGAGCTGCAGGGGGCCAAATCGGAAAGCGGGCAGTTGGCCCAGGGGATTTTGGAGATAAACTGCCTCTCCCAGCTGCGCATGCTGCGCCAGGTCCTGCGCAGCCGGGGACAGAGATGGCCGGAAGGGCTGCGGACCATTTCCGATGCCGAGGATGCCGGCTTGCGCACCGCCCTGGAAAATCTGCGCATGGGGGAGCACGCTTTTGCGGCCAAGAGGCTCAAGGAGGCCTCGGATCGTTCCGGGAAAAATTATCAGCCCCGCACCCTGCAGGGTTTTCTGGCCATGGAGCAGGATAGGCGCAAAGAGGCCCTAAATTATTGGGTGGAGGCGGAAAGCCTTTCCTATACTCCCTTGCAGCGGGGCTATCACGTCTTTTTGCGGGCCAGGCTGTACGAGGTGGGCGAGGAGATTGAGACCGCTCTTCAAACCTATGCGGAGGCCCTGAAGATTTCTCCGGACATGTATGAAGCCAGGTACAGGCAGGGCGTGTGTTTGGTTAAACTCGGCTTCCCGGATCAGGCCCTGGGGGTTTTAACGGCCATAATGGAGAATAATCCGGAAATCTTTTTAAAGGCCCTGATTGATCCGGAACTGGGAAGGGGGCACCTGCATCTTTTGTCCGGGTTTTACGACATATGGGATCAGGCCAACAAAAAGGCCACCCAGGCCTCCCGTACCCTGGATGAACTCCAAAGCAAGGTGGACAAGTGGTTTGATGCCAACCATCCGGCCCGGGATGAGTTTAGCAGGCGTCTGAAACGGACCGCGGAGCTTAAAAAATGGAATAATTATACCGCGGTCAGGAAGCTGTCCCTGGAAACGTTGCAGCTGCAAAAGGATATAAACAAGAGAATTGATCAGGGCATATTTGAGCTGAAGAAAAAACGGGACTGGATGCTAAAGGAACTTCAGCGGGTGGAAAGGGAATATTCCTGGTTCCCTTTTCAGCATTTCTTTCTCCGCCGCACCAACCGTCTGTTTAATGACTGCGCTCTTCGTCTGAACAATTTCGGCGACTTGAGTCTTGAGTCTCCGGAAGGGTTCCGAAAAGGGTATATTTACATTCAGGAGGCGGAGGAGATCGTGGACGAGCTGAGCCGCAATCTGGTGGTGGTCAGCAAATTCCGGGACATCCTGCTTTTTTCCTTTTTCCTCTTCAAACGCTTTCTTTTAGTTGAAACCCTGACCCTGGTCCTGAGCGTGGTCATATTTCCCCTGGCAGTATTTGCGGGGATGAAACTGGGCCAGGAGTGGGCGTATTCGCTTTTCTCCCAGAAATGGGCGGCCCAGAAGCTGGGGCTTTTGGTCATAAGTATAGTTTCCCTGGGAATTGCCGCGGTTCTGACCACGCTTCGGTTTGAACGGGAAAGGGACAAATATTTAAAAAGGGATTGAAGCCGAAATCCATACGCTGTGTCGGAGAGCCGTAATTGAGAGGGGTTGATAAAAAAGGCGGGCCTGCTTTCGAGCAGACCCGCCTTTATTGTCCATATTGGTGCAGTTGGTCTTAAACGCAGCCTGTAGGCTTGGGCAGACCGGCCATTTTACAGGCTCCCTTGCCCGGTCCGGACGGGAACAGCTCATAGATGTGCTTCAGCTTGAAGCCGGTTACCTTGGACAGGATGCGCACCATCGGGGCGATCCCGTTTTTCTGGTAATAGTCCTGCAGAAAGTCGATGACCTTCTGATGTTCCTCGGTGATTTCGGAAATGCCTTCCTCGGCCTTTACGTATTCAACCCATTCCGGGCTCCACTGCTCAAACTTCTGAAGGAAACCGTCTTCATCTACTTCAAACTGTTTCCCCTTGAATTCCACTGTGGCCATATTAACTACCTCCTTAAAAATAGTTTGTAAGGAATTGAACTGAACCTAAATTGTCGAATTTAAGCCGCCTCCGTGCTTGAGCTATTTTTGGTTTGATTACCTTCAAACTAAAATTATTTCCCTCTCAAGCAAATATTGTTCTCTGTCTAAATGCCGAAATGGAATTTTGTCAATCCCTTTTGGGCAAAAACTGCGGACTTGGTCTAAAGTAATCCCAAAAGCTCCTTGTGCGCGAACTCCAGGCTGGGGTCGATCTCCAGCCCCGCTACGAGATATGAAACCGCTTCCTCCTTGTTCCCCATTTTTTTGTGGCAAAGTCCAAGGTTGGCCATGTCCACGGCAGAGGCGCTGTCCAGTTTCAGCGCCTCCCGGAAATGCGTGGCCGCATCCCGGAAATTTTCTTGCTTGAACAGGGAGACCCCCAGGAGATTGTGATATTCCTTGACCTCTGCATCCAGTTCAATGGCCTGGCGCATGTAATTTTTGGTTTCCTCCCAGTGGCCGCAAAGGCTTTGGACATACCCGGCATAGAACAGGGCCATGGCTTTTTCCTGGCTATCTTTTTGCTGATGGGCCGCGTCCCGGAAGCAGTCGTGCGCCCCCTCCGGGTTGCCCTCTTCAAGGGCGATTATTCCGTATTGAAAAGGCAGATAAGGGGCGCCGGGGCAGAGCCGGGAAAGTTTGTCCAGGCTTTTCCCGGCTTTTTCCGGGGGGAGTTCCTGGGCGATCCTTTTGGCCGTGAACATGCCGATGCTTGCGGAAGGGCTGCGCTCGCGGAAATCAAATCCGGGAACAAAATTATAATGGGCGGGCATCCCTATCTCCGGGCAGGTCAGATCCAGGACGTGCAGGTAGAAACCTTCCTTGCCCAGGCTTTGGGTCAGATGCTCCAGTTCCCGGCCAAAATCAGGGGCGGATATGTCCGGCAGGCGGTTTAAGGATATTTTTTCCCCCTGTTGCAGCCAGTGGAGATCCTCTAACGAGGTCGGCTTGGGCAGCCCGGAGGGTTCATACGGTTTGCCGGATTCAAAGTCTCCGGCCAGTTGGGCTGTTTCCGTAAGCGCTCGTATGGCGGCTTTCTCCGGTGAGGTGGCCGTCCCGGCGGTGAACACTATATCGCTTTTGTCCGGGAATGTCTTCGGGTCGTAGGCGGCCACCCCTACCGTGGGTACGGGCATGCCCAGGGTAAAGTCCTTTAAAAGGATCTGGATGCCGTTTCGGGTGAATTTTGAGAGCAGCTGCTCTAAGGGCCCGGAATCAAGGGTACAGGGATCAATGGTGGGCACGGTGGTGTTTGCGGCCGAGATCCGGGCGCACACGTGTCTTTCCACCAGCTCGCACGTTCCCTGGAGAATGGATTCCATGGTCGTGTTTCCCGCGGAGCTGCCGTTGAATTCATTCAGCATCCGGAACCAGTCCACAGGGGCGTAGTACTCCCGGCCAGAATAGAGGTTGGTGCAGGCTTCGAAACGCCAGGGAATCAAGTCCATTATCTGTCTGATTTTTTCCGGGGCGATATTTTCTCCGGTGCAGGCGGCTATAAGCTCCAGGGGCATGATCCGGCCGGGAAATTTTTCTTCCGCCTCGGACCAGGTCATTTTATGACCTTTGTTTTCCCAGAAGGAAAAAAAGCTGTAGCGTTCCGCCAGTTCCATCAACGCGGAGGCCTTGGCCTGTTCCGGGGAAGCGCCCTTGCCCATCTGCTTGCTGGCCGGGAGTATTTTTCCCGCCTTTGCCGTACACACGCTCATGTATACCGGGATGCCCAGCCGTCCCGAGTCCACGCGGGCAAGTTCCTGCAGTATATCGCATCCACCCGATTCAAGGGCTTTTTGGGCTTTTTCTACTGTTTTTTCCGGGGCAAAAGCCTTGTCCTGATCCAGGATATAGCCTTTGGGGGAAGGATTTATGCTAATCATCGCCTTTACGCTTCAGGCTGTATATGCTGCACAAAAATTTTTCCTGTTTTCCCTCGGAATTTGCTTCCTTATACCCGATTGTTTTTTGCTGGATATCGAATAGCTCAGCGGCCAGCTGAAAAAATTTATTGGACTGCCTTTTGTAGTCCGCGCTTAAAATAACCCGGCCACCCGGTTTTAAATGTCCGGAGATAAACTCAATCAGGGGCTGGTTCAATTTTTCAATATACAGTATTTCTGAGCCCAGGATGTAATCGAAGCTGTTTTCAAGGGAAGAATCCTTTATGTCTGCGTGGCAGACCTCGATTCTATCCTCCAGATTGTTTTTAAGCGCGTTTATTTTGGAAAAGAGCAGGGCGTCTGCATTGTTATCGGTAATCGTGGTCCTGAAGCCCAGGGCCGCGGAGTATAGCCCGCACAGGCCGACTCCCGCCCCGATTTCCAAGACTGTTTTTTGCGGAGCATCTTCGGACAGCTGATCCAGGGAATAGCTCATAAGGATGGAGGCCGGCCATATCTTGGCCCA
>CAZTKE010000122.1:0-4952 GCA_964614055.1 uncultured Desulfovibrionales bacterium | reverse complement strand
GGGCATATCCAGGATGTACAGATACAGGAAAATCACGTTCCAGTAAGAAGGAAATCCCACAAAGGATTCATTGGTTTTGGCGTTTTTCTGGCAGAAACCGTACAAACTGGCCAGCATGGGGATGACCGCTATCCATCCCAGGCCCGAGGGAAGGACCTTGAACTGGATGAGCCCCATACAGGGAAGGAACACATAAGTCAGGTAGTCGATCAGGTCGTCAAGCTTGGCTCCGTCGAAATTGGGCAGGATTTCCGTAATGGAGCATTTTCTGGCCAGTGTCCCGTCCGTGCCGTCGACTATCACCGCCAGGAAAAGGGAGACGAGAAAAATGCGAATGTCCTGGTTGATCAGGGCGATTGTGGCCAGAAAGGAAAATATTATCCCGGTTGAGGTATATAGATGCGTGCCTGCGGCACACAATTTCTTTGCGTCAGGCATTTAGAATGTCCCTGGTCTTTTTAGCCATTTTTTGAGGTTTGAAAAGTAATGGGTGAGGTTCTGTTTGTTAACTAGCGGTTGCTTGCAAATTTGGCAAGCTGCGTCAAGCTCAAAAATAAGGATAACAGGCCGCCCTAAATTTCACAATGGCAGCAAAGCGCAAGTAAGTTCAAGTTCTTAACCACGGATAAGTGCGCTGCTACCTTGAACTTTTTGTCGCCTTACCCTTTTAGATTTTTGAACGACCTGGGTAATAAGCAATTTGTAGGCAGTCAGCCAGGGTAGATATAAGCTCTTTTCTTGAATTTTTCCGGAAAAGGGATTAGTTTTTTTTCACATTCTGACCGTACTGGCCGGGAGCTCCTGGCCGGCTGGTCAAGATCAACTCGGGAGAGAGACTATGTACGATCAGGAAGAAGTTAAAAAAGGTGAGGCAGAACTGCTGCAGCTGGTTACTTTTAGTATTGGGGAAGAGGAATTCGGGGTGGAGATCCTCAAGGTGCAGGAAATAAACAGGATGATGGAAATTACCCGAGTTCCCAAGGCCCCGGATTTTGTGGAAGGGGTTATAAACCTGCGCGGCCGGGTTATTCCGGTAATCGACCTGCGCAAGCGCTTCGGGCTCGAGTCCAAGGTGCACGACAAGGACACCCGGATTATAGTTATCGAGATCAACAAAATGATAGTCGGTTTTGTGGTGGACGCGGTTTCCGAAGTCCTGCGCATCCCTGCGGATACAGTGGAACCGCCCCCGCCGGTGGTTGCCGGGCTGGATTCGGAATACATAAGCGGTGTGGGAAAACTGGAAGACCGTCTTCTTATTCTGCTGGATCTGGATCGCCTGCTAACAAGGCAGGAAAAGAGCCAGCTCAGTCAGGTGTGATGGATTGTTTTTTGGGAAACTGATTCAGGACAGGTTTAAAAAATATTTTGTCTGCCCCGCCGAGGCGGGGCTTTTTATTTGAAAATCCGGACTGATAAAGGATATTTGAACATGTCCAAAGCCCGTCTTTAAGCGGACAATGCCCGGGCGCGGATTTTTCCGGGCTTAAAAACGGTTTATGAGAACACAATTAATATATTTTCGGACTCTTGGTGCTTGGCGTGAGTAATTTGCAAAGCAGCGGACTAAAGGGGATCAAGGACCCCGGGGATACGCACAGGATATATAAATCCGGGCCGGCAACCACGGCCCGGGTGGCTTCTTATTTGGCGGAGCGGGATATAAGGACCTGCATGGTCTTTCCCACTTCCCGCGATCTGGCCCAGGCCCGCAATTACCTGCGGATATTCGCCCCGGAAGAGGAAGCCCCTTTCTGGGAACGAAAATGGCTTTTTCTGCGCCAGGTCCCCGGGGATAAAAACTTCAGTTGGGGCGATGTGTGGAGCTTTTTGTTTGCCCTTCATTTTGGAAACAAATGGAAAGGTTTTGCTGTGCCCCTCGGTTGTTTCCTCCCTTTTTTGCCCACGAAAAAGGAAGTGGGGGCCAATCACCTCTATCTCCGTCCCGGGGAGGAAATGGACCCGGAGATGCTCCTGGAGACCCTGGTCAACTGGGGATACAGCCGGGTGTCCATGGTCGGGGAGCAGGGGGAAGTGGCTGTCCGGGGGGACATCCTGGATATATTCGCCCCGGGATTCGGCCTTCCCCTGCGTCTGGAATTTTTCGGGGACAGCCTGGAAAGCATGCACATGTTTGAGCCAACCAGCCAGAGGTCCAGCAGTGCACTGGAACAGGCCGTGCTTTTGCCGGTAACCCCGGCTGTGGCCGGGGAAGCCTATTTCCAGCAGGCCCGCCGGAAATGGGAACATCTGTGGACTACCGGTCGCCTGCCAAAATCCAAGCGCGATGAACTGAAAACAATGCTCGCGGACCATGAGCTGGATGTGCCGCCGGGTCTGTATTTTCCGGAGTCTTGCAGTCTTTTGAAGCACATCGGCCGAGACGTCCGTTTCTTGCTTGTGGACGGTGCGAATATGCGTTCCAGGCTGGAAGAAGAAAGCTGGGCCGGGCAGGAGTGGGCGGAAACCAAGGGGCTGCCCCATGAGGAGATTTTTGCTTCCGTGAATAACGTCCTGGACGGTTTGAACCGACCGGGACGGATAATTTTCGACAACCTGGTTATCGGGGAGAAGGCCGCGGGGCGGGAACTTGCGGAAAAGCCGATCCGGGAGTTTTCCGATTATTTCTGGAAACCGCAGGAGCAGAAAAGGCCATGGCCGGCTCTTTTGGAGCTCTTGCGCAACCGCAGGGCCTATGCCCGTCAGGTCATTCTCGTATTCCGTTCCGAGAAGTCCCGGAGCAAATTTCTGCGTTTGGTGGAGCCGGAGAATCTGGCCCTTAAATACAAATGGGACCCGGCCTCGGCCGGGATATTTGTCCTTATCGGGGATCTTCGGGACGGAGCGGAATTGAAATGGGATCAGATACTGATTCTGGGCGAGGATGTCCTTCAGCCCGGTCAGAAGAGGGAATCCCGAGTAGCCGGCAGCGATTTCCAGGGGCTGACCAGCTTTGATGAGATACAGGAAAACGATCTTTTGGTGCACCGGGACTATGGGCTGGCCAGATTCGGCGGGCTGCACCGCGTTCAGGCCGGAGACGTAAGCAACGACTACATCCTGCTCTTTTTTGCCGGTGAGGACCGGCTTTATCTCCCGGTTGACCGACTTAATCTGGTTCAGAAATACAAGGGGCCGGAAGGCAAGGAGCCCGGTCTGGACAAGCTGGGCGGAACCCGCTGGGAAAAAACCAAAAGCCGGGTACGCAGGGAGGTGCAGAAAATCGCCAGGGATCTGGTGGACATGTATGCCTACCGCAAGGTGGCCAAGGGATTTTCCTATTCCGCTCCCCAGGACATGCTCAGTGAATTTGAGGCCAGCTTCGGATTTGACGAGACCCCGGACCAGGAACGGGCCATCCAGGAGGTGCTTTCGGATATGGACAGCCCGCAGCCCATGGACCGCCTTGTCTGCGGGGATGTGGGATTCGGGAAGACCGAGGTGGCCATGCGTGCCGCTTTCAAGGCGGTGGCCGACGGCAAGCAGGTGGCCCTTTTGTGTCCGACCACGGTTCTGGCGGAGCAGCATTACCAGAATTTTCGGCGCCGGATGCAGGATTTTGCCATGAATGTGTCCATGCTCAGCCGTTTCGTCCCCAAAAAGCGGCAGGAAACAATCGTTCGCGCCCTGAATCAGGGCAAGGTGGACGTCCTGATCGGCACGCACCGCATTTTGTCCCAGGACATAGAAATCCCCAATCTATCTCTGCTTGTCCTGGACGAGGAGCAGAGGTTCGGGGTCCGGCACAAGGAAAAGATAAAAAAGCTGCGCCGAAACATTGATGTGCTTACCCTGACCGCAACTCCCATACCGCGGACGCTGCAGCTTTCCATGTCCGGGATAAGAACCCTTAGCGTGATAAACACCCCCCCGGTGGATCGCAAACCGGTACAGACCTCCCTTTTGGAGCGGGACGACGAGTTTTTGCGTTCCGCCCTTATCCGGGAGATGGAGCGCGGAGGACAGGTCTTCTGGGTGTACAATCGGGTGCAGGGACTGAACCGGGTGGCTGAATATGTGCGCAAACTCGTCCCGGAAGCCAGAGTCAGCGCCGCGCACGGTCAGCTTCCGGAACGCGAGTTGGAAGAGGTCATGCACAGGTTCTGGCATGGGGAGATAGACGTTTTGGTCTGCACCTCGATAATCGAGTCCGGACTGGATTTCCCCCGGGCCAATACCCTGATAGTGGATCAGGCGCATATGTTCGGCCTGGGGCAGTTGTATCAGCTCCGCGGCCGGGTGGGCAGGTCCGGGGAGCAGGCCTACGCCTATTTTATTGTCCCCTCCCGGGCCGGGCTGAGCGAAATCGCGCGCAAGAGGATGCAGATAATTCTGGAGATGGATTATCTCGGGGCCGGATTTCAGGTGGCAATGGAGGATTTGCGCCTGCGCGGGGCCGGAAATATTCTGGGCGAATCTCAGTCCGGGAATATCGGACGGGTTGGCCTGGAGATGTTTCTGGAAATGCTGGATGAAGAGGTGCACAGGATTCGCGGGGATGAGCCGGAACAGGCAAAGGAGCCGGAGATGAATGTCCGCTTTGCCGCCTATATCCCCGAGGATTATATTACTGACAACCGGGAAAGATTGCGGTATTATAAAAGCTTGTCCGCAAGCAAGGACGAAGATGGTCTGGACAGCCTTGCCGCGGAGATTGAGGACAGGTTCGGGGAGCTTCCCCAAGAGCTCAAGGTGTTTCTGCAGGTCCTCAGGCTCAAAATGGTGCTTGCCCGGCTCGGGGTTGTTCGGGCCGATCTCTTTGAGAACAGGCTGCGGCTGACATGGGATGAAAATTCCTGTCCGCTTTCTCCGGAGACCATTGTGGCCTGGATTGCGGACAAGGATGGTATCGCCTCGCTAACTCCCCCGGCCGGTCTGGAAATACGACCTTTAAAAACAGATGTGCTTGAGACCCTGCGTTTCGGCACGGATAAACTGCGTGGGCTTTTAAG
>CAZTKE010000121.1:0-4954 GCA_964614055.1 uncultured Desulfovibrionales bacterium | reverse complement strand
AGCAACTGCGGCAGATAGGCCAGGTTGAGCAGCAAAAGTTCCAGGGCCTGCCCCGGCTCCAGGCTTTTGAGGATTCCGTACTGCGAATCCAGGACCATCTGCCAGGCGGCGTGGACAAAGCCGGGCGGAAACTTCCGGGCCAGATCCGCCCACCGGCTTTCCAACTCCTTGTCCATGTCCAAAAGATCGAATGCCTTGTCCCCGGCCTGCTGGATCAGAAACATGTTCCGCCAGCTCTGGGCCAATTCACGCAGGAAAAAACCCAGGTCCAGACCCTGATCCAGAAGATCGTCCATCATCCTTTCCAGGGCCGGTACATCCCGGTTGTAAACGGCCTTAATCAGCTCCAGAAAGAATTCCTGTCCGGCCAGGCCCAGGACTTGACGCACATCCGTTTCCGTCAATTTTTCCCCGCCCAGGGCCAGGACCTGGCCCAAAAGGGACATGCTGTCCCGAACACTGCCGTCTCCCCTCTTGGCCAGGATGTTCACCGCCTGGGGCTCATACTCGATTTCTTCCGCCTCCAGAATCCGATTCAGATGCGTTTCCAGATCGGCCCGGGACAGGCTCTTGAAAACAAAATGCTGGCATCTGCTGATGATTGTGGCCGGTATCTTTTTCGGCTCGGTGGTGGCCATGATGAACACGCAATGCGCCGGGGGCTCCTCGATGGTCTTGAGCAGGGCGTTGAAAGCGGATTTGGAGAGCATGTGCACTTCGTCGATAATCACCACCTTGAACCTGCAGGCCAGCGGGGAATAAAAGACCTCCTCCCGCAGCCGGCGGACATTGTCCACTCCGGTGTAGGAGGCCCCGTCGATTTCCATCACGTCCATGCTGGTCCCGGCGGTTATCTGCCGGCAATTCTGGCAGCGATTGCACGGCTCCTCTCCCGGACCCTCCAGACAGTTCATGCCCTTGGCCATGATCCGGGCCAGAGTGGTCTTGCCCACCCCGCGGGTCCCGCTGAAGATATAGGCCGAAGCTATTCTGTTCCGGGCGCAGGCCCGGGACAGGATTTTTTTGATAAAATCCTGTCCGGCCACCCGGGCAAAGGTCTGCGGTCTGTATTTGGCGGTCAGGCTGTCCCTGCTCATCTCTGGTCCGTCCGTCCCCGATGCATGTAAAATATTGACGAAATCCGCATCGTAAGCCCGCTCCTGCCCGGATCGGGAATCCGGGCAGGAGATTTAGCCGTATACAACCTAAATAGAATAATGTTCAAGCCATCCGGCATATTTCAGGTTTTCCCCGTGAACCACACTGAAATACTCGCTCTGCAGATTCTTGGTAATCGGCCCCGCCTTCCCCGACCCGATAACCCGGCGGTCCAATTCCCTTATGGGCGTGACCTCGGCCGCGGTACCGCAGAAAAAGGCCTCGTCCGCGGCGTAAAGCTCATCCCGGGTAAAGTGATGCTCCTTGACCGTGTATTCCATGTCCCGGGCCATGGTGATCAGGGTGTCCCGGGTGATTCCGCTGAGTATGGAGCCCAGGGGAGGTGTTTTAAGGACCCCGTTTTTGACGATGAAAACATTCTCTCCGGTGGCCTCGGACACATATCCGTGCACATCCAGCATGAGGGCCTCGTCATAGCCGTCGGCCACGGCTTCCCTCTTGGCCAGAATGGAATTTACATAGTTTCCGCATACTTTGGCCTTGGTCATCATTACATTCACGTGATGCCGGGTGAAAGAAGATGTCCGCACCCGGATCCCCTTGTCCAGGGCATCGTCCCCCAGGTAGGCGCCCCAGGGCCAGGTGACAATGGTAGTCTGAACCGGATTGTCCCCGGGATGGACTCCCATGACTCCGTCCCCGATAAAGGCCAGAGGCCGGACATAGCCCTCTTCCAGGCCGTTTTTCTCCAGCGTGTCCAAAATCGCCCGGAATAAGGTTTCCCGGGTAAAGGGGATCTCCATGTTCACGATCTGCGCGGAATCAAAAAAGCGGTCCACATGTTCCTTTAAGCGGAAAACCGCGGAGGATCCGTCCTTGCATTTATAGCAGCGTATTCCCTCAAACACGCCGAGACCGTAGTGCAGAGTATGGGTCAAGACATGTACCCGGGCCTCGTCCCAGGGGATATGTTCCCCGTTGAACCAGATATAATCCGCCTTCTGAACCATAAATTTCCTCCAAATAGATGTATTAAGAGTTAGGAAAAAACCTGTACAAAAAATCGTGCGGCCGGGGCCGCGTATGCTTAATATTTTTTCTCCCGGTTGCGGAAATACATTTTCACCGGAGTCATATCCAGAGCAAAGGCCTTGCGTATCTGCTTCTCCAGATACCGGGCATAAGCCGGTTTCACCAGGGATGCGTTGTTCACGAAAAAAACAAATTCCGGCGGATTGATATCCGTCTGGGTCAGATAATAGAGTTTCGCCCGTTTGCCTTTCACCATCGGGGGCTGATGCTTTTGCACCGCCTCCCGGATCAGTCTGTTAAGCTCACCGGTTGTCACTCTTTTATGGCTCTGCTTCCACAATTTTTCGGCCAAAGGCATAAGGCCTCCAAGACCGGCTTTGGTAATCGCGGAAGTGTACACCACCGGAGCAAAGGAGCAAAACTTGAGTTCGCTTTCAAAATATTTTTTCATCCGGCTCATATCCGAACGCCGGACCTGATCGGTCTTGTTCACCAGAACCACGAACGGGATTTTTTCCCGTTCCAGAAAGGACAGAAGCTTTTTGTCCTGGGAAAGCAGGCCCTCCAGGGCATCCAGTATCAGGAACGCGACTTCGGAACGCTTGCTGCTTTTAAGGGAACGCAGAATACTGAAGCGCTCCAGGGAATCGTTTATCCGGCTTTTCTTTCTTACCCCGGCGGTGTCCACAAATGTGTACAAACGATCGTTCCTGCGGATGGTCACATCCACGCTGTCCCGGGTGGTCCCGGCCGTGGAATTCACAATCTGGCGCTTTTCTCCGGCAAGGGTGTTCACCAGGGAGGATTTGCCCACATTGGGACGGCCGAGAAGGGAAATCCTGAGTCCCTTGTCCTGCTCCGTCTCCCCGGAAGAAGAGATTTCCGGGAGTTTTTCCGCAAGCAGGTGCATGAGTTCGGGGATATTGACCCCGTGTTCAGCGGAGACCGGCATCGGATCAAACCCGAGTCCGTAGAAATCAGGGTTCATGGCCAGGGCCTGTTCCTGGCCGTCCATCTTGTTCACGGCAAAAACCACCGGCTTATTGCTCTGCCTGAGCATCCCGGCCAACTCCTCATCCGCAGGAGTGCTTCCCTCCCGGCCGTTGACAACGAACAGGACCAGCTCCGCCTCCTCTATGGCTTCCCTGGTCTGATTGTATATTTCGTATTCGATTTCGTTTTCCGAATCCGGGACCAGCCCCCCGGTATCCACCAGGGCGAACTCGGCCTCGTCTCCACGCACTTCTCCGTATATCCGGTCCCGGGTAACCCCGGGTCGATCATGGGTCAGGGCCTTGTTCCTGCGGATAAGCCTGTTGAAAAGAGTGGACTTGCCCACATTGGGGCGCCCGACTATGACCACGAGGGGGAGCATGGATCAGTAATCTTTGTTTTTCAAACGGGTGGATATTTCTTCGGCCGCTTTTTCCCCGGAAAGGAGCATGCCCCCGAATATCGGCCCCATACGGTAGGAACCGAAACAGGCATTGGCGGCCATCCCGCTTACATACACGCCGGGAAATACTTCCCCGGTATTTTTCACGGTATTGCTCTCCGCCTGATCCGCCCACATGGACTGCTCACCCTCTATATTTCCCGAAGGGGTGTCCAGCTTGATATCGTTTTTACGCACCAGGGTATGCAAAAGCTCAGTATCGTGGCCGGTGGCCTCGATAACGAATTTGGTGCGGATCATCAGAGGGTCCACATGCAGACCGGCCATTTCCACCGGACTGTAATTGACCACCAGCCCGGTCACTTTCTTTTTACCGTTATCCTGGCGAATTACCGTATCCTCAACACTGATGCAGTTAAACACCTTGAGCCCGGCCCGGCAAGCGGCCGAAGCCAGGGTGGTGGTGGCGGTTACCGCATCCGCGGTATAGTAATTGGCTTCATATTCCGAAAGCTCCACTCCGATTTCTTCCAGGATGCGTTTACCCTCTTCCTGGACCACCAGAAAATTGAAAGTCATACCACCGCCCCACATGCCGCCACCCATGGACAGCTTGCGCTCAAACATGGCCACCCTGAAGCCCTGTTGGGCCAGCTTGTATCCGGCGGTCATTCCGGAAGGGCCGGCGCCGACAATGGCCACATCCAGGTCCAGGCAGTCCCGGAATTTATCAAAATACCTGGATACAATCGCCTCGCTTATTATCTTTTCATCCAAAGCCGCCATTATGCTCTTCTCCTGAATTTTTTAGCAAAAACTATTTTTAGAATCCTTACAAAAGAATTGCCTGTTTAAACACATCTTTTATTTCCCCCACAAAGCGGGGAAATCAAAAGGAGGTTGGACAACGCCGTCCTCGGTTATAAACCCGGATACATACTCGGCCGGGGTTATATCAAAGGCAAAATTGTAAACCCCCACACCCCCGGGAGCTATTCTCGTCTCCCGGACATGGGTAACCTCTTTTTCCGGTCTCTGTTCCAGAGGGATTTCCTCCCCGGAGGGACAACCGAGATCAAAGGAGTAACGCGGCGCGGCCACGTAAAAAGGAATGCCGTGCTCCCGGGCGACGACCGCCACGGTGTAAGTGCCGATTTTATTGGCCACGTCCCCGTTGGCGGCTATCCTATCCGCACCGACCACGATCTTGTCCACCAACCCCCGGCGCATGAGAAGGCCGCAGGCATTGTCGCAGGCGACCCTGACCGGAATGTCGTCCTGCATAAGTTCGTAAGCGGTCAGCCTGGAGCCCTGCAAAAAAGGCCTGGTTTCATTGGCAATTACAAAAACATTCTTGCCCATTTCCCAGGCCCCGCGAATCACGCCCAGGGCGGTACCGTATCCGGC
>CAZTKE010000120.1:0-5045 GCA_964614055.1 uncultured Desulfovibrionales bacterium | reverse complement strand
AATCCTGAGTGCCGGGGAAAAGTGCTTTAGGCGGACTCTTTGTCCGGCGCGAACTGGGCGCTGGACTGGGTGAGCAGATCGAATGTCCTGTTCACCAGGGCATGCGGATCCTTCAGGTATCCCTCCAGAAGAAGGGCGGACTCGAATATCTGCTCCGTGGCCTTGGTCACGAATTCCGAATCCGGGTCGTTCTCATATACCCGGCTCAAGTTGCGGGCCAGCTCGTGCTCCGGATTTATTTCCAGGACCTTTTTGGGTATGGAATTGTCCTGGTTTATCTGCTGCATGATCTTTTGCATCTGCGAGCTCATGCTCCCGTCCGGATTGACCAGGCAGGCCGGGCTGGTCTGCAGCCGCTTCGAGGCCCGGACTTCGGTCACCCGGTCGCCCAGGATTTCCTGCATCTTTTGCAAGAGATCCTTTAGCTCCGGAGTCTCCTGCTTATCCTCTTTATCCTCCCGGTCTTTTTCCTTATCCTGGGTACTGTCCAGGTCTCCGGGGTCTATGTGCTCGGCCGCGTTAAAGGGCAGGCCCTCGTAATCGCCCAGGCTTTCCAGCAGGAATTCGTCGATCGGCTCGTACAGGTACAAAACCTCCACGCCCTTCTTGCGCAAAAGCTCCATATGCGGGCTGGACTCGATGGCCTCGCGGGTGGTCCCGGAGATGTAGTATATCTTGTCCTGTCCCTCGAACATGCGCTGTTTGTATTCCTCCAGCGAGGTCACCTCGGAGGGGTCGCTTAAGTGCGAGGAATTGAAGCGGACCAGGGGCTTTATCTTGTCCAGCCTCTGAAAGTCGGAATAGGCCATCTTGAACAGCTTGCCGTGCTCCTTCCAGAACTCGGCGTAGCGCTCCGGCTCCTTTTCCGCGATTTTCTGCAGCCGGGAAAGGATCTGGTTGGTCACGTTGTTGGATATCTTGCGGATGAGCGCGCTTTGCTGGATGCCTTCCCTGGCGATGTTCAGGGGCAGGTCCTCGCTGTCCACCACTCCCTTGCAAAAGCCCAGGTACTGGGGAATGAGATCCTTGTTCTCCCGCTGGATAAGCACCCGGTTCACATACAGATCCAGGCCGTATTCCATGTTCTGGTAATCAAAGAAAAGCGGGGCCTTTTTGGGGATGAAGATAAGCGCGTTGAACTGCACCGGGGCGTCCACGGACACGTGCAAGGTCTCGAACGGCTCCTCCGTGTCATAGGTCAAGAACTGGTAGAATTCCTTGTACTGTTCCTTTTTTATCTGGAACTTGGGCTCCTTCCACAGGGCGGGGATGGTGTTCACCTTTTCCTGGTCCACGTAAATGGGAAAGGAGATGAAATTGGAGTGCTTCTTGATGATCTCCTTCAGCCTCTCCGGATCGGCGAACTCGGAGTCGTCCTCGCGCAGGGACACCTCTATCGTGGTCCCCCGGGGCATGTCCTCGTCCACTTCCTCCACCGTGTAGCTGCCCAGGCCGTCCGAATGCCAGCGGACCGGCTTGCTTCCCGGGGTGGCGGACCGGGTGTGCAGGGTCACTTCCGAGGCGACCATGAATACGGAATAAAATCCCACTCCGAACTGCCCGATTATATTCTCCGGCTTTTCCTGGGATTCGGAGACCTGGCGCAGAAATTCCTCGGAGCCGGAATGGGCGATGGTCCCGATATTGTCCAGAACCTCCTGCTTGCTCATGCCGATTCCGGTGTCCCGGATGGTTATCCTGGAGTTGTCCTTGTCCGTTTCTACGCGGATGTCCAGCTGGGCGTCCGGGTCGTTCAGCTCCGTGGACCGGCTCTGCTCGAAGCGGACCTTGTCCAGGGCGTCCGAGGAGTTGGAAATGAGTTCGCGCAGGAAGATTTCCTTGTTCGTGTACAAAGAGTGAATGATGATATCCAGAAGCTTTTTTATTTCCGCCTGGAATTCGTGCTGTTCTGAATTTTGGGCGCTCATGGGCGAATTCTCCTTTTAGGGTTTTTGTTTATTACCTGTTTTTGCTCGCAAGCATAATTTCGGTGTTTGATATTAATGGCTGCACGACAACCTATAAAAATAGGTCCTAAGCCGCGTCTGTCAAGGGGGAAGGGGCGGGAAAAGCAGGCGGGCTTTTTCGTGCAATCTCCAAATACGCGGCCCCCGGGGCGGTCCCGAGTTCAAGAGCTCATACCCGGTCAAGAGCCTTTTTTCCTCTGCTCAAACGGCTTTGTTGATTTTAAGTGCAACAGCCCGTATAATAGGTCCCTCAATCAGGTCCCAAATCCACCACCCAAAAGGAGGCCGTATGATACAGGCAAAATTCAGCGTTGAAGAAACGCAAATCCAGTTTTTGAATAATTTTAAACGCTATGGATTCAGGGATAAAAGCGCTATGCTGCGCGAGGCTATAGAGCTTTTCAAAAAAGAAATAGAACTTGAAAGTCTAAGAAAATCCGCTGAATTATATTCTGAAATCTATTCCGAAGATGATGAGTTAAAGGAATTGACCGAAACTGCATTAAACGGATGGCCAGAATGACAGTGCTGAAAAGAGGTATGATTATCGACGTCGATTTTGATCCCATAAAAGGCTCGGAAACCGGAAAAACCAGGCCCTGTATAGTTGTGACTAACGATATTTATAATGAACTAGTCCCGGTTATCCAGGTTGTTCCAATTACGGAATGGACTGCGAGAAAAGCTCGAATAAAAACCAATGTGCAGATTTATCCTTCCTCGGAGAATGGTTTGTCTAAGAAATCGGTAGCAGACTGTTTGCAGACCCGTCCGATAGATCATGGGCATAGGCTGGTCAAGGTTCGGGGGAGATTGTCGGTAGACAAGGTAGAGGAAATCAACCAGTCTTTAAAGGTTGTTTTTGAACTTGATGCATAGCGCAAAATACCCGGCAACATAAGGGACATACATATGGCTTAGGTCCGTCATTTTTGTCCCCGAACAGGAACGGGTGATGACGTATGAGGATAATCCGCATGTTGGGGCCGATCAGCCGGATGGTTTGCCGATGTATTCCCGGGCCCAGGCCAGGGCCTGGTTTCTGTCGGTGATGATCCCGTCGTCCTGGGCCAGGCGGGCCTCCCGGAGTATCTTTCCTATCCGCGGTCCCGGGGTAAGGCCCAGGTTGAGAAGGTCCCGTCCGGTAAGAAGGGGTTTTTGCTCCATCTCGGTCTTAAAATCCCGGAAATAATCCCGGATCACCTCCCGGGCCCAGACTTCGAATCGTTCCGCCTCCTCTTGCGGGCGTTTTTCTCCCTGCGTGGCCCGGCTGTCCGCCAGCCCGAGGATGACTATGGGGATCAGATCGTCCCCGACCCGGCGCAAAAAGCGCATGAGCGTGCTCTTTTTTACTTCCGCCCCGGACAGGGCGAATATATGCATGTGCTCGGAGATCAAAAGCCGCAGATATTGTTCCTCCCGGGCGGAAAACCGAAATCTACGGGCCGTATCCTCGGCCATCCCCGCCCCGGTTTTTTCATGCCCGTAAAAGGTGATTCTCCCGGAGCGGCCGCGTCTCTTTCGGCAGCACGGCTTGCCCATGTCGTGCATGAGAGCGGCCAGCTTCAGCCAGGGCAGGCGATAACCTCCGGCAAGGACTGCGTTTATTTCCTCCCCGTGCCCGGGGAAAGTTTTTTCCGGTTCCGCGACGATTTCCTCGCAGGATGCGCAGGCCTGAAAGCTGTGCTGCAAGACATCCAGGTGGTGAAACGCGTTCTGGGTGCAGCCGCGCATGGGGTCTATCTCCGGAAACAAGGCCTCGAGCACGCCCATTTCCTCCATTTGCCCCAGTCGGTCGCAGGCCCGGGGGAAGCCGAGCATAATGCCAAGCTCGCTTTTAATCCTTTCCGGGGCGCTTTTTAAAACAAGCCCGGAGTTTTCCCGAATAACTTCCCGGGTGCGTGGTTCAATGCCGAAATCAAGCTGGGCACTCAGGCGAAAGGCGCGCATTATCCGAAGCGGATCCTGAACAATGTTTTCCGCTCTTGTGGCCCGGATTATGCCCTGTTTTAAATCCTCCCTCCCCCCGAAGGGGTCGATTATTTCGAAGTCCTTTTCCGCTTCCAATGGCCGGGCCATGGCGTTTATGGTAAAATCGCGCCGGGCCAGGTCGCGTTCAATGCTTTCTCCCTGAATATGAACCAGGTCCAGATGGATGCCCGGGTGATTTGCGCTGATAATCCGGTAGCAGGCCGTGGACCGGCTTTCCCGGTTAAAGGCGACCGTCTTCGTCCCCAAGGTACGCTCCATTAGCCGGGCAGCTTTTTCCGGGTCATGCGCGGCCACGTCAATGTCGCAGGTCTCCCGCCCCAGCAAACGATCCCGGACCGCACCGCCGACCTCATACATGGGCGGAAGCCGGGCGGACAGGGAGGCCAGATCCTTTAAAAGCTGCGGTTTGCTTGAATCAATATTCATCCTGGTTTAATGTATTAGCCGCAACGGATACAGCTTTCAAGCCGTATTAGGGGATAGCTGAACTTGATGTTGTAGCTTGCTGAAAAATCGGACTAAAAATGAGCATAGACCGGATTCAATGAAGAAACGCTTGCCAATCCAATAAAAATATGGTTAAAAATGAACCTGTTTATCTTTTTGAACTTTGGAGAATAGCCCTGCTGTAACTCAAGGAAGCCATGCCCCACCTAGAAGACTTGATAGCTGAATACTATGACTGGAAAGGCTACTTGGTAAAAAGAAATATCAAGGTTGGGAAACGCAGCCACGGTGGCTGGGAGATGGAATTGGATATAATTGCCTTTGATCCACATACAGGGCACCTAATTCATATAGAACCATCAATCGATGCTCATTCATGGGCTATTCGGGAAGAGCGGTTTGCAAAAAAGTTCAAAGCAGCAAGAAAGTATATATTCGACGAGGTATTTAATTGGCTTGATTCAGACATGGAAATAGAACAAATGGCTGTCCTCATTTCACACCCAAAAGGGAAAGATGAGCTTGCTGGTGGAAAAATAATTTCCGTTGACGAGTTGATGGCTGAAATACGTCAAAAAATAATCGAGTGTGGTATAGTTGGTAAAAATGCCATTCCAGAGCAATACCCACTTTTACGTA
>CAZTKE010000119.1:0-5110 GCA_964614055.1 uncultured Desulfovibrionales bacterium | reverse complement strand
CCATACGCTATGTCGGAGAGCCCAAAATTTTCATGCTCTGGGACGAATCCCATCTGTGGGGACTCATGCTCCTGCGCGCCCTGCGTTTCTGGGAAATCCCCCTGCGCGTGGTAAGCGCGGACATGATATCCCGGGGCATCCTGGAAAAGGATGCCCCGGACGTGCTCATGGTCCCCGGGGGCTGGGCCAGGCTCAAGTCCCGGGCACTGGGGAGCTCCGGGCGGTCCGGAATAAAAAAATACATCCGGGAAGGCGGAACCTACATGGGTTTTTGCGGCGGGGCCGGATTGGGTCTGGCCTCCTCGGACCGGGACAATTTTTTGGATCTTTGCCCCTGCACCCGCAAACCCATGCACAGCAGGCTGCCCAATTTCAGCGGATATCTGCGCTGCCGGGTAAACGTGGGAAACGGGCATGAAGAAAAAGCCGTCCTCCCGGTATGGTGGCCCTCGCAGTTCAGCCTGGGGGAAAACCCGGAAATAAACATTCTCTCCCGGTACCTGGACCCGGATCACGACTTCTGGGTCGCGGATCTCAAGGCCGGGGACATCCCGCAAGAAGAATTCGAGAAATGGGAAGCCGCCTATAAAATCAACCTGGATCCCGCCCGGCTGAAGGAGGAGCCCTGCATTCTACAGGGAAATTACGGGCGGGGGGAATTCATCTTGAGCTATGCCCACCTGGAAACCCCGGAGGCAAAGCAGGCAAACACGCTCTTTCTCCGGCTGCTTGAAAACCGGGACATCCGGACGCCACACCGGGAAAAAACCATCCCCCAATGGGACATATTTTCCGTTCAGCCGACCTGGGATGCGCCGGGGCTTATCCGGGCGCACCAAGAGCTCTGTGAACTGGTACGCACCGGCGGGGAACACTTCCTTATCAACCAACGCGCTCCCTGGCTTCTGGGTTGGCGCAGGGGGATTCCCGGGTCCGCCCTTAATTTCCTTTTGGCCATGCTCGCCCGGGCGCTTAAGACCCCGCCGAGCAAAGAGACAAAAAACCACTGGGAGGAACAGGAAAAAGATTTCCTCTCCATTTGGGAGGAATTCATCTCCGGGATGCAGGATTACCTGTTGCGGGAACGCCTGGTCCTGGCCGAGCGCCCCTCCTCCCCGGAAGCAAGCGGAGACAAAGAACTTCAAGCGGAAAAAGAAAGGCTTACCGGAAAGTTTCCGGGATACGGCGGGCTGTACGGAAAACTCCTGGGCCGTCTGGACGGCCTTGTCTGGAGACTGGTGCGGGAAGAGAAATAGTCCACCCGCCCGATGCGTCGGAGCGCCTCATTTTTGGGTCCTTGACGCTTGATGTGCAATTTCTCCGCGTTATCTTTTTGGATGCCAAACTACCGGCTCGGTGTTCTCTGGCTCCTCACTCAAAACTGTGCAAAAAATTATCCTGGATTACCCGGTCCGTCATTCCTGTCCCCGAACAGGAACGGGTAATGACGAATGGTGGATAACCCGTATTTCGAGGTATGAACCAAGTTGTTCGGAATCTCCACCCCCGTCATACCTGTCCCGGATCGGCGTCCGGGATGACGGATCAGGTATCCAAGAAACGACAATAATTGGTCAACTCGAGATATTTCATTAAAAGCCTTTAAACTCAGTTGGTTCAAAATTATTTGCGGGACTTTGACAACAAAATTTTGCACAGGTTCTTGAGACGAACCTGTTTTCTTGGTCCCGCCAAAAGGGGGCGAGCATCCAAAAAGATAACGCGGAAAAATATGGAAAATCCACACTTAGTGTCGGAGAGCCTCTACTTTTCCGTCCATAAAAGGCGTCCGTTCTTGGCCCGGGCCCAGCCCAGGGGGAGCTTTTTCCAATATATGGGACAGGCCCCGGAATTTATGGGAGCGGCAAGGCTCTTTCCCCGGACCAGGCCCTCAAGCTCTTTTGCATCCTCAAAGACCACCGCCTCGCGCTCATCCGGTTCACCGGGAATGAGCCCCCGCAAACGAGGGGCGAACTGATAACCCTTTTTCTTGGCCTTGCCCAGATATGCACCCTGCAGGGAAAAATTGACCTGCATATCGCGGAGGGGCCCGGGAATGCGAAATACCTTATCCTTCACCTGATATATCTCTCCTTTTTCCTGCAAAAAATCCAGGGCCGGGATACCGCAAGGGCATCCACTTCGCACGGCATCCCCGGAGGCTATTGTCTCTCTTTCTCCCGGCTTTTGCAAAAGGGCGACAAAAAACCCCTGCCCTCCTCCCTGTCCCGCTTCGGTTCGGTAGGCGGAGGGAAAACCCGGGGCGCTTAAAACGGAAAGCCCCAGCGGTCGTGGAGCCTTTACAGCCCGCAGGCCGAGCCGGTGCACGGCCCATTGCATCTGCTCTTCGTTCTCTCCCGGGTTGGTGGTGCAGGTGGAGTACACAAGCCTGCCTCCCGGGGCAAGGAGTCGCGCGGCCGAGGATAGAAGCCCTCTCTGCACGGAAAGCAGGGAGTCCAGCTTGTCCTCGCTCCAGAATTCGCGAATGCCCGGGTTCTTGGCTTCAGTTCCCCAGCCGCTGCAGGGCACATCCAGAAGTACCGCCTCTACCGAGTCCCCCGGCAAAGGGATCTTTTCTCCCCTAAACCCGGAAGTGGCCACGTTCATTATCCCCTGGTGCTGCAGGTTGCGCCGCAATACGCTCAGCCTGGACGGCGTGGGTTCATTGGCCAGGACCCCGCCCTCAAAACCGGTCAAATCGGCCAGGATACCGGCTTTGCTCCCCGGACTGGCGCACAGATCCAGGACAAAGTCGCCGGACTGCGGCTCAAGAGGCAGAGGCGGGAGCATGGAGGAGATATCCTGGATATAGATAAGACCGAAAAAGGAAGCCAGTGAGTTTCCCAGAGAGAAAGGAGAAACCTCCAGTTTAAAGGCCTTCTCCCAAAAAGAAAGCCCGGAAGACTCAAAACCCTGGGCATTTAAGAGATCCCGGACAAAGGGGATTTTATCCGCGGGAGCGCAAACGCGAAAATATCTATCCATAAAAAAATACGCCTTTTAACCCGGTAAATGGTAATGCCCGTGAGGGTCGCCGATTGCTTTTAAAATCCGCCGGGTATAGTAACCTTCCTTCACCGGGCCGGAAAAACAAAAATCAATAAATTGCATCCCGGACCTTAAACTGCTAAACAGAGATTTCCCTTTTAAGTCCGGGGCGGATGCGGGAAAACAATCGGATATCCGATCTATGATCATTTCGGTCCGCAAAGGATCTTAAGCGGGGGAAAAAACCGCTTAACTGCGAACCCTTGCGGTGTCAAAAATACAAATTCCGGAGGAAACTGATGACAAGGCGCATAACCATACTTTTTCTGACCCTTCTGATTCTGGCTACGCCTGCTTTGGCAGTTGCCCAGAAGACTTTTGCCGTACTTCCCTTCAAGGTATTGGGCCCCAAGGATTACCAATACCTGAGCCAGGGAGCGCAGTCCATGCTCACCACCCGGCTGACCTGGCCGGAGCATTTCGAACCGGCCGAAAATGACAAGCTGCAGGGAATGGATATACCGGAAAGCAAAACCGAAGCCGCGGAAAATGCGGAAAAAATTGGGGTGGACTATCTGATTTACGGCACCCTGACCATTATGGACAAGCAGTGCAGCCTGGATATTAAAACCGTTTCCCGGGAAGGCAAATCCATGCCTGTCAGCAGGCAAACCTCTCTTGACGATCTCATCCCGGAACTCAAAAACGTGGCCGGGGAAATAAACTCCGAGGTCTTTAACCGCCCGGATGAAAACGAAAAAAAGACCGAATCGGACAAGAAAATCAACCGTATGAATCCCGCCCTGGTCTTCAATGAATCAAGGGCGGATCAGGAATATTACCTAAACCCGCAGTTCAAATACGCGGGTTCGCCCAATTCCCCGGGCAGATGGCGCAGCCAGAGCTTCCGGTATGTTGGATTGAACATGGTGGTCTGCGACGCGGACGGGGACGAGAAAAACGAGGTGTTCATCCTGGAAGAAAACAAGCTGCACGCCTATCGACTCCAGGAAAGCCAGCTCAGGCCCGTGGCCACCTACGACGCCCCCAACACTTATAAATGCCTGAACCTGAATTTCATGGACATGAACCGGGACGGGTACATGGAGCTTATTGTCTCCGCCACCCAGGGAGAGGATGACGATTCGGTCAAATCCTTTATCTTAAATCTCAAAGAGGACAAGTTCGAAGTACAGGAGAAAAACATCCCCTTTTTCCTGAATGTAATAAAGACCCCGCCGGAATATATGAAGACCCTTATCGGCCAGAAGCACGGCCCGTACAAGATATTCAAGAAAAACAGCGTTTACGAGATGGTCAAGACCCAGGGGGAATTTGAACAGGGACGGCATATCTCCGTCCCGGAATGGGGCAATGTGTTTAATATCGCCTATCTTCCCCAAAAGGACGGCTACAAGATCATAGTGGCCCATTCCGACCATCTGCGCGTATATTCGGACACGGAAAATATCCAGTTCACCACTGATGAAGTCTATGCCGCCTCTTCCATGCGCCTGAAAAAGAACACGGCCATGCCCGGATTGGGAGAGAGCAAGGACGCCATGGATCAGTTCTACTTCGTTCCCACCCGCCTGGTTCCGACCAATCTGGACCGGGACGACCGGTTTGAGCTCCTGGTCAGCCGTCCCCTTTCCGTGGCCTCGCAGTTTTTCGAGAACTACCGCACCTTCCCCCAGGGAGAGATCCATTGCCTGTTCTGGGACGGGGTGGGCCTGAACATCTTCTGGAAAACCAGGCAAATCAAGGGGACCATCTCCGACTACGGCATCTACGACCTGGACGAGGACGGACGGGATGAGCTGGTTGTCTGCGTGAACACCTATCCGGGCGCCACCGGCCTCAAGCACCGCAAAACCATGCTCTTGGCCTATGATCTGGATACGAGCAAGCCGGTGCCGCAACCGAAACAAAAGAAATAAATATTGCCGGGGCGGTTTAAAACCGCCCCTTGTTTTTTGATCATGCCCTCAGTTCAGCACATAACCGTTACCAAATCCGAAGCCGGGCAGAAACTGTGTTCCTTTCTCATGCGCCGCGTGCACGGTTTGCCCAAAAGCGTGGCCATGCGCTGGATAAGGACCGGCCAGGTCCGGGTGGACAG
>CAZTKE010000118.1:0-5206 GCA_964614055.1 uncultured Desulfovibrionales bacterium | reverse complement strand
ATGAAGGAATACAGGGATCACTATTTCAAAAAGGCCAAGAAAGACAATTATCCGGCCAGGTCCGTGTACAAGCTCAAGGACATGGACCATCGTTTCAAGTTGTTGAAACCCGGGCAAAAGATAATGGACCTTGGCGCGGCCCCGGGGTCGTGGACCATGTATGCCTCGGAAAAGGTGGGGGAAAAGGGAAGGGTTCTGGCCGTGGACTTGAATCCCCTGCAGACTGCTGTTTCCGGGAATGTTGTTTTTTTTCAGGAAGATATCTTTTCAGAGGATCCTGAATACCTGCAAACTGTTCAGGAGATTGCTCCTTTTAATCTTGTCCTAAGCGATATGGCTCCTCAAACCACGGGGATAAAATTTACCGATCAGGCCCGGTCGCACCGCCTTGCCGAGAGTGCATTCGAGTTGTCCCTTGAGTGGCTCAAAACCGGCGGGCATCTGGTGGTCAAGATATTTCAGGGCCCGGATTCGCACGACTTGGCCAGGCGGATGAAACTGGAATTTAAAAGGGTCAAGCAGTACAAACCCAAGAGTTCCCGGGCGGAAAGCAAGGAGCTGTTCTTTTTGGCCATGGAACGCAAGCCGAAAGATTAGAGTATAAATATTTCAGGAGGAATAGAATGGCAGGACACAGTAAATGGCATAATATTCAGCATCGCAAGGGTCGCCAGGATGCCAAAAAAGGCAAGATGTTCACCAAGGCGGCCAAGGAAATCATCCTGGCCGCGCGCGAGGGGGGAGGCGATCCGGAACGCAATGTCCGCCTGCGGGCCGCCATTGAAACCGCCAAATCCATCAACATGCCCAAGGACAAGCGGGAGACCGCGATTAAAAAGGGCACAGGAGAGATGGGCGCCGACTCCATCGAGGAGGTTGTCTACGAAGGCTACGGTCCGGGAGGGGTGGCCATGCTCGTAGAAGCGGCCACGGACAATAAGAACCGCACCGTGGCCGAAGTAAGGCATATCCTGAGCAAGGGTGGAGGATCCATGGGCGAATCCGGGTGTGTGTCCTGGATGTTCGAGAAAATGGGAGTCCTTTCTTTTGACAAGGAGAAATATTCCGAGGAGCAGATCATGGAGGTCGGACTGGAGGCGGGCATAGAAGATGTCCAGGACGACGGTGAGGTCTGGCAGGTCAGGTGTGCTCCCGAGGATTATAATTCAGTCAAGCAAGCGTTTGAGGAAAGCGGCATGGAATTCTCCGAGGCGGAGGTCACCATGGTCCCCCAGAATAAAGTGCCCGTGGACGCGGAAACCGGACGCAAACTTTTGGATGTGTACGAGAAATTGGATGATCACGACGATGTCCAGAATGTATATGCCAATTTTGAATTGACTGACGAGGCCTATCAGGAACTCCAGGCCGGCTAGGGGCGGGACTACGCGGTCTTGGTTCGGCCTTGCGGATTTTGAGTGCACGGATTTCATTTTTTCAGGCGGTAATATTAAGTGAGTGATGTTGTTGTCGGTTTGGATCCTGGTTCGAGATGCACCGGCGTGGGAGTGATCCGGGAGGATTCCGGACAGCTGGAGCTAGTGTACACCGGAACCATCCGTCCGCAGGCGAAAGATTCCCTTTCGGAGAGACTGGGATTCATTTTTTGCCGTACCCGGGAGATACTGGAGGAATTCCAGCCGGAGAATGCGGCCATCGAGGATGTGTTTACCGCTTATAACGCCTCTTCCGCCCTAAAATTGGGGCAGGCCAGAGGGGCGGTGGTTGTAGCCTGTGTTTCCCGCTCCATACCGGTTCATTCCTATGAGCCGACTATGGTCAAGAAGTCCCTGGTTGGCGAGGGCCGGGCCGGCAAGGATCAGGTTGCCTTCATGGTTGGGCAGCTTCTGGGCAAGAAGCCGGATTGGCCCCAGGACAGCAGCGACGCCCTGGCCGTGGCCATTACCTATTTGAACCAAAAGCGTTTTGCCAGATTAAAGGCGGGCCGGAAATGATCGCCTATTTAAAGGGGACTGTGCTTCGCGTGGGAGAGCGTTCCTGTCTTTTGGTAACCGGGCAGGGAGTTGGATACGAGGTTTTTCTTTCCCCCCGCGGACTGCAGGGGCTCGGGGCCGATGACGAGGCCGAGGTTTTCGTGTTCACGGTTGTCCGTGAAGACGCCCTGGAGCTGTATGGTTTTTTGACCTGGGAGGAAAGAAAAACTTTTGCCGTTTTGGTCGATTTGCCCAAGCTGGGTCCCAAGACTGCCCTGGCCATGCTTAATTGTTTTACTCCGTCTGAATTGTCCGACCTGGCCGCGGCTAATGACGAAAACTCCCTGACCGCGGTCCCGGGTATCGGGGCCAAGACAGCCAGACGTTTGCTTTTGGATCTTAAGGATCGTCTGGATTTTGTCCGCTCCGGCGGGGATCAGCCGGTTTACTCCCGGGATTCATCCGGATCTGTATACGCGGATGTCTTGTCCGGCCTGGCCTCCCTGGGGTATGGTTCGCCCGAGGTCGGTTCCCTGGTTAGCCAAGTTCTTGCGCAGGATCCGGATCTGGATGTCTCCGGGGCGATAAGAGCAGTACTGAAATTAAAGGCGCAGGAAAGACAATGACCGTAAATACTTTCGAAGATAATATCCGCCCCAAGCGGCTTTCCGATTTTGTTGGTCAAAATGATGTGCGCCAGAATCTGGAAGTGTATCTGCGGGCGGCTCTGGAGCGGGGTCAGCATCTGGATCACACCCTGCTCTACGGCAATCCCGGACTGGGCAAGACCACCCTGGCCCAGATAATGGCCAGCGAGTTGGGCGTGAACATGGTCAGCACCTCCGGTCCGGTTCTGGAGAAAAGCGGGGATCTGGCGGCCATTATAACCAATCTGAACCGCAACGATATCCTGTTCATAGACGAGATCCACCGCATGCCTGCCAGCGTGGAGGAAATCCTTTATCCCGGCATGGAGGACTTCAAGCTGGATCTCATAATCGGGCAGGGTCCGGGGGCGCGAACGGTAAAAATCGATCTGGAGCCGTTCACCCTGGTCGGGGCGACCACCCGCATCGGGCTTTTGACTTCCCCGCTGCGGGACCGCTTCGGGGTCATCTGCCGTCTGGATTTTTATTCCCCGCAGGAGTTGGCCAAGATTGTCGCCCGTTCGGCAAAAATAATGCAGGTAAATCTGACCGAAGACGGGGCCCTGGAAATCGGGCGGCGTTCCCGGGGGACTCCCAGGATCGGTAACCGCCTTTTGCGTCGGGTGCGGGATTTTGCCCTGGTCGAGGGCAAGGAAGAGATAGATGCCGGCACAGCCTCTGCTTCCCTGGAAGTCATGGACGTGGACCAGGGCGGACTGGACTGCATGGACCGCAAGATTCTGGAATGTATAATCACCCATTTTTCCGGAGGCCCGGTGGGAGTAAAGAGCATTGCCGCGGCCTGTTCCGAGGAGGTCCGGACCATAGAAGAGATTTACGAGCCGTTCCTCATCCAGTGCGGTTTTCTGAAAAGGACCTCCAGAGGGCGCATGGTCACCCAGAGGGCATATACCCACTTGAATCTCAGGCTGGAAAAAATGGGCAAACTGCCCCTGAACATGGATAACGGAGACTAAGATGCAAAAAGAGCAGGAGGTAACACTTCTTTCCGGGACTCCCAATGCGGAATCCTTGATATACGCGGCTTTCAGGCAGTGCTACAGTCCCGGATTCGTGGGTGATTTATGGGAGGATCTAAGGGAAGGCAAGGTCTCCAAGGATAAGCAAAGCGCTTTTATCGGCAAAGTCCTGGAATCCGGGCACGAGAGCCCGGTGGAGCATGTCTCCTATACCTTCGCCATTCAGGGGGTGTCCCGGGCGCTTACCCACCAGCTGGTCCGGCACCGTCTGGCTTCCTATTCGCAGCAGAGCCAGAGATACGTGGCGGAAAACGAGCTGGATTATATAATTCCCCCGGCAATTGCCCGCATCCCCGAGGCCAGGGAGCGTTTTGAGCGCTTTATTGAGGAAGTAAACGCGGCTTACGGAGATCTGCAGAATATTTTGACTGAAAATGGAAGGGGCAAAAAGGCCAATGAGGACGCCCGGTTTGTCCTGCCCCAGGCCGCGGAATCCAAGATAGTGCTGACCATGAACTGCCGCAGTCTGCTGCATTTTTTTGAATTGCGCTGCTGTGAACGGGCGCAATGGGAAATCCGCAGACTGGCCTGGTCCATGTTGAATATCTTGCGCGGGGAACTTCCGGTTATTTTTGCCGCGGCCGGTCCGAAGTGTGAACGGCTGGGCTATTGTCCGGAAGGGGCCAAGTTTACCTGCGGCAAGTATCCGTTGCGCGAGGACTTATAAAAATAAAAATGGGGGGATTACCTACAGGATATTTCCTAATTCCCCCTTTTTGCCTGCCGCGTAGTATTTTTGCATTTCTTCCTCCGGGACCATGCCTCCTCCGGTAGCCCAGACAATATGCGTGCTTTTGGCCATATGCGAAACAAGTTTTTGTTCTTGCAGGTATCTTTTTCCTTCCCCGGAATTTAAAAGCCTGAACGGTCCGGGCATTCCGGCCAGGGCCGAGGGCTCCAGATCAATTCCTTCTGCGTCCCGGGTGAGAGACAGGAGGTAGTGCAAGACCGGGTCGCTTACCGTGTATATCCCGCTTATCTGCCTTTGCAGGCTTCGCCCCACAAAGGCAGAGGCCCTTCCCACAGCCAGCCCGTCCGCCGCGGTTTGATTGTTCAGCCCGAAGTCGTTGACGCTTATTCGGTTGTGCAGCCCGGTCATAAGCCCCAAAAGCATGCACGGGGAGGAGGTCGGTTCGGCGAAAAAGCAATGCACATTATCCCCGAACACCTGTTTAAGACCAAAGGCGATTCCGCCCGGACCGCCGCCGACTCCACAGGGGAGATAGACAAAAAGGGGATGTTGTGCATCCACCTGGATATCCATCTTTTTTAAGTCATTCTTGAGCCGGGGTGCGGCCACCGCATAACCCAGAAACAGGTCCCTGGAATTCTCATCGTCCACGAAAAACATGTCCGGTTGCCGTTCGGCTTCATTTCTGCCCTGCTCCACGGCTTGGCTGTAGTCCGAGCTGTGCTCGATAACCTGCACTCCTTTTTGTCGCAAAAGTTCCTTTTTCCATTCCCGGGCGTCTCCGGACATGTGCACGCAGGTCTTAAATCCCAGGGCGGCGCCCATAATACCTATGCTGAGCCCCAGATTGCCGGTGGAGCCGACCGCAAGGCGATACCCGGAAAAGAATTTTTT
>CAZTKE010000117.1:0-5291 GCA_964614055.1 uncultured Desulfovibrionales bacterium | reverse complement strand
CCGTAGAATGATTTTTATCCGGCAAACCCGGCGGGCTGATAATAAATGGAGCGCATATATCGCTTGGGCACCAATTTGTCCGTTACCCCGGTAAGGGACTCAGTGGATCCGATGATCAGATAACCGTCCTTTTCCAGGACACCGGCGATCCGCTCAAAAAGATTTTTTTTGTCTTCGCTGCTGAAATAAATGGCCACATTGCGGCAAAAAATTATGTCGTATTTCTGGAAACCGGGAAAAGGCTGCATTAGATTCTGTTTCCTGAAGGTAGCCATGGCCCGGATTTCGTCCTTTATCCTCCATTGACCGTCCTCGGTGGGATTGAAATACTTGCGCAGGGACTCCCCGCTCATGCCCCTTTCTATCTCAAAGGAATTATACTTGCCGTAGCTGGCCCGGGCAATGGCCTCGCTGGATATGTCCGTGCCCAGGATGGATATCTGATACTTATTAAGATCGGGCAGGACCTCGCGCAGGGCGATGGCAATACTGTACACTTCCTGTCCGGTGGAGCATGCTGCGCTCCATATCCGGATCTTGACCGGAGAATTCCCTGTCCCGGATTTGCGGCGCCTGTCGATCAAATCCGGAACAATCTTGTGTTTCAGAAGCTCAAACGGGGATTTGTCCCGGAAAAACAGGGTCTCCTTGGTGGTAATGGCGTCGATAATCGCCTTTTCCAGGCGCCCGCTCTTGTCCGCCCTGGCCTTGTTGTACAGATCCCGAAAACCGGTTGCGTTTTCCTGCTGCAAAAGCCCCTTGAACCGGTTTTCCAGGAGATAGCTCTTGCTATCGTCCAGGCTTATCGCGGTCAGCTCATATATGTATTGCGCAAAAAGGCGCTGATCTTCCTTGCTTATCTTCATAAAAATAAATTTATTAACCGATCGCTTGAGTCCCGGGAAAAATTAAAACCGGGTTGAGAACAGGACAGGCGGAAACCCAGTCAATAGCTCCTGCCGGGAAAACATATCCGGCCGCCGCTAGCGCACGGTCTTGACTATTTCCCCGGGGATCTTGTCCAAAGGGGCGACAATATCCACCACCCCGGCTTCTATGGCCATTTTGGGCATGCCGTAGACCACGCAGGTCTCCGCATTCTGGGCTATGCTCACTCCGCCAAAGGACTTGACCACGCGAAGCCCCAGGGTGCCGTCATTGCCCATGCCGGTCATGACCACGGCCGTGACCCGGGATGCATATTCCTTGGCCACGGAGCGGAACAAATAGTCCGCGGCCGGCTTGCAGTTATTCTCCGGGGGATCGTCGGTTATCCGGATTATTTTTTTTCCGGCCGCGCCAGTGGCCACCTTCATCTGTTTTCCTCCCGGGGCGATATAAACAACCCCCGGCTCCACTCCTTCCCCGTCCACAGCCTCCCTTACCTCCAGGGGACATTTGGCGTTCAGGCTGTTGGCCAGGGATTTGGTAAAAAGCGCCGGCATATGCTGGACTATCAGGACCGGGACCGGGAGATCACCCGGCAGCTGGGGCAGCATCTGGGTCAGAGTGTTCGGCCCGCCTGTGGAAATCCCGATGGTCACCACCTCGGATTTTTCCGTACGCTGACGCACCTTCTCCCGGGTCTTGACCTCATCCGGGGCAGCCGGGACCAGAACTTCCTTCCCCGGCTTGGTCACGCTCTTTCCTTTCCTGAGAGAGCGCCTAACATCCAGCCTGTTCTGATAGGCCTTGACCTTGGGCTGAAGGGCCTGGCGCAGGGATTTTATGCTCTGTTCCCTACTCTCGGTGTCCGGCTTGGCCAGGAAATCAAAGGCCCCCAGTTCCAGGGCCTTCATGGTAATATCGCTCCCCTTGCTGGTCAGGGTACTGACCATTATCACCCCTACCTCCAGCCCCTGTTTCTTTATTTCCTTCAGGGTCTGAAGGCCGTCCATTACCGGCATCTCCACATCCAGGGTGACAAGATCCGGCTTAAGGGAGTTTATGCGGAAAAGAGCGGACTTGCCGTTGCTCGCGCTTCCCACCACCTCCACTTCCGGAAATTCGGACAAAAGATCGGAAATTATCTTGCGGTAGACAATGGTGTCGTCCACCACCATTACTTTAAGGGCCATATATTACTCCTCCCCATCCGCCCCATCCTTCAGGGCGTAAACAAGGACTGTGGTTCCGTCCTTTTGGTCATAGCTAAACCTGCTTGCAAACTTGCGCATAAGGGGTACGCCCCAGCCGTGCTCGGGACATACCCGCTCCGTTTCTGGATATTCCGGGAAACGCTCCGGGTCAAATCCCGGGCCGGTGTCGTTTATGGACAGGATAATGTCCTCTTCCCTCCTAAAAACGGAAAAGGAAATCTGCCTGGCGGGATCGCACTTTGCGCCGTGCACTACCGCATTGTTCAATGCCTCGCGTATAAGCAGGGTAAAACGGAAAAGATGCCTTTCCAGTCCCTGCTTCTGCATCCATTCCTGAACACGGCAAACAGCGGGATCTATATGCTCCAGATCGGCCGGAAAACGGAAATGAAGGGCCGGTTCATGCATTCATATCTCCGTGCCCATGAGGATCATATCGTCGTCAAAACGGCAGGGCTGGGGACATATCCGGCTGCGAATACTGTCCAGGGACTCGCCCAGGGACTGATTAGAGGCGGCGGTACAGCTCGTGATCAGTTTATCCGCCGATCCCCTTCCCCCGTGCATGAGTCCGTCCGTATAAAAATACACCCGGTCTCCGGGGGAGATATTCCTTTCCAGACAGGAAAATTCGATATTTTCAAAGGCCCCCAGGACATCGCCGGGTCCGTGCAGATACTCGGCCTCCCCGGAAGCCGGAACCAAAACGGGCGGGGTATGCCCGGCATTAAAATGCTTCAGATTACCATTTTCCCGGTCTATAAGGGTAATCCCGGCGGTGAGGAATTGTCCGGGAACAAACAGCCTTTGTAAAACAGCATTTATCATATACAAAACCTGGCGCACGGGCTGGCTGGAAGAAAGGTTCTCCCGAAAAACCACCTTCAGGGCCGAGGTCAGATAGGCGGTACCCAGGCTATGCCCGGAGACGTCCGCGATCACATAAGCATGCGTGTGCGGATCAAGCTGGATTACGTCCAGAAAATCCCCTCCGGCTTCCAGGACCGGCTCGAATATATATTTGAAGCTGGCCCCGGGCATTTCCTCGGGCCGGATCAAAAAAGACTCCTGAGTCTGTTTCAGCTCACCCAGGATATCCATCTGCTCCCGAACAAGCCTCTCCCGGACATATTTAAGATTAAGATGCACCCGGACCCGGGCCAGAACCTCGGCCCCGGCAAAAGGCTTTCGGATATAATCCACTCCCCCCTGATCAAGACCGCGAACAATACTGTCCGTATCATCCATGGCGGAAATGAATATAACCGGGATGGCCGAGGTCCTGGACTCGGACTGCAGCTCGCCGCACACGGCAAACCCGTCCATCCCGGGCATCATTATGTCCAGAAGTATAAGATCCGGGACCTCCTCCCGGGCGATTTGAAGCGCTTCCTTGCCGCTTTCCGCCTCCAGGACCTGGTAACCTTTTTTATCCAGCACTTTGCGCAGGATCTTGCGGTTCAAGGGATAATCATCAACAATAAGTATAAGGGAATTGGCCCGCATGCCGCAGTTTTCCCCCTACTATTCCAGGACTTTTTCCACGTCCACAATGGCCACCAATCCGGTTTTTATCCTGACCACGCCCTTGAAATAAGTACCGCGAACCCCCTTGATATTCGAGGGCGGCGGAGAGATATCCTCCTCGGACACGGTGTGCACATCCGCGATTCGGTCCACCAGGAGCCCGACGTACTCATCCCGGGAGTGAACAATAATCACCCGGGAAAGAGCGGTCATCTTGGTCCGGCCCAGTCCGAGCTTTTTTCCCATGTCGATTATGGTTACTATCCGCCCCCGCAGATTCATGATCCCCAGCACATAATCCGGGGCCTGGGGGACATCGGTGAACAAAAGCTCCTTATTGATCTCCTGGACCTGATTTATATCCATGCCACAAAGGGCCTTGCCCACATAAAAGCAGGACAACTGCAGGGACTCGTTCTTTTTTTCCTCGGCCATTTCTTAAGCTCCGCTCCGGTAAATCTCCTACTTTGAATGCAAAGCGCGGCAGAAGCACCGTCTTCCCGGGCAGTCGACGGTGCCCCGCGCCCGCGGCTGATGCAGCCCAATCAATCCCTAATCAATCTTGAACCTGGACACCAGAGCCTTTAATTTCTCCGAGAGCTTGGACAATTCATCCGCGCTCTGCCTGACCTGGGCGCCGGAATTGGACATCTCCCCGGCCGAATTGTTCACCTCGGCAATGTCCTGGGCTATTTCCGAAGCCACGCTCGAACTCTGGGAGACGTTCTCGTTCACCTCCTGGATGCCCGAGGCGGCCTGGCCCACGTTCTCGGCAATATCCCGGGTGGTTGTGGACTGTTCCTCCACCGCGGCGGCAATGGTGCTTATTATGGAGTCGATATCGTTTATGACCTGGCTAATCTCCTCGATTTCGGACACGGTCATGCCGGTAGCGTCCTGAATGGCCTGAATGCGGCCCTTGATCTCGTCGGTAGCTGATGCAGTCTGCTGGGCCAATTCCTTTATCTCGTTGGCCACGACCGCGAAACCCTTTCCGGCCTCTCCGGCCCGGGCCGCCTCAATGGTTGCGTTCAGGGCCAAGAGATTGGTCTGGGAGGAAATGGCGGTTATGCTCTCCGTGACCTTGCTTATTTCCGAGGCCGCGTTGCCCAGTTCATTGACCCGCTTGGATGTCTCCTGCGACTTCTGCACCGCATCGTTGGTGATGCTCTTGGCCTTTTCCGAATTCTCCGCGATCTCGGAGATGGTCGAACTCATCTCCTCGGAGGAGGAGGCCACGGTGGAAACATTTGTCGAGGCCTGTTCCATGGCCGCGGCCACGGAATTCATGTTCGAGGACATCTCCTCGGCGGCAGTGGAAACGGTATTGGCCTTGGAAGCGGTATCCTCGGAACGCTTGGCCATATCCCCGGAAATGGTGTTCAGCTCCGTGGAGGAAGAGGCCAGGGTTTCCACTCCGTTGCTTATATCCTTGAATATCTGGGAATTGCTATCCACCATTTCGTTTAAGGCCCGGGCCAGGGTTCCCACCTCGTCCTTCTGCTCAATGTCCAGTTGCTGGCTGTAGTCGCCTTTGGCCATGGACCGGGCGAACTGTACGCCCTTGTAAATGGGACGGGTAATGCTCAGGGTGAGCACGGTGGCGAACATCCCGCCCAGGATAAGGGCCAGGACCAACCCGCCGGCAAAGACGAGTATGGCCGT
>CAZTKE010000116.1:3047-5348 GCA_964614055.1 uncultured Desulfovibrionales bacterium | reverse complement strand
AAATTGTATTCGGGAAAAAACCGGGAAGAGGACGAGAGGGCACTAAAATGTAAACAAATCAAGAAAAAAACAAAGAAAAAGTTTACCTCAATTCGAGGCCCCCCGGCTAGTGGACAGTCTGTATATTTCGTGCGGATCCAGAATCAAAACCACATGCCCGTTGCCCATGATCGTGGCCCCGGCAATCCCCTGCAAATCCCCCAGGTAATCCCCTAGGGATTTAATCACTATCTCCTGGCGCTCCAAAAGGTCGTCCACGACCACGCCCAGTCTGCGGCCGGCCACATTGAGTATGACCAGGGGCAAAACATCTCGTTCCTCTTTTTCCACGGAAAGCCCCAACACCTCGGTCAAATCCACAATACCCAGCACTTCCCCCCGCAGGGTAATGGCCTTGCGCTTGTTTACCTCGCTCAGTTCCGAGGCGTCGATTTTTGTGGTCTGGGACACCGCATCCAGGGGAATGGCAAAAGTTTCCCCGGCCGCCTTGATCATAAGGGCATCAATAATAGCCAGGGTCAGGGGCAGGCTGACGGTAAACTTGGATCCTCCGCCCAATTTGGATTGCACATTGATGCTTCCCTTGAGGCTCTTGATATTATTGCGGACCACATCCATACCCACTCCGCGCCCGGATATGTCGGTCACTTCCTTGGCCGTGGAAAAACCGGGGGCGAAAATCAGGTCAATCGCCTCCTGATCATCCATGTTTCGGGCGTCCTCTGAAGAAACAATGTCTTTTTCCACACCCTTGGAGCGCATTTTTTCCGGATCAATACCCGCGCCGTCATCCTCGACCTCAATAACCACGGAGTTTCCCTTGTGCGAGGCGCGAAGCCAGACCTTGCCCGTTTCCGGCTTGCCGGCCTTCGTCCGGGTTTCCGGGTCCTCCAGGCCGTGGTCCACGGCATTGCGCAGCAAATGGACCAGAGGATCGCCAATCAGTTCAACAACGCTCTTGTCCAGCTCCGTGTCCTCACCCTCCATTACCAGCTCCACTTTTTTCTCGCTCTTGCGACTCAAATCGCGGATCAGGCGGGGAAATTTGGCAAAGACCATTTGCACGGGGACCATGCGCACATTCATTATGGTTGCCTGAAGATCATCCGAAATGCGGGCCATGGAATAAGTGGTTTCCGTGAGCTGCTGGGCTACTTCCGAGGCATCCTCGCCTTCTTCCAGATTCTTGGCCAGCATGGAAAACCGGTTGCGGTTAATGATAAGTTCCCCGATAAGATTCATGAGATGGTCCAGTTTGGCGTGGTCCACGCGAATGGTAGAGGCAATGCTGGACTGACCCTGATCATCCTTTTTTTGCCTCTTGTCCTGACTGGGGGGAGCGGGTTCAGGCTTGTCCGCGGGCTTTTTTGCCTCGTCATCACTTTGTTGTTCTTTTGGTGAAGGCTCTTTTTCAGTAGCAGAGGCCTCTTCAGGCTGTTCTTCCTCCCCGGCTTGATCCACCGAAGCAGTGACTTCTTCTTCCACCGAAACAGCAGGCTCCTTTTCATCTCCGGATATTTCAGTTTCCCCGGACATTTCCTGGACGGCCTTGTTTACCATCTCCTCCAGAATTTCTGATTCCTGACGCATAATATCCAGGACCAGGGAAAAATCCATGTCCGCGTTCCGGCTCTGATCCACCAGGTCGGCTGTTCTCTGTGCATAGGTCTTTACCTCATCAAGACCCATGTATCCGGATGAATTCTGCAGGGTAACCAGGGCCCGGTACAGGCCGTCAATTAACTCAGTCTGGGCCGGATTTTCCGCCAAGTGCTTAAGGGCATAATCTATATTGTCGAACTGCTGAGTTACGGTCTGCTTGAATATTTGCAGGTCCTCGGGATCCGACTCCTGGATACTGGAAATCTCATCCTCCTTTTCCTGAGGTGTCTCCTCCGGGAATGATTCATCCTCCTGTATTTGGGGCGTATCATCTTCCTCCACTCCGGGGGCCTCCCCCTCCAATTTTTTCAGCCGGGAAAGGAGTCCGGATACATCCCCGGGGGTAACCAGGCTATCTTGCATGTTCACCCAGTCGAGCATGTCTTCCAGGGAATCCGCAGTTTGCAGCAGGGCGTCCACCAATTCCTGACTGGCCTCGATTTCCCCGTTGCGGACTTTATTGAGTATGGTTTCCGCGGCATGGGTCAGGCTGTTCAGTTCCTTGAAGCCGATTATGCCGCTATTTCCCTTTATATTATGAAAGTTGCGGAAGATATCGTTAATAAGATCCTGGCGCCCGGCCGGATCCTTTTCCAGCTCCAAAAGCTGGCTGTTCAGATTGGCGATGACCTCCTTGGC
>CAZTKE010000116.1:0-2947 GCA_964614055.1 uncultured Desulfovibrionales bacterium | reverse complement strand
GATCCTTTTCCAGCTCCAAAAGCTGGCTGTTCAGATTGGCGATGACCTCCTTGGCCTCCTCCATGAAATCAACCAGATGATCCGGACTGACCAGGGTAAGCTTGTACGGTTCCATGCTCTCTTCTTCGCCTTGTTCCGCGGTATCTTCCTCGGTAACCGTTTCCCTCTGGTCTCCGGACCCGGCCTCCGCAGGGCCTTCGGATGCAGTGGGAACACCCGGACCCTGTCCGGCCAGGATGGACTTCATTTTTTCTACCAGGGGCCGGACATCCAGATCACCCTCGTTGCCTGCGGCTTCCAGGGTGTCGATCATGGTCCGCAATGCGTCAGTAGCCTCCAGGATGACGTCCATGATCTCCGAGGTCACTGTGAGATTGCCTTTGCGCAACTCATCCAGGACATTCTCTCCCTTGTGCGCCAGGGCATTTATTTCGTTTAGCCCCAGAAATCCGGAAGCGCCCTTCAGGGAATGCATGGGCCGGAAGATATGATCCAAAAGCTCCAGTTTGTCCGGCTGTTTTTCCAGCTCCAACAGATTGGGCTCTATTGTCTCCAGGTGTTCTCTGGCTTCAACGACAAAATCGGCAAAGACTTCCGGATCAAAGGAATCCTGGTTCATTGTCCATCCTTACACATTGGTTTATTGATCATTCCCCAAAAGCATCTTCACGTTTCTGACCATTTTCTCCGGCTGAGCCGGCTTGACCAGATACAGATTGGCTCCCAGGGTAAGTCCTTCCTGAATATCCTGTTCCTGCCCCTCGGTGGAAAGAACAATTATGGGCAAGTCCCGGTAGGCTTCCTGCTCCCGGACCGTTTTAATATATGTAAATCCGTCCATACGGGGCATGTTCACGTCACAGATAATAAGATCCACATCCGGAGTGGAATAAAGTTTCTCCAGGCCGTCCAGCCCGTCTTCAGCCGAAGTAACCCGGAATCCTTCCCTCTTCATAATAAAGGCGACCAGGTTACGCACGGTCTTTGAATCGTCAATGATTAATATATGCCGGGACATCAACCCTCCTTATCAGGCCGCGTGACTGAAAAAACTTCTGAATAACGGTCTTGGCTCGAATATATGCAACTCATTATCCTGGGCATGCAGCAAGCCGGTGCATTTTTTGCCGGCATATATTGCATACTTTTTAAGTCAGGATGCTGTTTTTGCTAGTGGACAAGCATTTCCGACAATTTGTCCACGGAAAGAACGGCTATCAGCTTCTTGCCTCCTTTGATAACTCCCTCAACCAAATCGCAATCAGCTCCCAGGCTGGATTCCACTCCCCATTCTATATTCTCCTGGGAAACATGGTTCATGGTGGCGATTGAATCAATTATCAAACCGATTTGCAATCCCTCCTGCCTGCAAACAATAATAAACTTGGACTGGCCGGATTCCCGGGCACTATCTATAAGCCCGCTCAACCGGACCATGGGGGTCACCCGGCCCCTGAGATTTACAATCCCCTCGATATACTCCGGAGACCCGGGAAGCTTGGTCGGCTCCTGGAAACGTATAACCTCCTTGACCCGGGAAACAGGCAAGGCGAACTCCTGCTTGCCCAGCCAAAAACTTATCATCTGCACTTTTTCCGCTTCCCGATAAACACCATCACTGTCTTCGGGTGCGGACAAGGTTTTTTTATCCGCTGTCTCGGTCTTTTCCTCCGGGGAGAGGTCCTTGTTTTCTACTGTTGCTGCCTTTTCTTCCCCGGATTGCTCATTATCCTCGATTGCATCCGCTCCAGCAGAAACATCCTTTTTGGGCTCTTCTATTACGCTGATATCTTTAAGGATATCCCCACTATCCCCGCCCAGGTACCGGTCCAGGAACACCTGTTCCTCATGGGTAAGAGACTGCTCCTCTCCCTTGTTTACCTCGGCAAAGACCTGATCTTCAAAATACTTTTCCGGTGTCTTCATGAAGAGAGCACCTCCTTGGCCAACAGTTCATATTCTTTGGCCCCACGGCTCTCCGGAGCGTACTGACTGATAACCATTCCCCTGGCACTGGCCTCTCTGAACTTGGTATCCATATGTATCACTGTTTCAAAAAGCCGGCTTCCCAGTTTCTTCCGGAGCAGATTAAGAACCCGGCGGCATGCCCCGGCCCGCTGATCATACATAGTGGCCAAGGCGCGGAATTTTACCGGGGAACTAAGCGCTCTGTTCAGGGTGCGCATGGTCTCGAAAATAAGCTTCAGCCCGTGCAGGGCGAGAAAATCGGTCTGAATGGGAATAATGACCATCTCCGAAGCCACCAGGGCATTAATCAAGATTATGCCCATATGCGGCGGACAGTCAATCAACACCAGATCAAATTCATCGCCGTATTTTAATAACCAGTTGCGCAGGATCAAGCCCTTGCCGGAAACATCCCGGAGATCCGACTCCAGATCGCTAAGACGAACATGGCTGGGGACAAAATGAAACGCCCTTTTTTCAGTCGGCCGGACCACTACTTTTTCCAAAGAGAGCTTGCCTTTTTCGGAAAAAATATCCTTGACCGTGTACCGCACACTCTCCGGGTAAAGGGCCATATGGATCGAGGCGCAGGCATGCGGATCAAGATCCATAACCAAAACCTTCTTTCCCCGGGCGGCAAACGCGGCCCCAAGACTCAGGGCGGTCGTGGTCTTGCCCACTCCGCCTTTTTGATTGGCTATAGCCAGAACCTTACATTTCAATATACATCCCCGCAAGCCGATCTATTGACTTCGCAGCAGCAATCCATGCAGAGCCTTCCAGTCATCCTCGTCCACGTTTACAAATTTAATACCCGCTTCATAACGCACCCCGGATATAATATCCTGCACCCAGGCCACTTCCGCAACAGCCTGCAGGCTCTGGGTAAGATCGCTCTCAAAAACCTTCAAATAACTGGGATGGTACTTGTTCAAGCGGGGGATGGATACTTCCACCTGCAGCACCTGACCGGCTTCCA
>CAZTKE010000115.1:0-5348 GCA_964614055.1 uncultured Desulfovibrionales bacterium | reverse complement strand
ACCCAGGTGGCGGCCGAGGAAATGCATGCCCGGGGCAAGCGGGGCGGACTGCTCAAGGCCTTTTTGCACGCCAAGGCCAGATTTATCAAGATCCTGTTTTTAAAGCGTGGATTCATGGACGGAAGGGCGGGATGGGTCCTGGCCTTCAATGCTTTTTTCTATACTTTCCAGAAATATATACGACTGACCGAATTAAATGCGGGTAAAAAAAAATGATATTTTTTTGTTGACAATGACCACCTGTGTATATAAATAGTGATCTCCGTTGCCGGGCGGATAGCTCAGTTGGGAGAGCATCGGCCTTACAAGCCGGGGGTCACAGGTTCGAGCCCTGTTCCGCCCACCAGTTGAGAAAGACAATATTTCGGGGTCGTAGTTAAGCTGGTTATAACGCCGGCCTGTCACGCCGGAGGCCGTGGGTTCGAGTCCCATCGACCCCGCCATTTTCAGGGTTGCAGCAGATAGTTGCAACCCTTTTTTTATCCAGAATTTGAGTCGCGGACAAAAGAATCAGGCGGATGAGACATAAAAATCCATACGCGATGTCGAAGAACCTCAAATTTTGGGTTGTTGATCAGGCAATAAAGATATAATGATTGTAATCAATATGTTGTACTTTTCAGATCTCAAAAAAGGACATGCCGGTGCATATCCGTCGCTGTTGATACGGGACCTGCCGGGCGGAAAACTATTTGTTGGGGGGATTTGATGTCTAAGCGGGATACACTGGATCAGGTTGTACGTTATTTTGTCCGGAACGACGGCGGATTTCTCGTGGTCAGCCATGACAATGCCTTTATCAAAATGTTCAAGGGATGCCTGAAATCCCTGGGATTATCCAATGAATGCCTGCATACACATTACGCAGTGGACCAATATGTAAAACAGGTAAAAAATCTGCTCAAACAGCATAAAAGGATTGTCCTTTTTGTCGAGGCCAGCGTGGAGGGCAGGAGCAGCACGATTTTTTTCAAACAGGTAAAAGAGCTGGTTGGTGACCGGGTAACCATTATCTGCATAAGCACCGAGGTAAACAGGGATCTTTTGTCCCTGTTCCATGAAATGGGCGCGGACAATATCATAGTCAAGCCAGTTTCGGTCAATTCAATAATTGAAAAAATAGCCTATACCATAAAACCAAATAATCTGCGCCAGTTGGTGAGCAAAGCCAAAAATGCGATTGAGGAAAAGGATTTTCCCCAGGCCAAAATCATAGTTAACGAGATATTTAAAATCAGTTCGGAAAGCGCAATCGGAAATATCCTTCTCGGGGATATTCACAAGCTCCAAAGGGAATACAAGGAAGCCGAAGCCAGCTATAAAAAAGCCTCGCAAAATGCCCGTATGTATCTGGAGCCACTGGAAAGACTGGTGGACCTTTATGCTGAAACCGGGCAAAAAGAGGAGAAATTAAGCACACTTAAAAAACTGGATAAACTTTCCCCGCTTAATCATGAGAGAAAACTGGCCATAGGGGACGTTTATGCTCAGCTCGGGGATGTGGACAATACCAAGTCCTATTATGACGACGCCCTGCGCCTGGTGCGCAAAAACGCCAATGACCTCATGAGTAACACCATGATGCAGGTGGGAAAGAAGATGAAGGATATAGACTCCAATATGGGGCTGGACTATATGGACAAGGCCCTGACCCTGAAAAAGGGGGCTTTTACCAAGGAAGATCTGTGGATGTTCAACGAGGTCGGCCTGGCCCTGCGTAAGCAGGGCAGGTGGGAAGAAGCGGTGCAGAACTATCAAAATGCCCTCAAGGTCAGTCGCAATGACGGGGGAATCCTGTATAACATGGCCATGGCCTATATGCAGGGCAAGCAGTTTTACAAAGCCGTCCAGTACATTGAACAGGCCCTGGAGAGCAATCCGGATATCCTGAATTTTGACGCCAATATCCCCTACAATATTGGGCTCATTTACTACAGCGCCAAGCAGTTTCCAGAGGCCATGCAGTACTCAAAAATAGCCCTGGTAAACGATCCCGATCATGTTCAGGCCAGAAAACTCTTGCAAAAAGTACAGGAAAATTAAGGCCGTGTTTTTACCGGGCCATACTTACTCCAACCGCAACCACATCTAAGTAAATGCGGATAGATCCCAAGGCTGTATCTGTTGTTCTGGTTCCGGCGGTTAAGATGTGGAGCAGTACGCTCCGCTACCGGCGCCACAATTATCTACCGGTCAGCCGGCGAAGAGAAGAGAAGCGTCCGGTTGTGTTCGCGATCTGGCACGACGAGATGTTTCCCCTGTTTCACCTGCACCGTGGGGAAAAAGTCACTGCCGTGGTCAGTGCCAGCGATGACGGGGAAATACTGGCCCAATTCATGGCCAGGATGGGATATGGCCTGGCCCGGGGTTCCAGCTCCAGATTCGGCTTGCGGGCGCTTAAAACAGCAGCCCAGGTCATGGATCAGGGCAGGGATATAATTTTTACCGTGGACGGTCCCACCGGTCCCAGGCATAAGGCAAAACCGGGGGCTGTTTATCTGGCCGCCAGATTCAAGGCGGAGATAGTCCCGGTCCGGGTGGGGATGCCTCAAAAATATGTATTCTCCAAAAGCTGGGATAAATTCTGTCTTCCGCTGCCTTTTTCCCGTATTGACGTCCATTACGGGGACCCGTACATCCCGGGCGGTGAGATCAGCACAAAAGCGCTTGAGAACCAAAGCCGGGAACTGGAAAACAAACTTAACTCGTTACTTTAACTTTTGTATATGCGCGATATCATTTATAATATACTTGTCTGTTGCCTGAGGCGACTGCCACTCAAAGGACTTCATCTTATAGGCAACCTTCTCGGTGGGATTATCTGGTATTTCGCCCGGTCCAGAAGGAACTACGCCATAAACGCGGTCAAAGACAGGCTGGGGGTTTCCCGGAGCCAGGCCCGGAGGATTGCCCGAAGCAGTTTCTTTAATTCCGGGTGTTCATTTCTGGAGATCATTTACCAGGATGATGATTACCGTTTCCTGGATGGGCGGGTAGAAATCAGCGACCGGGAAAAATTGCGGTACATGCAGAGTCTTTCCCGGCCCATAGTCTTCACTTGCGCCCATTTCGGAGGATGGGAACTCCTTAGCAATATAGTCAAGATGCTTTTGGATGGAAAGGAGGGCATGGCTGTTGTTCGTCTGCCCAAGGATGAGAGTCTGGCCCGGGTAATGATGCATCTGCGCTGCAAGTCCAGGATAAAGGTGATACCGCACAGGAATTCCGCGGCGGGGATCCTGCGCCATTTAAAGAGCGGGGGGATAGTGGGATTTTTGATCGATCATAACTGCAATAGGAACGAAGCCCTTTTTTTGCCCTTTTTAGGCAAAAGTGCGGCTGTAAACAGCGGTCCGGCTTTGTTGGCGGTCAGATCCGGGGCAGTGGTGTGTCCGCTTTTTCTGATGCGCCTCCCCGGGGGAAAATACAGGCTTTTGTTTGAACAGCCCCTGGATACGCTGGAACTCAAGGGGAGCAGGCAGGAAAAGATAGAGGAGTGCGCGAGGTTCTATACCCGGGCTACGGAAAAGATTGTCCGCGAGCACCCGGAGCAATGGTTCTGGATGCACAAGAGATGGAAGACCCGGCCTCCCGGAGAAGAGGACCATGAAAGCCATTCCGGGAAATATTAAGCGGATTGTTCGGATTCTTCCCGTAAAAAACTCTCTATCAGATCCTTGTCCTCGGCCCGGGACTCAGCGTTCAGGGCCTTGGATCTGCCGTGACATTCCACACCGGTGGGGGTCAGCCGGATATGCCCGGCGGATATGACTTTCACGTAGGGAATCACCCGCCGCAATTCATCGTGCCTGATTCTTTTGGGAAAAATAACCGGGGTTTCCTGCCCGCCGAAATCTTCAAAAACTATATACTTCATAACTCTTCCTTTATTCCATTTTCTGAGCTACATTAAGGCAACTTATATACCTTGTAAAGCATACACGGGAGGAGATGATGTCCGAACAAGGCGTTATTGTCATTGTTATTGTTGCCGCTCTTGTGGTCTTTATGCTCACCCGCAAAACTTCCCGAAAAAGCAGCCTTAGTCGCCATGATGATATTCATCACCACCGGGATGGGGAGCGAGAGGAGGCTGACAATTCAGACGATGATGACGACTGACGGTCTGCGCCTGAATCCCCTGTTTGTCCACAAGTGTTCCAAACCAGGTTAACACCCGGAAATAAAAAATGATTTTCCCTGTTCACGGCTTGGTTTAGAAAAGGGGGGCGTGTTCCCCCTGTTTTTCCCTGGCCGCATCGATTGCGTTCAGGCGCTGTTTGGCGGCCTTTTTCTGGCTGTCCCGATCCGATCTTTTCAAAACCATTTTATACAGGTTGCGGGCGGTATTCAGCATGTCCTGCTTTTCATACAGCTGACCGGCCCGATAGGCAGCGGTCACCGCCCAGATGTTTTCTCCAGGATATTTCCAGGCCACCCGCAGGTAGAAATCTATTGCGGAATCAATATTGCCCCGCATCTGCTCGCCTTCAGCGATCCAGAAAAGGACTTCCGCCTGCAGGGGAGAGGTGAGTTCATCTCTTTCCTCCCAGAGGCCTTTAAGTATCCTGTCCGCCCATTCCCACTGATCTTTTTGCTGCGCGGCCAGGGCCAGTTTGAGGCGCTTTTCCGGGGAAAGTACACGGGGATAACGCTTAAGCAGGGTTGCGTAAGTCTTTAAGGACTCATTCTCCCGGCCCAGATCCATCAGGATACCGGCCTTGGCCTTCAAGAGTTCGGATTCGTTTTCAGCCGGAAATTTATTGCTTTGTATCCGCTGCAGGTATTCCCAGGCGGTTTTCTTGTATCCCTGTTTGTATGCTTCCCGGGCCAGGTGCAAGAAGGCAGACTGCCCAAGCGGGGTATTCGGATAAAGAAAAGCAAGGGCCTTATTGGAAATACTATCCGCGTTCTGTCCAAGACGGATATAATTGCCCAGATAATCCAGGGCGGCTTTGTCCTCGTCTTTTTTGCCAAAAGCGCTTTTCCACGGGGTATAAATACCTAAGAAACCGGACTGCATACCCGAGGCCAAAAGGATCTCCCTAATCATGGGGATATAGTCGGTTTGTTTCACACTCGCGGCCCGGGGATCCTTTTCAGCCAGGGCCAGGGATATGCGCAGACACAGGGGAAGGTCTTGGGGTATGTCCTTTGGGCTTATCCCTCCGGGTTCACCCAGAATCAGCCTGTAGGCGAGTATCATTTTACCCAGGGCGGATTTAACTTCCGGAGCAAGCAAAGCGGAATCATATTCCTTTTGAAGGGAATCCAGGCTTTCCTGCGGAGAAAGGGAACTGATCTCTTTGCGATATTTTTCCCAGCCGCTTAGATCCGGATAAGTGATG
>CAZTKE010000114.1:0-5380 GCA_964614055.1 uncultured Desulfovibrionales bacterium | reverse complement strand
GGTTTTATGCCCAAGCGGGCAAGTGCGGGAAGGGTCTGCAGTCCGGCAGCGTAAACAGCCCGGTCCCGATTCGCGGCAAGCTCCGGACCGAATTTCTCCAGGGAGGGCCCGGCCCCGAGGACCACCGCGCTCAGACCGCTTAGCCTCCCGTTTACACGGCTCAAAACCCCGTCACTGAAGGCCCGGGCATAATTGTCCAGCTCATTTCCGACCACCGTATCCTGCCTTCTGCGCAGGGTTCCGGTCTGCACCCGATATTTGTGCAATACATCCCGGCACCTTATGTTCAGCCGCTCGTATTCCGGCCCGATCTGCATGCTGGGTACATCCGCCCAGAAATAAACCTTGCCGTGGTAAAACTGCAGATTCATGGCCCAAAGCATGCGCTCCTGAGCCTGCTTGTGCGGGGGAAAAAACAAAACCCTTCCCTGCAGCAAAAACTCCCGATAATCGGTTATGCCCAGACAAAGAGCCAGCATCTCCGGACGGGGGTCTGTCAGGGCAATGACATGCCCCGGAGCGGTGCGTCCCAAAAGGGCGTTCAACCCGTACCCTAGATTGCATCCGGAAATGATCGAGGCCCCCTTCACTCCGGACATTTCCGGACGCCAGGAGGAATAAAAAGCCTGCGGCGGCATCGGGCCCAAAAGCGTGCCTTGGCCGGGAAGCTGCAAATCCAGCCACCCTTGGGGATTGGAAAAAATCCGGTCTTCCCAGGAAGACCACGTATCCTCATACCCTTTAAACCAGGCCCAAAAATCCGGAGCCACGCGCTTAAGCGCCTTTAAATTCCCCTCCAACCATTTGAGTTCCTGCATAGCCACTCCATTCGCATTTGATTCGCCCGGAATACGCGCCGCGCAGCCCGACTGTATCAAGACATTAAATCCATCTCTTTCGGCCGATCATGCAAAAAACAAACCAAAAGCCCGGCACTCAGTACCTGAGGGCCGGGCTTTTTGCATCCAGGAGGAGATGCAAGGGACTTATTTTATTTTTTATCTCTTGAGGTTGATCAACACACTGAGCATGGTGTCTGTTGTGGTTATGGTCTTGGAATTGGCCTGAAACCCCTTTTCCGTGGTGATCATCTTCACGAATTCCGTGGCCAGATCCACATTGGACTGTTCCAGGGAGTTGGAGGCCACGGTGCCCAATCCTCCGGTTCCGGCCAGATTGGTCAAGGCCGGTCCGGAAGACCTGGTTTCGGAAAACAGATTCCCCCCTTCCCGGTGCAGGCCGTACTCGTTGTTGAAATCGGCCAGGGTCAGGGCGTAAAGCTCCAGGACCTGCCCGTTGGAATAATTGCCGGTTATGACCCCGTCCCGGTCCACGGAAATATTCTCCAGATAGCCCGGGCCGTATCCGTCCTGGGACTGGAACACCGTGGTCGAGCCGGTGCTGTAGTTGGTCATGGACTGCGCGCTGCGCTCCGAATCCTGGAATCCGATCAGGTTTCCCGGGACATCACTTACGGCAGCCGGATCGGTTCCCGGGCCGCTAGTCCATCCGCCACCGCTCAAATCCCGGTTGCTCAAACCGAAATTCATTTCGATGTTCTCGGCACCGTCCTGATGGGTAAAATCCCCATCGGCATTACCCAAAAAGTTGGGGGTGGTGATGGGATAGCCGTTCTGGGAGAACTGGGCCGGAGACCAGTTGGTCAAGTCATTAACATCCCCGGCGGAGTCACTCAGGGTATACCCGCTCATATTGGCAAGCTCCCCGGCGGAGTTGAAGGTAAGGGTCCCGGTCATGAGCACTCCCCGTTTTTCCTCGGTGCCAGGCGCCCCCCAAAAAGTACGGTTGTCTTCGCTGGGATCAACGGTGACCATGTATTCCCAGTACTGGTTCCCGCCGGCTGCGCTTATATCCTCGCTCACCGGATCGAAATAAGTGGTCAGGTTATGCGAGGTGCCGTTTTCATCATAGACCTTGATTGTGCTCTGATAGGAATATCTGGCATCACCCAGCGGAGTTTCCTCGGTTGCATCCCAATTCTCGAACATGGCGAAAAACGGATCGGAGGTACTGGTACTGCTATCCGTACTCGCGGAATCCAGATTGGCGATCATATCCACATGCGAGGTTTCCTCCGGAGGAGACTGGAAATTTTCCAGACGAATATCCCCGGGAACCCCGGTGATCTGTACCCCGTCACTTCCGCTGGACGCACTTCCTCCGCTGGCCGCGGCACTGGTATTCTCCTGCTGCACTTCCCAGCCCTGCACCCGATATCCGTGCGGATCCACCAGGTAGCCGTCCTCGTCGAATCGGAAATTCCCGGCCCGGGTAAAATAGTTGACCTCCTCGCCCGGAGGGGAAACCTCGAAAAATCCGTTGCCGCCGATGGCCAGGTCCGTGGATTCCGTGGTCGTCTCCAACGACCCTTGAGAAAAATCGGCCATTACCGCGCCCACCTGGACCCCGCGTCCGACCTGGCCCACTCCGGAGGCGGTGGTGATCTCCTGGCTCAGGGCGTCCTCGAAATGCATGCGAGAGCCCTTGAACCCCACGGTACTCACATTGGAGATGTTGTTCCCGATAACCGACATGGCCTCGCCATGCCCCTTGAGCCCGCTTGTTCCCGCGTAAAGAGCTGCTGAAAGTCCCATATCTTCCTCCTGTATATATCCTTACGATTCCTCGTTTCCTGTATCGGACACCGGGGCGACCACTTCCTTCACCTCGGAGAGCTTGATTGTCCGCCCCCCGCTCAAAACCAGCGAGGCCACACCGTTTTCCTTCTGCAGGCCGACCACCTTTCCGGCAACCTGTTTATCCACCATGACCGACTTATCGTTTTTATCCACTGCGGCAAAAGTCACCTTGTACTCCCCGTTGGGCGCCTCAGTGCCGTTAAAATTCTTCCCGTCCCAGGAGTAGGTATAGTCCCCGGGCTGAAACGCGCCCAGATTGACCGACTGGACAACATTGCCGTTTGAATCCAGGACATTGGCGTAAGTATTGGCCGTCTGATTCTCCAGACTGAAATATACGGAAGAGACCTGGTCGTCCTGCTTATACACCGCATCCCCCTTGGCCAGGACTTCCTTGCCTATGTAGTTGACCGCTCCGAGCATCTCGTCCTGGGTTTTGCTTTTATTCAGGGCGTCTATGCCGCTGGAAATATTGGTCAACTGCTCCAGGCTGGTAAACTGGGCCAGTTGGGCGACAAATTCCTTGTCCTTCATCGGGTCCAGGGGGTCCTGATGCTCCAGCTGGGTGGTAAGCAGCTCCAAAAACTGCTGCTTGCCCATTTGCGAGGCGTCTCCGGTTTTCTTCTTATCTTCCGCCAGCTCCCGCTCGTATGCGCCCAGTATACTATCCATCGATCCTGCTTGCATTTCTAAACTCTCCTTTTAGGCAAACATGTCCAGTCCGGACTGGGAAATATTTTCTCCATACCGGATCATCTGCAGTTCCCGGGCCACTTCCTCGCCCTGTTCACCGAGTTCACGCAAAATCCCCATGCGCCCGCTCTTGCGCAGCCGCTCCCGGGCCTGGTTATGCTGCTCCTCCCCCTGCCAGCTGCCGTCCTGCAGATGGGAGTCCTCGCGAAGCTGGGTCTGGACATCCATGCGGCTGACCTTCAGCCCCTGCTGCTCCAGGCTGGACTTTAGCTGGGCCATGTTCTCCTGCACCGCATGGGTTACGTCATTACTCATGGTCTTTATGGTGGCATGGACTTCGTTGTTATGGACATGCAACATCAGGGAAATGGACCCCAGTTGCGGGGGATTCAGCTGCAGGGTCATCTGCGATCTTCCCTGCCCCAGGTTCTTGAAAATACCCTGCTGGATCTGATCCATTATCCGGCTGGTGGGGACCCGCTGCCCGGTTGCCGGGTTCTTGATTTCCTTGGAGCCGAGCACATCGTTTAAGCCCGCCCTTTGAAAGAAAACACTTTTGGCATCGGTCTTTTCCTTGGCCCCGCCTTCATCCGAGGAGTTCAACTTGTTTAAGAGCTCCTTCCAGCTCCTGGCATTGTCCTTGGATTCCTTTTGCTGGCCATCGTTTCCGCCCTCTTTATTCCTGGCGGCAGCTGTGGAGGCATTTCTCTCCGCGTTTGCGGAAGCCTCGCCCTTGCCCTGGCTGTTTTTGCTCTCGTTCTCGGACTGCAAAAACTTGTCCCGAACGCTCATCTTGCCGGCTTCTCCGGCATCCGAGGACTTTTTGGCATTGCCACCGGAGCTGTTACTTGTCTCTGCGCCGTCGGACTTGTTGTTCGTGCCCAGAAAACCCTTGGCGTTTTCATCCTTCTTCTGGTTGGCCATGGTCTGGTAAAATCTTTTCTTGTCCTCGGCGCTGTCAAAGTCCCCGCCTTCTTTCTTGGCCTTGAGCGCCAGCCTGAAGGCGGCTTCCAGCGCAGACTCCTTATCCTTGCCTCCGTTTTGGGCCAGCTTATCCAGAAGCTCCCGCGCGCTTATCTCGCCCTGCTTAAGCTCCTTTAGTCCCTTCATAAGCTCGGAATCCCCGGCTTCTTGCCGCACCTGCTTCAGACTGGAAAGTAGATGTCTCAGCTGCTCTTTGTTCAGTTCATCCCCCTTTGCATAAGGGAAATCAAATGGGGAATCCTTGAGTCCGAAGGCCCGGGAAAGGGCCTGAAAATCCTTTTCCGATACGGAAACAGACTTATCCGGGGACATTTCCTGAAGCCTGGCCATTATCCGGGACAGGGCCTCCTCCAGCTTACCCGCTTTCAGCTGCTCCAGGATGTTCCTGCTTTCATCGGCAGAGAACCCGAGCTTTTGCAGAAAAACCTGTATACGCCGCTCATCCGCGGCTGAAAGCTCCACTTCCAGCTCCCGGCCGGTTATATCCTCCAGCCTGGAGAGGAGCTCATCCCAGGAAAGCTCTCCCCCGGAGACCTTTTCCTCCAGTTCGGATATTACTTCCCTGCTCACTCCCTGGTTTTCAAGCTTTTCCCTCAAAGCGGCAAAATCTTCCTCACTCACCTTGCCCTGCAAAAAATCCCCTGGGGATTCTTCCTCGCTCACCTCCCGGACATGGTCTTTAAAAGACGTGCGTCCGGAAAACATATCCTCTGCTTCGGAGACCGCATCCCTGGCTCTTTCATACGCAAATGATTCGGCATCCTGGATGCTTTCTTCCCCGGATTGCATCAATCTGGCAAAATCCGATGCCGAATGCCCGTCCCGCATACGGAACTCATTTTCCCGGGGACGGGAGAAAAAATTATCCAATTGGGTGTTAACCGGCAAAAATTGCATGTTTGGCCTCCTTGAACCCGGATATTACAAAAGGCGGGCCAAAATATCCGTGTGTTCCCCTCTTGTCAGAAGGCAAAACATGCATTATAAGGATATTTGTAATGGGGGCGCCACGGTTTCGACGGGGATGGTTGAAGCCGAGGTAG
>CAZTKE010000113.1:0-5383 GCA_964614055.1 uncultured Desulfovibrionales bacterium | reverse complement strand
CCGACGACTATAAAATCATGTTTTTCCACTTTTTTACCACTCAGGCATTTTATGATTTCTGGGCGAGTGATGCGGATTTTTTCCGCCTCCTCCCGCCGGGGCCTTTGCTCCCGGCTTCGCCGGGCTAGTTTTTGCGCCGGATGTCCCCCTGCCCGATCTCAAAGACCGCGGCCTTGGGGGCGGCGTTTTTAAACACATCCAGGGTCTGCGGATGGCAGGTAAAATAAAGGACCTGATTTTCCCGGGCCATCTCGGCTATGGCCTGTGCGGCATTTTCCGCGCGATAGGGATCGAAATTGACCAAAATGTCGTCCATTATCACGGGCAGGCGCTCTCCCTGCCGCCCGGAATTGTGTATATACCCGAAGCGCAGGGACAGATACAGCTGCTCCGCGGTACCCCGGCTCAGATCCTCCGGGCTGACGGACTTGCCTTCGGTATCAACGGCATACACGGAGTTTTCTCCCAGAGGAGCGAACACCCCGGTATAGGCCCCGGCTGTGATCCGGGCCAGATACCGCCCGGCCGTGCGCACCACCTGCGGCTGCTGCTCTTTTTCGTATTTTTCCCGGGCCCGGCGCAAAAAATGCTCGACAAGCGCATACTTGCACCACCGCCGCGAGGCCCGGTTCAAATCCTCCAGAAGGGACTCCTTTTTCTGCTGCAGCCGGGACAGATCATCGTCCGAGGCCAGCCTGTCCTTTTCCGCCTTCAGCTCCCCGCTTCTTTGGACATTTTCCTGGTGCCGGGCTTCTTCCTCCTCCATCTCCCGCTTTAGGCGGGCGATCTCTTCTTCCAGGCCCTGCAGGCTCCAGGCGGAGAAAAGTTCTTTTATCCGCTCCATGTCGCTTTCCCCGGTCCCGCGCATGAGTCCGCGGTCCAGATCCTGCAACTTGTCCAAAAGAGCCTGCCTTTTCTCCAGTATCCGCCCCCGGCGTAAAAATTCCTGGACATCAAGGACGTCCGCGGCCTCCAGGAGTTCCTCCTCCCCGGACTTTGCCTCCTGAATCTCCCGATCCATTTCCTGCAGGGCGTTTTCCTTTTGCCTGAGCTGCCCGGAAAGCTCCCTGTGGCTGGCAAAGTCGGATCTGGCCGCATCCAGATCCTGCATCAGCTTGTGCACAAAGGCGGGCAGGGAAGACTCCTGCGGCTCCTCCCGGCCCAGGTCCGCAGAAAGCGCCCTTGCCCGGGAAATAAAATCCCGGCGGCGCTTTTGGTACTGCTTTTTCTTGTCCTCCAGTTCGGTCTGCTCCCGGATAATGGCCTGCGCCCTTTCAATGTCCGCAAGGGCCTCCCGGGCCAGGTCCGGGGTAAATTCCGGATCCAGACCGATGCTTTCCAGATACCCGCTCCAGGAGGTTCTGCACTTTTCAAGTTTCTCCCGGGCGCGCTTTTTATCCTGTTCAACCTGTTGCAAGGCCTCTTGCAGGCGGGAATACTCCCCGGACAGCCTCTCCACCTCTTTTTTCGCCGCCTGACGGTTTGTGAGCCTCTGTTTTTCCTGTTCCGCCTTTTGCAGATAATTGTCCGCAGCCGCGAGCACGGTCCCGGACGTCTCTTGTTCCAAACCGGGATCGGCACAGGCCCGGGCCGTTTGCGAAGCAAAACCGTGCATGAATTCGTGCAGCTTTTCCAGGCGATCCTCAGCCCCGCGCAGATGATTTATCTGGGCCCGGACCGTTTCCACCCGGTCCACCAATCTCGCGGCCACTGTCGGGTCCAGGTCCGGATCAAGGCCCATGCCGGTCAGCTCCGAGTTCCAGGCCCGGCGAAGCTCATCCGTTTCCGCGCTTTTTCTCTCCCGCAACTCCTCAAGACTCTTCATTTCCCGGGTGAGCTTTTCCCGCTGCCGGGCAAGCTCCTCCTTTTCCTCCCGGAGGTGACTTACCCGCTGCAGGACCTCCCGGGAATTCTGCAGTTCGTTTTCCACCCCGTCCAGAGATTCATCCCCGGACAGGCCGAGACGCTCTCTTATGTCCCGTATCTGCTCCTCGAGCTCCTTTTTTTCCCGGTCATGTTTTTTAATTTCCTCTTCAATCCCTCCCCTCTGCCCGTCTATGGCCCGGCGCCTTTTTTCCCGATCCGCGGCCAGACTCCGGAAAAGAAATTTTTTGCCCGCATGCACCCCGAAAAAGACCAGTCCGCCCAGGCCGAAGATGGCCGCGGCCGGCCGGGCGTACACCGGAAAGATCCCGCTCAACCCGGACATGAAAGCCACCGCGCTAAGGACAAGTGCGCCCGCACCCGCAAGCAAAAACCCTGTACCGCCCGGACCGCTTTTTTCCGGCAACTCCGCCAGTTCCCGATCCAGAGCGGTCAGCCTGTCCAAGAGAGATGCGGACTTTACCTCCAGGGTGTTCAGTTCCGCGCCCTTTTTTTGCATCTCCTTCACTCCCGAGGCTGCATCCCGGACCTCCTGCAGGGAACGAAAACGACCGGGTGTGGCCTCCTGCAGGGCCTTTTTCGCTTTTTCCTCCCTTTCCTGCACGCCATCCAGGGACTGCCGGGCGCTTTCCATCTTTTGCTCCAGCTGCAAGAGTTCCCGGTCTCCCCGGGCGAAGCTTTTGCGGAACTCCTCGATTTTTTCCCTGATCTTTAGCGAGGTATCGAACTTTTCCGCATCCTCCCGGGACCACCGCGGATTTATCTCCGCCAGAATCCGCCTGCTTTCCTCAAGCCCGCGTTTCTTCTCCTGCTCCCGAACCGGGAGTTCCTCAGCGGCCTGGGCGAAACGGTCCCGGTCCCGCCTTATTTTCCCGACCAGATCCGGATCAAAGGCCGGATCTTCCGGTCCCAGAGCGTCCAGCTCCTCCCGGGCTTTTTTAAGCGCCTCCCCGGCGCGGACAAGCTCCCCATTGCGCGTTTCAGCCTCGGCCGAGGCCCGGTCCACCTCTTTTTCCAGCTTGTGCAGATCATCTTTGAACCGGGAAATGCCGTCCTTTACCTTGAGCGAGCAGTCGAACCCGCCTATCTTTTCCCGGTCCCAGTTCGCGCCCAGGCGGCGCAGAACCGCCCGTACCCCTTCCCGCCGGGCCTCTATCTCCGGCTCCAGCCGGGCGAGCTCTTCCCCGGCCTCGACAAAACGGGTCTTTTCCTCGGCCAGCCAGCGGACCTGATCCTCCCGCTCCAGAAGCTCCCCGTCCGGGGCGAGCTTGTGCAGGCGATACTTGATGTCCTCGATCTCCAGAACCAGTTCCCTGCGGCTTTTTTCCAGTTCTTCCAGCCTGCGGCGAATTTCTTCATACCGGGCCAGGCCGTTTTCCGGGAAATCCCCTGTGGCCGGGAGTTCCTCCAGTTCACGGATTATGCCCGTGCGTTCCGTCCATTGATCCCACGAATCACGCATGGCCTTGAGTCCGGCCAGGCGGGCCTGAAGAGAGGCAAGCCCTTTTTTGCGCCTTTTGTTTTCTTCCCCAAGCTCTTCCAGCTCCTGGAGCACACGGTCATAGGCCTGAATATCCCCGGAGGCTCGGGCGATTTCCTTGTCCACTTCCTCCAGGTTTTTCACCAGCCTGTTTATTTCCTGCTGCTGCCCCCCGGATTTGAAAAGCTTTTCCTTTTCCCCCTTCAAGGACTTCAGCACTTCCGGCAGGGAGGACAGACCGGTGCCCAGACCGGCGCTGTAGATGGCGTCCCGGACCCCCTCGCTGCTCAGGCTGTCCATGGTCTGCAGCTCGCTTAAGCTGAAGGCGTACACGTTCTTGTACACCTCCCGGGTGGTACCGGCCAGCAGGCGGGGAAGAGCGTCCGCGTCCAGAGGCCCGCCCTGCGGGCCGTATATATTGAGCCGACCCCCTCGGGGCCCGCTTCCCCTGTCCAGAAGGATGCGGCCCGGCTGCGGGGTGTCCAGGGTGATGCTCCCTCCCCAGTCTCCTCCCCTGAGGGCGGGATAGGTCTTCTCCTTGTGCCTTTTGTCCGGGGCGCCGAAAAAGACATCCCGGATAAAGCTGAGGCAGGTGGACTTCCCGGCCTCGTTATCCCCCAGAAAAAGGCACAGCCCCGGAGAGAGGCCCTTTACCCGGCACTGGTGAAAAATGCCGTATCCGCGCAGATTGAATTCAGTGATATGCATATCCGGCCCCTTACTCCTCTCCGGGTTCCAGTCTGTCCGCGGCCAGAAGCTCGGCCCGGCGCAAGAGTTCCTCCGCCTCGTTTAAATCGAGCTCACGCAAATATTTCCCGGCCCGGCGATGTCCGAAGAGATCAAAGAAGACCTCCTTTTGCAGAAATTCCAGCTTATCCTCCCTGCTTTTGACCTCCTCGGCCCGGGACAGGACCTCGCCCAGAAAATCATGTCTGTCCCGTCTGGCCTCCAGATCGATTTCCGGGGCGGTGTCCGGGACAAGGTCCTTGATCCACACCAAGGGATCAAAACCGGAGAGCTGCTCCCGGAGGCGCTGCAAAAAATCCTCCCGCGATCCGTCCTCGCTTAAATAATGATGCAAAGCTCCGCGACCGCTCAGAACCACCCTGCACACCAGCCCCCGCTTCCCGGCTTCACACTGCTCGGCCTCGATAAGTCCGAGAATTTTCTCCTCCAGACGGTCCAAGGTGGTTATATCCCGGATGTCCGCCCGCACGCAGGCCCAGCGGAATTTGTCCAGGGCGTGGAAAACCGGCTCGGCCGCACCATCTTCCCCGACATCGACCACAAAACATCCCCGCGGTCCGGTTTCATTCACGTTCAGGCCCTGGATGTTTCCCGGATAGACCACATGCGGATTTTCGGACCACACCCCACGGGTGTGCACGTGTCCCAGGGCCCAGTAATCCAGGCCGGTCCCTGTCAGATCCCGGAGATCGCACGGGGCATAAGGCTCGTGCCCGGTGTTTCGGCCCACATTGCAGTGCAAAAGCCCGATCTGGAACACCTCCCGCGGGTCGCGCACGAATCTTTCGGCCAGGTTCCGGGTTTCCTTGCTTCTCATGTGGCTGGCCCCGTGAATAAGGGCCAGGACCTCGCCCTCCCGGGAAAAAGGGATGCTTTCCGGCTCATCCGAGTTGAATATGTGCGTGTTTTCCGGCCAGTCCACGGCCCGGGAGAAACTGCCCACAGGGTCATGATTGCCGTGCACGACATATACGCAAATATTGTGCGCGGCCAATTCGGCCAGGCCGTCCCGGAAGGCGAGATGGGCCCGGAGGCTGCTTTTCTCCTGATTGTACACATCCCCGGAAACAAGGAGAAAATCCGCTTCTTTCTCCAGGCAGAGATGGATCAGATCGGCAAAGGCGTCAAAGGTGGCCCGGGACAGGGCATTGCCCATGTCTTTGGAATCCAGACTAAGCCCCCTAAACGGGGCGTCCAGATGAAGGTCCGCGGCATGAACGAAACGAAAGGACTGCATAAAACCACTCCCGGAGAAAAAATTTCCCGCCCCGC
>CAZTKE010000112.1:0-5445 GCA_964614055.1 uncultured Desulfovibrionales bacterium | reverse complement strand
GTCCTTCTTATCGATCTGGTGGAGGACAGATTCCCCTCCAGGCATGCCAACGCCAATCCGGAGGCCATGGAGGAGGAACGCCGGCTCATGTATGTGGCCTGCACCCGGGCCAAGGACTATCTGGGCCTGTTCGTTCCTGAAAATATCTATAAACGCTCTCAGAAAGCCTCCATCCCGGCCATGTCCAGTCCGTTCATTCAGGAATTGCAGGAATCGTCCGGGGAGACCTGCACGGAATGGCAGGAGACGTATTCCGGCGGCATCCAGGAAAAAAAGCCCGCGCCGGAAGCAAAAAAGGGGAAAAGCTCCGGGAACAGAACCGGCACTTTGTGCAATCATCAAATATTCGGCCGGGGACAGATAATCGCCCATTTGCCCCCGAACAAATACAAGGTCAATTTCCCCGGGTACGGCTTGAAAACGGTCATAGCCGACTATCTGCAGATGGAGGAATAAGCGGTGTCAATATCATATCCGGGCTATCCCGACACTGTTGCAAATAACAAAAAGGATAAAAACGAACAGGATTACCTGGACCTCATCCGGGAGCATTTCCCGCAAAACGGCCCGGGAATCGTACTCGGCCCCGGGGACGACTGCGCGGTCGTATCCTGCCCGGACAAAATCTGCCTGACCACGGACACCCTGCAGGAGGACATACACTTCCGCACCGCCTACTTTCCCCCGGAAGCAATCGGGCACAAGGCCCTGGCCGTGAACATCAGCGATCTGGCTGCAATGGGCTGCACCCCGACCGGTTTTCTGCTCTCCCTGACCCTGCCCCAAGACGGTCTAAAGAGCGATTTTTTCTCCCGCATATTAAAAGGGATGTGTGATCTGGCAGCAGAGCACGACATGCCCCTGGCCGGGGGGAACATCAGCCGGGGCCGGGACTTAAGCCTGACCATCACCGCCTGGGGAACTCCCGGACCCAGATTTTTGACCCGAAAGGCCGAGGCCGGAGACGTCTTGTTCCTTATCGGGGAGATCGGCCTAGCCCGGACCGGACTCAGTGTTTTGGAAGAAAACGGAGAGCAGCAAAAAAAATACCCGCAGTCGATACAGAGCCTTTTCTTTCCCCGGCCGCGGGTGAAAGAAGGGAAAAAACTGGCTGAACTGTCCTTTGTCCGAGGGCTTATGGATATTTCCGACGGCCCGGCCGCGGACCTTCCCCGCCTGATCGGCCCCGGCCTGGGAGCGGACCTGGACCCCGACTTCCCGGTACATTCCGAAGTGTTGGACTTCGCCGCAGATTCCGGGATGGACCCTTTGGAGTTCGCTCTTATCGGGGGCGAGGACTACGCCCTGCTGGGAGCGACCTCCCCGGGAAGCTCCCGGGAGCTCCTCCGCCTTTTTCCCCACTGCTCCTTTTTAGGCAGGGTAACCGAAAACCAGGGACTGCGGATGGACGGCAAGCCTTTTCACGGCCGGGGCTTTGATCACTTCAAATAAAAGGATATACAGCCATGCAGGACATAAGCCTAAAAAAAATAGGTCTGGCCCGCACAGCCTATAAAAACAAATCGGACTGTCCCCGGCAGGGAACAAATAAATGCGCCGGGGGGAAAATTGAAATAAGCCCGGACTGGGCCGCGGCCATGCACCGCATGTATGCGGGACAGGAAATAATAATAATCACCTGGCTGGACCGGGCGGACCGCAATACGCTTCAATGCCGGCCGCGCGGGGACGAAAACCTGCCCGTGCACGGCATCTTCTGTACCCGTTCCCCGAACAGGCCCAATCCACTGGGCCTGCATCCGTGCACGATCACCGAAATACACAAACGCGCATTGTCCGTGGACCATTTGGACGTCCTGGACGGGACCCCGGTAGTGGACATCAAGCCGGACATCCGCCCCATGCGGGACAGCCAGTCCCTGGGGCTGGAATTCCCCCTGAAACATGCCGAGGAACTCATTTCCTGGGGGACAAAACTTTGGGAACGCGGACTTTTAAGCGGAGTCAACGGAAACCTGAGCATCCGCCGGGAAGACAGGATGCTTATAACCCGCTCCGGGGCGAACAAGGGAGCTCTTTCCCTGGACGATCTGGCAGTTGTATCAGTTGAGGACGGATCAATACTGGCCGGAAAGAAGCCATCTTCCGAGGCGGGCATGCATTTGGGGATATATAGGAACCAGCCCCGGGCCGGGGCCATTGCCCATACCCACCCCCCGCACATCCTGGCTTTGAACATAAGCCAGAGGCAACGTGAACTCTCCGGACTGCCCCTTTTTGAAACCGGTACCTTCGCTCCCATGCTGGGATACATCCCGCCCCTGGAACCGGGATCAAAGGATCTGGCCGACAAATGCGCGGAAACAAGCAGGGGAAATAAATGCCTAGTCCTGGAAAAACACGGACTGGCCTGCTGGGGAGAAAACATCCAGGAAGCCGCCGGATTGAGCGAGGAGGTGGAATCTCTGGCCCGCATCGCCCTTTTGAGCGCGGACTAGAGAAGCCCAGTTAGCACCGGACGGAATTTTGCAGCAAAAAACACCCGGGAAAAATATTCAACGAAGTAAAAAAACAGGCGGCGCCGCTATTAGCGCCGCCTATTTTTTAACTGCTCAGGCGTGCTTTCTCAAACTCGTAGATAAAAGAGGCGTAGCCCTCGTAATCGGAAAAATCGACCTTCTTTTCCCCGAAATCCCCGGACAGAGTCAGGCTGTACACCTTGTTCGGACCTTCTCCCCGAATCTCCTCGGATTTGCTCTTGACCTGGGAGAGGGGGATTTTCTTGCTGAAAAACAAAAAACCGGGAACGCGGATGCACTTGGAATTGGCATCAAAAGTAGCCTGGGCCATAGTAACCTTCCTTATTTTATAGTATTCTTCCACCCCCTGTACGGGGGAAAACAGGCTGTATCCGAACCGGCTTGCGGTTTATTTCAGCATTATCAAGAACCTAAACTTCTTTTAACATGACCCGTTAGCATAAAAAAACAACCCATTACAACCCCGTTTTTTAGGAACTCCGCATCCGGATCAGACCTTGCAGGCTGTTCGCAAATCTTCAACAGCGTCGGTCTTTTCCCAGGTAAACTCAACATCCTCCCGGCCGAAATGCCCGTAGCAGGAGGCATCCTTGTAAATGGGGCGCAAAAGATTGAGCCTTTTCTGGATATAATAGGGCCGGAGATCAAAAACCTCCCGTACCGCCGCGGTCAGGGTCTCATCCGGAACTTCCCCGTTCCCGCCGCTGGTGACCAGAACCGATACCGGGTCGGCCACTCCTATGGCATAGGCGATCTGGACCTCGCAGCGCTCGGCCAGACCGGCGGCGACCACATTCTTGGCGATATACCTGGCCATGTACGCCCCGGAACGGTCCACCTTGGACGGGTCCTTTCCGGAAAACGCCCCGCCTCCGTGGTTGCCCATACCCCCGTAGGTATCCTGGATGATCTTGCGTCCGGTCAGGCCGCAGTCAGCCAGGGGGCCACCGGTTATGAACTTGCCCGTGGTATTGATAAAGATGCGCGTCTTCTTGTCCACCATCTCCGGGGGGAGCACGTTCAGGATTACGTGTTCCTTTACCGCATCGCACAGATCCACATAGGAAATATCCTTGTTGTGCTGGCAGGCCACGACCACGTTATCCACCCGCTCCGGCCTGCCGTTCACATATTCTATGGATACCTCGGTCTTGCCGTCCGGACGCAGAAAATCCAGAAGTCCGCTCTTGCGTACATAGGCCAAACGGCGGGAGAGCTTATGTGCATAATAAATCGGGGCGGGCATAAGGGTCTTGGTCTCGTTCACGGCAAACCCGAACATCATCCCCTGGTCTCCTGCCCCCTGTTCCTCCGGGCTCTTGCGGTCCACGCCCATGGCGATATCCGAGGACTGCTTATCAATGGAGGAAATAACCGAGCACGTCTCCCAGTCAAAGCCCATGTCCGAACTGTTGTACCCGATTTCCCGCACAGTATCCCGAACCAACTGGGGAAAATCCGCGTAGGCAGTGGTGGTTATTTCCCCGGCTATAAAGGCCAGACCGGTGGTTACCAGGGTCTCGCAGGCCACCCTGCCCTGTGGGTCCTGATCCAGGATTACATCCAGGACCGCGTCTGAAATCTGGTCCGCGACCTTGTCCGGATGCCCCTCGGTCACGGATTCGGAAGTAAAATAATAACGGCTGCTACTGGCGATCATCGTAACCTCCCGCCTTCTTGCTTTCCGGGCTGATTATCCCCCCGGAGATAAGTAGTTTAAAGGAATCCTCAACGCTCATATCCAACGCAATCACCTCCTCCTCCGGGACTATTAGATAATAGCCCGAGGTCGGGTTCGGTGTGGTCGGCACATACAGATTGATCATGCGCTTTTCAGTCTTGTTCTGGATCTCTCCCGTGGCCACTCCGGTTACGTAGGCTATGGAATAGGCCCCCTCGCGAGGAAACTCCACCATAACGACACGCTTGAAATCCTTGCCCGTGCCGTGGAGCACGGTCTCGATAAGCTGTTTTACCGAGACGTAAAACTTGCTGACCACCGGGATGCGGAAAATTACCATGTCCCACAGCCCGACAAGTTTGCGGCCCAGGTAGTTGCGGACCACAAGACCGGTCAGAAACAAAATCACGGCCAAAACGATCACGCCCAGACCCGGGACCGGGAAAGGCAGAATATTCTCCGGGCGATACGGCTCGGGGATGATAAGAAGTATCTGGTCCAGCCAGTGGATGGAAAATTTAAGGAAAAAAAACGTGGCCGCAACAGGGGTCAGGAAAAGGAGTCCGGCCAGGAGGTTCACCTTAAGGGCGTTTTTTATGGCCCGGACAAGGCGACCGCCCCAACTAGCCACGGGATACTCTTACCTTTTTGTTGTCCTCGTCCACAAAAACCAGTCTCGGCCTGTGAATGGGGAACTCCCCCTCGGAAAGGGAAACAAAGGCGGCTATTATCACTTTTTCCCCGGGTTTCCCCTTGTGCGCGGCCGCTCCGTTCAGGCATATCTCCCCTTTGGCTCCGGAAATGGCGTAAGTGGTCAGGCGCTCCCCGTTATCCACATTGTATACGTCCACCCGCTCGTAAGGCAGGATGCCGGCCGCGTGCATGAGTTCGGGGCAGATGCTTACGCTGCCCTCGTAATCAAGTTCGGCCGCGGTAATGGTCGCCCGATGTATCTTGCTCAAAAGAAAATATCTATGCATTTTAATCCTGTTCTCCCAAAAGTATATTGTCTATCAGTCTGGCCTGCCCGATACGCACGGCAACAGCAGCCAGGCCGCAATCCTGAACGTATTCTAGATCGGTTATGGCCTGCGGATCCACGATGCGGCAGTAGTCGATCTCCCCATCCGGGATGTTCTCCCGGCAAAAACTGCAAAACTCCTCACGCAAGGCATGGGAATTCCTTTCCCCGGACTTAAATCTGTCCCGCATGCGCAGAAGACCGCAGTAGATATACGCGGCCTGCTTTCTCTCTCCGGGGCC
>CAZTKE010000111.1:0-5457 GCA_964614055.1 uncultured Desulfovibrionales bacterium | reverse complement strand
CTTTTTCGGGATTTTTTCCAGAACCTCTTTTTCCCCGCCTTGTTCGTTCCATTCCATGTCCAAAAATTCCGCGGTCCATTTGTTTTGAATGGGGTTGAACCAGGTCCCGCCCATATAGTTTTCTTCCTCGTCCCAGATTACCGCCTGAAAGCGGTGCAAGCGCAATCCTTCGAGCATGTTAATCGCCCGGGCGGGGATATCCCCCTTGTCCAGGACCTTGGTAATCACCTCGGCCTCGCAATGGGTCATGGATTCAATGGTCAGTTTGTGCATTTCCATATTTACCAGACCATGCGCACGGGGACATCTTTGTCCCGCATTATTCTTTTGATTTCCGGGAGGGTATATTCCCCGTAATGGACTATGGAGGCGATGAGCGCGGCCGAAGCCCGGCCCGCGGTCACCGCATCCACCATGTGCTCCGGGCTGCCCGCTCCCCCGGAAGCGATGACCGGGATGCGCACGTTGTCCGATATGAGCCGGGTGAGGTTCAGCTCGTAGCCGTCCTTGGTCCCGTCCGCGTCGATGGAGTTCAGGCAGATCTCCCCGGCGCCCAAATCCTGGACCTTTTGGGCCCAGGCAAGCGCGTCCAGCCCTGTTTTTTTGCGCCCGCCGTGGATCACGATCTCATATCCGGAAGGGATCTCGGCCGATTGCGGCACCCGGAGGACGTCCATGCCCACGACGATGCACTGCGAGCCGAAAGCGTCCGCGCCCCGGCTTATGATCCGCGGCTCCTTGACCGCTGCGGAGTTGACCGAGATCTTTTCCGCCCCGGCCCGGAGTACGTCCCGCATATCCGCAACCGAGGCCACGCCCCCGCCCACGGAAAAAGGGATGAATATCCGGGAGGCGACTTCCTCCACCACCTGGAGCATTATGCTCCTGCCCTCGGAGGAGGCGGTGATGTCGTAGAAGACTATCTCGTCCGCTCCGTTTTCATAGTATTTGCGCGCGGTCTCCACCGGATCGCCGATATCCACGTTGTCCTTGAATTTTATGCCCTTGGTCAGCCGGCCGTCCCGTACGTCCAGGCAGGGGATTATTCTCTTGCTAAGCATTTAATTCTCCCCGGCAGTAGGAATGGAAGTTTTTTAATATGCGCAGTCCCGGGCGGCCGCTTTTTTCCGGATGGAACTGCATGGCCCACAGGCCCTCCCGGCCCAAAACGGAACAAAATGTGGTCCCGTAATCGGTTTCCCCCAGGATGTATTCCGGTTCCGGCTGCGGATAATAGGTGTGCACGAAATAGAATTCCGCCTCGGGGTCGATATCCTTGAAAAGGGGGCAGGGACCCCTCAGCCGGACCCTGTTCCAGCCCATGTGCGGGATGTTTATAAGCTCCCCGCGCTCATCCTTTAGATCCGGGTCAAAGGCCCGGCATCGGCCCGGGATAAGCCCCAAAGCCAAAGTGTCGTTTTCCGGGCTATAGTCCAGAACGATCTGGGAGCCCAGGCAGATGCCCAAAAGGGGTTTTGCCTTTTTTGCGCATTCGCCAAGGGCCTTGTCCAGGCCGTTCGCCGCCAGATACTGCATGGCCGAACCTGCCGCGCCCACCCCGGGAATGATGACCCCGTCCGAGCCGAGCATCTCGTCCTTTTTTGCGGTTATCCGGTTGGGGATCTCCAGGTAATCCAGGGCCCGCTTAACACTGGTCAGATTACCGGCATTGTAGTTGACAATGGCCAGCATTGGTTTTCTCCTTATTTAAGTCGCGTGGTGAATTAGGTGCTATTAACAAAACACCCTCGGGCTGAAAAGGGATTTTTCCCCGCCCGGATTGGCCGGTAAATCCGGATTAACGCCGGCTGTGTACTTTTGTCCCCACTTGGGTTAGCTCTAGCCCGGGTTTTTAAGCCGGATTTTCCGGTCCTTTTATTCGGTTTTTCGTTTAGGGATTTTACAAAGGAAATGGACATTAAAGCAAGAGCACAAAAAGTCATGCGCGCCCTGGAGCGGCGCTATCCCCGCCCCCGCTCCGCCCTAAACTGGGAGAGGCCCTGGGAGCTTTTGGTGGCCACGGTGCTTTCCGCACAATGCACGGACGAGCGGGTGAACAAGGTCCTGCCGGATTTTTTCCGCAACTGGCCGGGGCCGCGGGATCTGGCTTTATCCGGGCGGGAAGAGGTGGAAAAGGTGATCTATTCCACCGGGTTTTACCGCAACAAGGCCAGTAACCTGCGCAAGACCGCAAAGATAGTTTGGGAGGAATATTCCGGAGAGGTGCCCAAAACCATGTCTGAGCTTACCGCTCTGCCCGGAGTGGCCAGAAAGACCGCGAATATCGTCCTTTTCTCCGCCTGGGGGATAAACGCCGGGATAGCCGTGGATACGCACGTGAAAAGGATATCCATGCGGCTGGGGCTGACGCAGAACACGGATCCGAACAAGGTGGAAAAGGATCTCATACAGCTTTTCCCCCGGGACAAATGGGGGGATGTAAATCACGCCATGGTCCTTTTCGGGCGCGAGGTGTGCACGGCCAAAAATCCCGGCTGTCCGGAGTGCGAAATGCGCGGGTTTTGTCCCTGGCCGGATAAAAAATAAACGGAGACTTAATGCGCATCGGTGAATTCAGTATCTTAAAAAGCGATGATCGGGCCCGGGCCGGAGTGCTTAAAACCGCTCACGGCGAGGTCCCCACCCCGGTTTTTATGCCCGTGGGCACTGTGGGAAGCGTTAAAAGCCTGGGGCCGGATGATCTGCAGGATACAAAAGCTGGGATCATCCTGGGTAACACCTATCATCTGTATTTGCGCCCGGGCGATGAGCTGCTCAAAAGAAGGGGCGGGCTGCACGAGTTCATGCGCTGGAACGGACCTATCTTGACCGATTCCGGGGGGTTTCAGGTCTTCAGTCTCGCCGGACTGCGCAAACTGACCGAGGACGGGGTGGAGTTCGCCTCGCATATAAACGGCTCCCGGCATTTCTTTTCCCCGGAAAAAGTGGTCCGCATCCAGGAAAATATCGGTTCGGACATCATGATGGTCCTGGATGAGTGCGTGGCCTATGAGCAGGACTATGAATACACCCGAAAATCCCTGGAGCTTACCACCAGATGGGCGACACGCTGCCGGGAGGCTTATCCCCGGGACCGGGGAGATCAGCTCATGTTCGGGATTGTTCAGGGCGGGTTTTACCCGGATCTGCGCCGGGAAAGCGCGGAGCAGATAACCGATATTGATTTTGAGGGCTATGCAATCGGCGGCCTGAGCGTGGGCGAGCCCAAACAGGAGATGCTTGAGCTCATGCGCTATACCGCACCGCTTCTGCCCGCGGAAAAACCCCGCTATCTCATGGGGGTGGGCAAGCCCCTGGATATCCTGGAAGGCATAGCCGCGGGGATCGACATGTTCGACTGCGTCCTGCCCACCAGAAACGCCCGCAACGGCACCCTGTATACCTCCCAGGGCAAGGTGAACATCAAGAGGGCGGAGTACAGGGAAGACGACCGCCCCCTGGACCCGGAATGCGACTGCTACGCCTGCCGCAATTTCTCCCGGGCTTACCTGCGGCATCTGTATGTAAGCCGGGAACTTCTGTCCTACCGCCTAAACAGCCTGCACAATGTGCATTTTTTCGTGAATCTGGCCGCCAAGGCCAGGCGGGCGATAGTTGAGGGGCGCTTCTTTTCCTTTCTCAGTTCCTATCGGGATATCTACGGAGAGTAGCCTGGGGATGATGGATAAAGGAGGAATAGATTGATGAGACAATATGCTCACTTCTGGACGGTTATCTTTATTTCAATTAGGTTTCAGGCTGTTAGAGAATGAAATTTACAACTGGACGGGTGTCCATTTTCAATTGGACGGACTAGTACTTGCAATTGGCCGAATTATAGTTTATAAATAGCCGCTATGATGGATGCTACCTTATACCCCCGTTATATCCGTTCACGTCTTGCGGAAGCGTTGACCGATTCGCCGGTGATACTGATTCATGGTCCCCGGCAAAGCGGAAAGACAACCTTGGCCCGTATGGTCGGGGACGAAGCGGGATTTGCCTATTTTACTTTTGATGATGATGTGCAACGTGCAGCTGCCCAGGCCGATCCGGTGGGATTTGTGGCCGACCTGCCGCATCGGACGGTACTGGACGAGGTGCAGCGTGTGCCGGAATTGTTCACCTCACTGAAAGCAGCGGTTGATAGGCGGCGGGAATTCGGTCGGTTTATTTTGACTGGATCGGCTAATGTGCTTTTGGTGCCAGAATTGGCGGATTCGCTGGCCGGACGGATGGAAATTATTCGTCTACATCCATTGTCGCAGGTTGAGCTTGCCAGCCAAGTATCTGGTTTCTTGCCAAAACTTTTTGATTCCGGCTTCAAGATGTCCAGGTCCGGACGACGGTTAGGCCCGGAGTTGGCGGAACGGGTGGCGGCGGGGGGGTATCCGGCTGCATTGGCACGCGCTTCTGCACGGCGAAGGGCAGCATGGTACCGGGATTATGCCGACACGTTAATTCAGCGTGATATCCGTGATCTTGCCCGGATCAGCAGTCTGGACGCCTTGCCGCGTCTACTGGCACTTGCCGCCGGGCATACGGCATGCTTGATGAACGTCTCTGAGCTCGCAGCTCCTTTTCAAATGAGCCGCCCTACTATTCGCGAATATATCACACTGCTGTCACGGATTTTCTTGCTGGAAGAGCTGCCACCCTGGCACAGCAACCAGATAAAACGTCTAGTCAAGACGCCCAAGCTTCACTTGGGTGATACCGGTCTGGCCTGCACCTTATTGGGGTTCAATGCGGAATCATTGTGGCGGAATCGTGCGGTATTGGGGCAAATCCTGGAAACTTTCGTCTATCAAGAATTAAGACGGCAGGCGAGTTGGGAGGAGGATACCGTTGTTTTTAGCCATTTTCGAGATAAGGATAAAGTCGAGGTGGATATGGTTCTGGAATCCGCCGGTTACCTAGCCGGAATCGAAATAAAGGCATCGTCCACAGTGACCAGTAACGATTTTAAAGGATTGCGCAAGCTTCAGAATGCAGTACATACACGGTTTGCAAGTGGAGTGGTACTCTATGACGGGGAGGCTGTAGTGGGTTTTGGAAACAACCTGTACGCCGTACCTATATGCAAACTGTGGGAGGTAGGTTGATGGCATTCACTGAAGACTTTCTTGCCCAACAAACCACGGCTGAGTATATCTACAGGAGTTGCTCGGTTGGAAATCGGCTTACGACTACCACACGGAAGATTTTGACCGGACAGCAAGAATTTCAAGCTTCCGCTTGAACAAAACTTTTCCTTTTTCTGCGTGCGTGTGTCGTATTCAGTTTTCATGAAGTGTCATGAAAATGCACGCATGCTTTAGTTTATATCGGCTTAAATAATGCGGATTGCTATAGAGGTCGGCAAGCCCTGGATAGGGGAAAAAGCTGGGCTGGATTTAAAATGGCGGAGAGGGTGTCCATCACATAGGGAGTTTAACTGATTGATATATCAATATA
>CAZTKE010000110.1:3535-5487 GCA_964614055.1 uncultured Desulfovibrionales bacterium | reverse complement strand
TGCGCCAAGGGGTTCCCGGCCTATTTCTTGATAGTTCAGGACTTTATCAACTGGGCCAAGGACAAGGGCATCCCGGTTGGTCCGGGCCGCGGTTCAGCGGCCGGGTGTCTGGTGGCCTATTCCCTGCGGATCACCAATCTGGATCCCATCCGCTATTCCCTGCTTTTTGAGCGTTTCTTGAACGTGGAGCGGGAAAGCATGCCGGATATTGACGTGGATTTCTGCTATAACCGGCGTGAGGAAGTCATCCGCTACGTGTCGGAAAAGTACGGCAAGGACAGCGTGGCCCAGATCACCACCTTCGGGACCATGAAGTCCAAGGCCGTGGTCCGGGACGTGGGCCGGGCCATGGGCCTAAAGCTCAGTCTGGTGGACAAGATCGCCAAGCTCATTCCGGATGATCCCAAGATGACCATAGACAAGGCCCTGGAAAAGGAGCCGGATCTGCGCAAGCTGGCTGAAGAGGAAAACATCGGCAAGCTCATGGACATCTCCAGGCGCTTGGAGGGCCTGGCCAGGCACGCTTCCACCCATGCCGCGGGGATTGTGATTTCGGACAAGGCCATGGAGGAATATCTCCCCTTGTATCGCGGGAAAAAGGGGGAAGTGGTCACCCAGTACGACATGAAACGGGTGGAAAAGGTCGGGCTGATCAAGTTCGATTTTCTGGGGCTGAAGACGCTCACGGTCATAAGCGATACCCTGGAGTTGGCCAAAAAAGGGGGCAAGTCCGTCCCGGACATGGACACCCTGGCCCTGGACGACCCGGAGACATTCGCCCTGCTGGCCCGGGGGCAGACGGACGGCGTGTTTCAGCTGGAAAGTTCCGGCATGCGCAATGTACTCACCGACCTGCGCCCCAATTGCTTCGAGGACATTATCGCCCTTCTGGCCCTGTACCGTCCCGGACCGCTGGAGAGCGGGATGGTCACCGACTTCATCCGCCGCAAGCACGGGGAAATCCCGGTCAAGTACCCGCACCCGGATCTGGAGGAGGTTTTAAAGGAGACCTACGGGGTTATTCTGTACCAGGAACAGGTGATGAAAATCGCCTCTGTTTTGGCCGGATATTCCCTGGGAGACGGGGACATCCTTCGCCGGGCCATGGGCAAGAAGGACCCCGCGGCCATGGCCAAGCAGCGCTCCAAATTCCTTCAGGGCGCCCGGGAAAGAGGGGTGGAGGAGGAAACCGCGGAGTACATCTTTGATCTGGTGGAGAAATTCGCCGGATACGGGTTTAACAAGTCGCACAGCGCGGCCTACGCCCTGGTTTCCTATCAGACCGCCTATCTAAAGGCCCATTACCCGGTGGAATTCATGGCCGCCTTGATCACTTCCGAGGTGAACAATACGGACAAGGTCATCGCCCATATAAACGCCTGCCGGGAGATGGACATAAAAGTCCTTCCCCCGTGCATAAACCACAGCGAGCACGACTTCAGCGTGGAAGACGGCTGTTTGCGCTTCGGCCTGTCCGGGATCAAGAATGTGGGCAAGGGGGCCATTGAGACCATTATCCGGGAGAGGAAGAAAAACGGCCCGTACACCAGCCTTCTGGATTTCTGTGAGCGGGTGAACATGCGCAAGGTGACCAAGCGCGGGGTGGAGATGCTTATCAAGTCCGGGGCCACGGATTGTCTAAAGTGCACCCGCAGCGCCCTTCTGGCCGGGATGGACATGGTTGTTTCCCGGGCCCAGTCCGTGGCCAAGAGCAAGTGCCAGGGGCAGATGTCCCTTTTCAGTCTGATGAACGATACCGCGGCCAAGCATCCCGGTCTGGGCATAAAATGCGATCAGGCGGAAAAAGAGGAATTCCCGGACGCGGAAAAGCTGCGCATGGAAAAGGAAACACTGGGTCTTTTTCTGAGCGGTCATCCGCTTTGGCCTTTCCGCCGGGATATAAAGCGGATGAATTTAAATCAGATCCAGCCTTGCCGGGAAATGGACGGAGG
>CAZTKE010000110.1:0-3435 GCA_964614055.1 uncultured Desulfovibrionales bacterium | reverse complement strand
TGCGGCAAGTGCGAGAACCTGCACGGGCACAATTTTAAAGTAAGGGCCCAGGTAAGCGGTACGGAACTGGATCCGGACACGGGCATGCTCATTGACTTCAAGGAACTCAAGTCCCTCCTGGATTCGGTTTTAAGCGGACTGGACCACAAATTTTTAAATGAGGTTCCCGCGTTTGAAACAGCCAATCCTTCCTCGGAGAATATAGCCGCTTATGTATACGCGGAGCTGAAGGGGAAGCTGGAAACCGCAAATATCCGCCTGGACTGGGTAATGGTCGCGGAGAAAGAGGGGTCCCGGGCCTTTTACACGGAGGAATAAATGCGTATTGTCCTGCAGAGGGTAAAGGAAGCAGCGGTGAGCATCCAGGGCACCCAAAGGGCGGGAATCGGATGCGGACTGCTCGGACTGGTCGGTTTTATGTCCGGGGAGGAAAACATTGACCGGGACACGATCTGGAGCAAGCTGGCTTCCAAGATAGTCCAGATGCGTATCTTTCCCGATGCGCAAGGGAAGTTGAATCTAAGCCTCCCGGAATTCGGGGGAGAGCTCCTTTTGGTCCCGCAGTTCACCCTGTACGCGGATTGCCGCAAGGGCCGCCGGCCGGGGTTCAATCAGGCATTGGAGCCGCAGGCCGCGGAAAGGCTTTTTGCCCTGTTTGCGGATGAAGTGCGAAATCTGGGGTGCGGACCGCAGACCGGAATATTCGGGGCTGAGATGGATGTGAGTCTTGTGAATTGGGGTCCGGTGACTATTATTCTGGACTCCGCTGATTTTTGATTCGTACAGTTTTTCAGGTTGCCAGCAAGCTTGGAAAAATTGCGGGTCGCTTGCGCTTAACCGGCTTTAGCCTTGCCTTTTTAGGCAACGCGCTTTGAGACAGGAAAGGTTCAGGTGTGAATGAATAATCATGGCACAGGTTATGAATTCCGGGAGATTCGGGATGAATCCGGGAATGTCACGGATATTCGCGTTAAAATGCAGGGCCGGGAGTTTCAGCTTCTCGGTCCCTATGGTCTGAAGCGGCTGCAGGGGGAGCTGGAGCGCATAAAACAGGAGACGCCGCAAAATCTGCTTGTCCTTTTGGGGTCCGGGACCAGAGGATATTTGAATGTGGTGCGGGAAAGTTGGCCCGGGCCGATTGCGGTTGTGGACAAGGAGGATGATCTGGTTTGGGCCTGCGGCAGCAAAGAGCTGCTTGATTCCGGGGATTTCTTTGTAGTCCGGGAGGGGGAAGCCCGGACTGCGGTGAACCACTTGACCCGGTGGCAGCTTAAAAACGAGGGCCGGCCTTTCCGCGTCTTGTCCCTTCCCGCGTACATGCGCCTGGATGGGGACTATTACCGCTTTGTTTATGAACACCTGCAGGCCAGCCGCAAATTCGATTTCTGGGCCAAGACCCGTTATCCCAGGTTTAAGGAAGAACTGCCCCGGATTCTTCTGATCACCAGCCAGTATTTTCTTATGGGCGAGCTGCAGGCCGCCTGCCGGCGCCTGGGCGTGCCCCATCATTTTTTGAAACTCCCGGATCAGGAGCTGGGGAGGGAAGAATATGTCCAGGGGCTTTTGCAGGCTGTTCTGGAGTTTAGGCCCGATTTTGTCCTGACCATAAATCACCTGGGCGTGGACAAGGAAGGGGTCCTTCTGGATCTTCTGGATAAGATGCGTCTGCCCCTGGCTTCCTGGTTCGTGGATAATCCGCATCTCATCTTGTATCTTTATGAAAACTTAAACAGCCCCTGGACCTCGATTTTCACCTGGGACCGGGACAATTTGCCCACACTCCGCGATCGGGGCTTTGAGAATTTGACCTTTTTGCCCCTGGCCACGGACTCGGAGCGGTTCGCCTCCATGAACGGCCGCATTAAGCCAAAAAACGACCTGGCCTTTGTGGGGAACTCCATGGTGCACAAGGTCGGGAGCAAACTCCGGGACAGCGTGTTAACCCCGTCTCTTAAGGAAACCTATCCCATGGTGGCCGGTAAGTTTAACAGCTCCGATGAATTGTCCGTTGGGAAATGTCTGGAGGAGAATTTTCCGGAATTGTGGGCGGACTTCAAGTCCATAACCGATGTCGAGGACCGCCTGCGCTACGAGACAATGGTTACCTGGGAGGCCACCCGGGTTTACCGGGCCGGATGCGTTCGCCGCCTTCTGGATTTCCAGCCGATTATAGCCGGAGACGACGGCTGGCAGGAAATCCTGGCGGATTCGAATTGCTGGACGTGGAAAAGCGAACTCAATTACTATACCGAACTGCCCTATTTTTATCCGCAAAACCGCATCAATTTCAACTGCACCAGTGCCCAGATGAAGGGGGCGGTGAACCAGAGGGTGTTTGATGTGCCCGTGTCCGGTTCGTTTCTGCTGACCGACTACCGCCGCCAGATGGAGGAGCTCTTTGATCCGCAGCAAGAGACGGCCTGCTTTAGCGACCCGGAGGAGATCCCGGATATGATCCGCTATTACCTCAAGTATCCGGAAAAAAGGGAAAAGATAGTCCGGGCCGCGCGGGAGCGCATCCTTTCCGAACATACCTATGAAATCCGGCTGCAAAAGCTGATGCGGAGCATGCAAAAGCTTTATGCCTAAGCCCATCCTTGTCCTCCAGATGCAGAGGATGGGCGATCTCATCCTTTCCTTCCCCCTTTTTTTGTGGCTGCGGCGACTTTATCCTAAAACCCCTATCTGGACCGTGGCGGAGAAGGATTTTTATTCTCAGCTTATGGGCATCTCTCCCCAGGTGGTTTACATTCCCTGGACCGGATACCGGCATGTCCTGGACAGGAAGTTCAGTCTGGTCATAAATCTGAGCCACCGCGAGGAAGCGGCCTGGCTGGCCGGACAGGTGGATTGCGAGGAAATAGTCGGGTCATACCGGGACCGGGACGGGGCATTGCGCATAAAGGGGAACTGGCAGCTCTACCGGGCCTCTCTGGTGCACAATAACCGCTTTAACCGCTTTCACTGGGCGGATATGAACGCCCTGGACTCAGTTCCCCCGGCCAAGATGGCCGAGACGCGATGGTCCCCGCCCAGGCGGCTCAGTGCGGACAACAAATCGGTCGGGGTGTTTATCGGGGCCAGCCAGAAAAGCAAACGGCCCGGAGTCGAGTTCTGGGTTTCACTTTTAAAGAGTCTGGCCGGAAGGGGGCTTAAGCCGATAATCATGGGCGGGCCCGGGGAAAGGGAACTTGCCTCGCGGATAAAATCCGGGCTGGGTTTGTCCCTGGCCGACTTTACCGGGCGCACCGATCTCTCCCAATTCGTTTACATGGGCCAGGCCCTGCAACTTTTGATAACCCCGGATACCGGCCCCATGCATCTCGCCGCCTGGTCCGGCCTGCGGGTCCTGAATCTTTCCTTGGGTCCGGTGCACCCCTGGGAGACCGGGCCGTATCAGCCCGGACATCTGGTCCTTGGGAGCAGCCGCAGCTG
>CAZTKE010000109.1:0-5497 GCA_964614055.1 uncultured Desulfovibrionales bacterium | reverse complement strand
CCGTCCTCGGTCTGCAGCAGCCCGGACATGGCCTTGAGCGTGGTGGTCTTCCCGGCCCCGTTGGCCCCCAGAAGGGCGGTTATCCCGCCCCGGGCGGCGGAAAGGGAAAGCCCTTTAAGCACCAGGATCACGTTGTCATAGACAACTTCCATGTTCTTAACGCTTAAGATGTCTGTATTTGCTGTCTCGCTCATGCGTTTTTCAGGGTTGTGGTTTCCGCGCAAACGGGATTTTTCCCCGGCCGGAGGCCGGGGTGCATTGTTTTCGCCTTATTCTCCCAGCCATTTGTCCTTGCGCTCCAGGTGCATGGAGCCGGCGAACTCCATCCGGCCGTCCCGGAAGCGGTACAAAAATGCGGCCATATTCGGCCGGTGATCGTCCGGAAAATAGGATATGGGCGGAGTAAGCCCCATGGGGTCGTAGTCCCGCAGCGTTTCCAGGGCTTTTTTGATGCCCGGTCCGTTGATTTCCTTGTTTCCCGCGGCGATGCGGATGCCTTCGGCCATGACCAGCATGGAAGCGAAGCCCCGGATGTAGTGGGTCATCTTGTATTCCCCGTCGGTGATTTCCTTGATCACTTCCATTCCGGGCACATCCTGGCCGTAAACCGCGGCCGACTGCAGGGAATAGGTCCCTTCGGCCGCTTTTCCGGCCAATTTGACCAGATCTTCGTCCGCGCCCCAGATATTGGTGAAGAAAGTGGTCTCAAGACCGACCTTTCTGGCGTCCTTGAGGATAACCGCGGTGGAGGGAGTGGTTCCGCCCACCCAGCAGTAGTCCGGGGACATGTTTTTAAGGGACAAAATCTGGGTGGTGGCGTCAATGGCCTTTAAGCCCACGTTTTCCTCGCCCACTATGTTGTACCCCAGCTCCTTGGCGTATTTTTTCCCGGCCGATATGGGGGCCAGGCCATAGGGGTGGTCCGGATAGACAAAGGCCAGGCGCGGCTCTTTTTCCCCGGACCAGTTCTCGTAAAAATATTTGAGCGCCACCCGCATCTGGGTGGAATAGTCCGCGGCAATGAAAAAATTGTACGGCGCCTTGGACGGATTTGTCAGATGGGCGGAATAGGAAGCGGAAAAAAGCGGGACTTGATCCTTTTTGGCAAAACGGACCAAGGCCTCGGTCACTGCGGTGCCAAAGGCCTGAATGGCCACCACTTTTTCCCGGTTAACAAAACGCTTGTAGGAAGTAAGTCCCTGCTGCACGTTGTATCCGGTGTCCACTTCCACGACTTTGAGTTTGTTTCCGGCCACCCCGCCCTTGGAGTTAAGCCACTGTGCACAGGCCTTAATCCCCTGGGCGTAGGGCTGGCCCACTGATGAGGTGGGGCCGGAGAGGTCCATCATGGATCCGATTTTTATTGTTTGCGCGTGGAGCTTGGACCCGATCAGGGCCATGGCCGCGAGGCACAGGATAAGGGATAAACGTTTCATACCATCCTCCTTTTTTGTTTGCCCCTAATGGGCAAACGGATAAAGTTTCCAGTAGGCCTTGATCATTTTCCAGCGATGAGCGAGGCCCTCGGGTTCAAAGATTAAAAACAGGACCAGGGCCAGGCCGAAGACCCCCTCGCGCAGGGCCAGAATGGAGCTGGAGATATCCGGGAGCCAGGTGCTTAGATATCCGGAGAGCAGGTTCAGGGCCTCGGGAAGAAGGGTGATAAAGATGGCTCCCAGGATGGCCCCGAGCACCTTGCCCAGGCCGCCGATAACGATCATGGCCAGATAGGAAATGGAAAGACCGATGTTGAATTGTTCCGGGGCGATGTACATGGTGTAGTGCGCCCACAGGCATCCGGCGATCCCGGCCATGAAAGAGGATATGCCGAAGGCGTACAATTTGTATTTGAACAGATTGACTCCGGCGATCTCCGCGGAAAGATAGTAGTCGCGGATGGCCACGAATGCCCGTCCGGGCTGGGTGCGCATGAGGTTCGTGCCCATGAGTACGCAGATGAAAGTCACCGCCAGGATGAGCCAGAACATCCTCTGGTCGGTATCAAAGGCAAAACCCAGGATGCCGGGCGGGTCCAGAAGCATGCCGTGGGCCCCGCCGGTAAGTCCCTCCCAGTGCAAAAAAACATACTCCAGGATAAGCTGGGCGGCCAGGGTGGCTATGGCCAAATATATGCCCTTGAGCCGCAGGGAGGGTATGCCGAAGAACATGCCCACGGCAGCAGCGGCCAGTCCGCCCCAAAGCATGGCCAGGGGAAAAGGTATCCCCATCTGCGTGGCCCACCCGGAGGCATAGGCCCCGACACCGATAAACGCTCCATGCCCCAGGGATATCTGGCCGCAGGCCCCGGTCAGGATATTCAGGCCCACCGCCCCGATTACGGCGATCAAAAGGAGATTTAGTATGGAGATTATAAAGGTTTCCAGGAAAAACGGGGATGCGGCGAAAATAGCCAGAAACAGGATAATGGCGGTTTTCTGGAATCTTCCGGGAAAGAGCTGCGCTTCCTGGCTGTAGGAAGTGAAGAAAAGGCCGCATTTGGTTTGCATCTCAGACCCTCTCGATTTCCTTGGTTCCGAAAAGCCCGTAGGGCTTGATCATGAGGATGAGCACCAGAATGATAAAGGCGGCCACGTCCTTGACCCCTCCCAGCCCCAGAATTTGCTTGGCCAGGCCGTCGCAGACGTTTTCCAGGATGCCGATGATAAGTCCGCCCAGGGCCGCGCCGAGTAGGGAGTCCAGCCCTCCCAGGATCACCGCCGGGAATACCTTCAGGCCCATATGCCCGAGCTGGACGTTTATGCCGTTGATATTGCCCAAAACAATCCCCCCGACCGCGGAGACCACGCAGGCAATGCACCAGGAAAGGGCGAACACCCTTTTTATGGATATGCCCATGGATTGGGCCGCCTGCTGATCAAAAGCGGTGGCCCGCATGGCGATTCCGGTGCGGGAGAATTTGAAAAAAACGGTGAATATGCAGAACAAAAACAGGGAAAGGAGCATGGCCGCTATATAGGCCGGGGAGACCGGCAGACCCAGGATATTCACCGGATCGGCGGGCAAAAGCTGGGGAAAGACCCGGACATTGGTCCCCCAGAACAGCTGGACCACGGCCTTTAATACCGAGGACAGGCCGATGGTGACCATGATAACGCTGATATGCGACTCCCCGATAAGCGGCCTCAAGGTCAGTCTTTCAATGGCCAGCCCCAGGAGAACGGAGAAGCCGAGGGTTAGAAAAAAGGCCACCACGAACGGGAGCTTGGCCTGCACCGTCAAAGCGAAGCAGATGTAGGCCCCGACCATGAGCAATTCCCCCTGGGCGAAATTGACCACCTTGGTGGCCTTGTAAATGATGACAAAGCCCAGAGCCACCAGGGAATAGATGGACCCCACAACCAGACCGTTCACAACGAGGTAAAGATAGTATTCCATGTTTTAGCTTCGTCCTTATTTTTCCCGGTTGGGGATGGCGTTTTCTATGCGTATGTCCCCGACAAGCTCCCGGCGTCTGCCGTCCTGATAGGCCACTGTGGTTTTCAGGCGCACCGAGGAGGCATCGGAATACAGGGCGCGCACCAGCTCGCCGTAGCGATCCTCCACCACCTTGCGCCGGACCTTGCGCGTTCTGGTCAACTCCCCGTCGTCAGCGTCCAGTTCCTTGTATAAAAGGCAAAAACGCCGGATGCGATTGGCTCGGGGCAGGGTGGAGTTGACTTTGTGCACTTCTTTTTGGACATATTCGTAGACCTGATCCTTGGCCGAGAGATCCTGATAGGTGGTGTAGGTCAGGAGGTTTTTCTCCGCCCATTGGCCCACTATCTGGAAGTCAATGCACACAATGGCCGCGATATAGTCCCGGTCCCGGCCGAAGACCACCGCTTCCTTGATGGCCGGGGAGAATTTCAGCTTGTTTTCCAAAAACTGCGGGGAGAATCTGGTGCCATCGTTTAGGTGCATGACATCCTTGAGGCGGTCGATGACCACCAGCTGTCCGGATTGGTCAAAATAGCCGGCATCCCCGGATTTAAGCCAGCCCTCTTCCAAGGTTTCCCGGGTGGCGGCTTCGTCCTTGTAGTATCCCTGAAATACCGCCGGGCTCTTGGAGAGTATCTCCCCTTTTTCGGATATCTTGATCCGGGTTTCCGGGATGGGCTCGCCCACGGAGTCGAAATTTATATTCCCGTCCCTGTGTATGCAGGAGATGCCCGCGATCTCCGTTTGTCCGTAAATCTGTTTCAGATTGACGCCTATGGCGTGGAAGAAACGGAAAGTGTCCGGGCCCAGGGCGGCACCTCCGGTGGAGGCGGAACGCAGGCGGGAGAATCCCAGGCGGTCGCGCAGGGCCCGGAACAGTCCCAATTCCGCGATCAAATAGGCCAGCCTGAGCCAGGGAGAGGGAGTGCGTCCTTCCAGGCGGACCTCGGCATGGCGCAGGCCAATGGGAAACAGCCGGTTGTAGAGAAAGCGCTTGAAAGGGGTGGTATCCATTATATCCGCCTGCACCTTGGCGGACAGGTTCTCCCAAACCCTCGGGGGGGAGAAAATCAGGTGCGGGCCGATTTCCCGGATGTTGCTCTGCACGGTGTCCGGCTCTTCCGGAAAATTCACGCAGAATCCGTAAAACAGGGAGGAAGCCGCGGCCATCATCTGCTCCCCGATCCAGGCCAAAGGCAGGAAGGACACGAATTCGTCCCCGGGATATTTGGGGTCCACCTGCCCCAGGTTGTTGGCCATGGCCAGAAGATTGCGGTGGGAAAGCATGGCCAGCTTGGGGCGGCCCGTGGTCCCGGATGTGGTTACCACCAGGGCGGAATCCTCCGGGGAGATGTCCTCCACCAGGGCTGGAAAGCGTCCGGCCCGGTCCCGGCCCTTGTCCCGAATCTGGTCAAAGGAAAGCAGGCCTTTTTCCGGATTGGGAGACAGGCCGCGCGGATCGTGGTATACAACATATTCGAGGAAGGTCCCTTCCTTGATCTCCAGGATCTTGTCCACCTGCTCCTGATCCTCGGCCACTACCAGCCGGGCCTCGGACAGGGTGAAAATATACTTGACCTCGTCCGCGGCGGAGTCCTGGTACAGACCCAGGGCCGTGCCTCCCAGGGCCTGAATGGCCAGTTCCGCCCAGAGCCATTCCGGGCGGTTGTCACCGATGAGGATTATGGTGTCCCCCTTGCCGATTCCCAGCTTGGCCAGTCCGGAGGCGAATTCGGCAACCGCGTCCCGGTACTGTTCCCAGGTGTAGGACTGCCATATGCCCCATTCCTTTTCCCGCATGGCGGTTTTCGTGGGGTTGGCCCCGGCCTGCCTCAAAAGGAGCTGGGGGAGGGTGGCGAAATAGGATTCAGTCATAATTCGTGTTTGCGTTTTACGGCAACGCCTCCTCGTTGCCCAGGTATGCGCGTATTACTTCCGGGTCCCGGGCCACTTCCGCGGGAGATCCCTCGGCCAGGACCGAACCGAAGTTCAGAACCACCACCTGCTCGGAAATATCCATGACCACGCCCATGTCATGCTCCACCAGGAGTATGGTCAC
>CAZTKE010000108.1:0-5506 GCA_964614055.1 uncultured Desulfovibrionales bacterium | reverse complement strand
TGTATGGCCCGGTTCAGGGGGGAAATCTTTAGATCCGTGCAGCATTTGATCTTGTCCTCTGCCACCGGATAAGAAGCAATATCCTGCCCGGGGCGGGCCACATTCAGATCAATATTCATTTTTTCGGTCATCTTATCCCGGAATTTAATAACCTCCGGGAATTTGAGCCCGGTATCCACATTAAGCGCCCGGACCTTTTCAGGGAAGCCCTGCAGGCGGAGAACCTCGGTCCACAGGTAAAGCACCAGCGTGGAGTCCTTGCCCCCGGTCCAGGCCACATGCACATGCTCTGGATCGAAACGGACCGCAACCCGCTGCAGATTTTCCCGGGTGAGTTTCAGTTTGTCTTCCAGACCGGACATCAGGGCGTCAGTTCACTCGGGCCTTTCGTGAATTCGAATTCCCGGCCACCCTGGTCTCCCCTTCAAGCGCGGCCATCAAAGGCTCCATGGTCGTTTTGAACCTGGGCATATCCTTCTTGGGGACCGGCTCTACCGGCGGGGATTTAACATGCAGGGGATTTACATACTGCCCGTTTTTTTTCATCCGGAAATCCAGGTGCGGACCTGTCGCATAGCCTGTGGCACCAACATAGCCGATGGTTTCCCCCTGGCTGACCGTCTTCCCCACGTGCAGTCCACGGGCGAAGCGGGACATATGGTTGTACACAGTGGTGTAGATGCTGTTGTGCCTGACTTTGACATACCTTCCTGCGCCCTTGGCGTAGGATTTGGCCACCACCTTGCCGTCCCCTATGGACTTGATCGGAGTGCCCCGGGGAGCGGCATAGTCGATTGCCCGATGCGGACGCCTCACCTTTAGAATGGGGTGCAGACGGCTGCGCGAATAACCCGAGGAGATGCGGGAAAACTCCAGAGGGGCCTTTAAAAACGCCTTGCGCACCGAATCCCCGTTTTCATCGTAATAATCGCACCCGCCCCCGGACTCCTGAAACAAAAAGGCATTAAAGATCTTGCCCTTGTTCTCGAACCTGGCCGCCAGTATCCGGCCGTAGCCGGAGAATTCCCCTTTCCTGTATCTCTTTTCAATCAAAGCCCGGAAGGAATCCCCCTTGCGGATATCCTTCACAAAATCCACATCCCAGGCGAATATCTGGGCCAGACGCACTGGAAGGGCGGCGCTTTCCCCGATCTTTTTGGCCGCGAGAAACAGACTGTCCTCTATTTCCGCCTGCACCAGAACCTTGTCCACCTCATAGACAATATCTTTTTTTGAAGCGGTAAACCCGTCTTTGCCGGCTTGCACGCACAATTTGCTATTGTCGTTTATTTCGTATTCAAATCCCTTGAATTCCCCATTAACGGTCTTAATGCGGTAAACCTGTCCGGACTTGATCCGCTGCACGGGAAACACGTCCGAACAGACTCGGGCCAGCTTATAAATGCGGGCCGGGTCCAGATATTCCCCTAAAAGCGAGGTAATGGTCTGCCCGGAGCGGATGGCACCCTCCTGCACCTCCACTTCTTCTTCCCGGGCCGGTTTTTTACCTCCCCCTGGATCCTCTTCCGGATTCGGTCCGGCTGATTCCAGGGCCTGGGTGGCACCACTTGCCGAATGGCTGTTTTCCGGGGCGGACAGATCCTTTTTCGCGGAAATCGGGCTCCGGGGAGAAACACTGGCCATTATGGGCCCGCTGAAATCCTCACCCCAAAAATAAAAAAAGGTGCAGGCAAAAAAAGAACAGGTAACCAGGACCACCCATAAAGGCTTCTTGCTTCTTTTCCGCTTCAGCCGCACTCGTTTCAGCTTGCGTACTTTATAGTATTTCATTATTTATCTCGAATTAAAAAGTTAACAAGATCAAAGTGTTAACTATGTTATCCTATATAAATTCCCGTGATTCACCCTGTCTTTACAACAATTTCAGGATAGTTTTTAATATCTTTTAACTTATTGCCGAAGCATGTCAAGAAAAAAACACATTAATTCCAATAAGATCGAAAAATTGACTTAGATATGAAGTTGATAAGAAAAAACTCTGTTATTACAAAAACTTATACGAGGTAAACATGCACAAGAAAGTCCAGGACTTTTTCCGGGAAAAAGATCAGCTCGGTCGTTACCTGGGGATCAGAATTGACGAGGTTGGCGAAGGATTTTCCCGAACCAGCCTCACTTTGAAACCGGAGCTTTTGAACGGGGCGGGTATAGCCCACGGAGCGACAATTTTTGCCCTGGCGGACATCGCTTTTGGCGCGGCCGCCAACTCCCGGGGAGAGCTGGCCATAGGAATAGAGGCGCACATTTCCTATATCCGGCCGGGCAAAACCGGAGACCTGCATGCCCAGGCCCGGGAAATAGGGGAGAATTCCAGGACATCCACCTATCAGGTCACGGTTTTAAACGACAACAACGAAACCCTGGCCCTGTTTCAGGGCACCGCCTTTAAAAAGAAAGAACAATGGATTGAATAGCTTTATACACCCCAAGGTAGACAAAGAGAAATTTCCTGAAGCTCTGCCGTATTGACAAACACGTATCCGGACTTAAATTTCACATACGGAAATAGCCGAAATCAAAATGAACGGGAGAGCATAATGAGCGAAGAGAGCACAAAAAATACTGAGATAATGATCGAAGATCCCTCGGTTGCAGACGAAGAATCCAGGGACGAGGAGATGAATATTCCCGAGTCTCTGCCCCTGCTGCCGGTAAGGGATATCGTGGTTTTCAATTACATGATCCTCCCGCTTTTCGTGGGCAGGGAGAAGAGTGTCCGGGCCGTGGATGCGGCCCTGAACAACAACCGTTATGTCCTTATCTGCACCCAGAAGGACGACAAGGTCGATGACCCGGGCGAGGAGGACATCTACAAAGTCGGTACCGTGGGCATGATCATGCGCATGCTCAAGATGCCGGACGGCAGGCTGAAAGTCCTGGTCCAGGGGCTCAGCCGGGCCAGGATCCAAAAATACAATTCGGGCGAGGAATACAATGAAGCCCAGATCGAACTGATCAAGGAAAAGGAAATCAAGGAATTCGGTCCGGAAGGCGAGGCCTTGCTCCGCGTGGGCCGGGAACAGACCGAAAAGGTCCTCAACCTGCGCGGCATCGACGCATCGGAGATAATGGCCGTTTTAAACAATGTGGATGACCACGGCCGGCTGGCCGACCTCATTGCCTCCAATCTGCGCATGAAAACAGAAACCGCGCAGAATATTCTGGAATGCGTAGACCCGGTGGAGAGACTGAAACTGGTCAACGAGCAGCTCTCCAAAGAGGTTGAGGTGGCCTCCATGCAGGCCAAGATACAGAACACTGCCAAGGAGGGCATGGACAAGGCGCAGCGGGAATATTTCCTGCGCGAGCAGCTCAAGGCCATCCGCAAGGAACTCGGGGATACCGGGGACAACGGCGAGGAAATCGAGGAACTCCGGGAAGACCTGGAAAAGGCCAAGCTCCCGTCCAAGGTGCACAAGGAAGCGGAAAAACAGCTCAAGCGGCTGGACGGCATGCACCCGGATTCATCCGAGGCCACCGTGGTCCGCACCTACCTGGAATGGCTGGCCGAACTCCCGTGGCAGAAACTGTCCAAGGACCGCCTGGATATAAAAAAGGCGGAAAAAATCCTGAACGAGGACCACTATGACCTGAACAAGGTCAAGGAAAGGATCCTGGAATACTTGAGCGTGCGCAAATTAAACCCGAAGATGAAGGGGCCCATCCTGTGCTTTGTCGGCCCTCCGGGAGTGGGCAAGACCTCGCTGGGTAAATCCATTGCCCGGGCCTTGAACAGAAAATTCGTGCGCATGTCCCTGGGCGGAATGCGGGATGAAGCCGAGATACGCGGGCACAGGCGCACCTACATCGGGGCCATGCCCGGCCGGGTAATCCAGGGAATAAAGGAGGCCGGAAAGCGCAATCCGGTTTTCATGCTGGACGAAATCGACAAGGTGGGCACGGACTTCCGGGGCGATCCTTCTTCCGCCCTGCTCGAGGTACTGGATCCGGAACAGAACTACACTTTTACCGACCATTATCTGAACGTTCCCTTTGACCTGTCCAAGGTGATGTTCATCTGCACGGCGAATATTCTGGATACCATTCCTTCCGCCCTGCAGGACCGCATGGAAATCATCCGCATCCCCGGCTACACCGAGCAGGAAAAAATCAAGATCGCCCGCAGGTTCCTCCTGCCCAGACAGGTCGAGGAAAACGGACTTAAGGATTATGAAATAAAGATAAGTAACAATACTATATCCCGGGTAATCCACGGTTATACCCGGGAAGCCGGACTGCGCAACCTGGAACGGGAACTGGGCGGAATCTGCCGCAAACTGGCCCGCCGGGTGGCCGAAGGGAAAAAAGGTCCCTTCCGGGTAACCCCGAATCAGCTGGATAAGCTTATCGGCGTACCCTCGTACATGGAAGAAGACAGGGAAAAGGAACTTCCTCCGGGCGTGGCCCTGGGCTTGGCCTGGACGCCGCACGGCGGGGAAATCCTGCATGTGGAGGCCAGCACCATGCCCGGCAAGGGCAAGCTGACCCTGACCGGCCAGCTGGGAGACGTAATGAAGGAATCCGCGCAGGCGGCCCTGAGCTATGCCCGGGCCCGGACCCAGGAGCTTGGCCTGGATGCGGATTTTTCCGAAAAAAAGGACGTGCACATCCATGTCCCGGCCGGAGCCACACCCAAAGACGGGCCTTCCGCGGGCGTGACCCTGGTCGCCGCCCTGATCTCCGCGCTCACCGGTAAATCCCTGCGGGACGACCTGGCCATGACCGGGGAGATCACCCTGCGCGGCCGGGTGCTGCCGGTCGGCGGGATCAAGGAAAAGATACTGGCCGCGGCCGGAGCCGGTATTGAACTGGTAATCATCCCGGAGAAAAACAAAAAGGACTTCGAGGAGATCCCGGCCGAACTCAGACGCAAGGTAAAGATAAAAACAGTGCAAAACATCGATGAAGTCTGGCCGCTGGTGCTCGAGGAGAACAAAAAAGAATCAACTTCCGCGGCCGAATAAAAAAATCCGCTCCGCCATTAGCGAGTAATCAAAAAAGCCCCCCGCCTATTTTGCGGCAGGGGGCTTTTTTGATTGAAAAATTTTGAAGCGGCCTGCTACCACTCCTCCACGTCCCGGCCTATCTCCTTGTACACATCAGGCAGCAGAATCAGTCCCATTATCTTCCCGCCCTCGGCAACAACCGCCCGCCCCCGGCGATAGTCCAGGAATATCTCCATTATCCGGGCCAGGGGATCATTGGGTCTTACCAGGGGGACGTCCTTTTGCACAAAATCCCTCAATCTGACCTGGGCGCACATGCGGCAGGCCCGGTTAAAGGCCCGGTCCCAGTCCACGTCGCGTTCGGCAATGCCCGAGCTTTTAAGCAAACAGGGACCCATGGCCTGCAGGATGTTCCACATGGATATTACCCCCAGGAACTCCTCCTTTTGGGTAAAAACCAACACGCAATTATTATCAGGCTGCTGCTGCCGGTTTTTGTTCATTTCCCTTATCACCTGGCTCAGACTGGCGTCTTCCTC
>CAZTKE010000107.1:0-5509 GCA_964614055.1 uncultured Desulfovibrionales bacterium | reverse complement strand
CATCCCAGGCCTGCCAGCTGTCCTCAAAATTGCGGACATAAAATATGATCCTGTAAATTATGCGGTAATCCTCATACCTGTTCAGCCTGGCCACCGGGCGAGGGTATTTTTCCACCAGGGCCACCTTGGAGATGACTTCCCGCAGGGCCTGCTTGACCTTTATCGGCGGCACATCGTACGCGGCGCCGATGTCCAGGACCCGCATTACCTTGCTTATGGGCTGGCTATAATTGACCAATGTATCCCGGGAGATGCTGTTATTGGGAATCAGCAGGTAGTCCAGGGTTACCGTCTCGATCTTGGTGTATCTCCAGCTTATATCCACGACCTTGCCTTCCCGCTCCCCCACAGCGATCCAATCCCCTACTTTGAAAGGCTTTTCCAGCTGTATCAAAAGACCGGATATGAGGCTTCCGATGGTGTCCTGGATGGACAGACCAATGATCGCGGTCAGTATGGCCGAGGAAGTGAGGATCGACCCCGGATTGACCCGGAAGACATTCTTTATAACCAGGATAACCAGGGCACAGAAAAAAAGGAGTTTCAAAAAATCAAGGACAATGTAATTTACCGTCTTTTTCCTGATCTTCTTTAAGTACACTTCGGCATAAAAACCGTCCAGAAAGCTCTTGATAAGCATCCAGACAACCAGGATTTTCAGCAAAAAGAGCAGGTGCTCCGGGATATGCACATCCAGGGAGGGGAATAGGAAGAGATCGCAGAAATACAGTCCGACAAGGAGAAACAACCATTTGGAGAACCCCAGTACGGCCCGGGAAATGGTGTTTTTGCGTCCCAGCCTGCTAAAGAAAAAGGAGGCCAGAATATACAAAAACAAAAATATTAAAAGGCCCAGCCACACCTGCAGGTCCAGTTTATCCGCCAAGTCCTGAGTCATTTGATTTGTCCGTTATTGTTTTTCCGGCTCCGACCGAGGGGATTTTGAATCTTCAAGTACATGTAAACATGCATACGCCAAAATCATATGTTTTTGAAGCACTAAAAAAGGGCGTTGGAAAACCAGCGCCCTTAAAAATCAACTCGGACCCCAAAAAAGTATCTATTTCAGCCCGACGGACTTTTTAACCTCGCCAATATCGATTACCGAATTAACCAACTGCGAACCGTGCTGGATCTTGATCACATCCCGGAGTTTGTGCATGGACAGAATGGCCTCCATTTTCTGGGCCACTGTGTAGGTATCCTCACGGACAACAACGATTGGTACCTCCAAAACCTCGGCCCGGGTCATGATGATGTCGTTCGGATACAGGTTTCCGGTCAGAACCAGGCACTGGCACTGCCCCTCCAGGGCGACCAGCTGGACGTCGGAACGGTCGCCGCCGACAATGACCGCTGAATTCTTGCTTTTCTTAAAATGGGTCATGAAGTTTTCCACCTGCATGGTCCCGATAAGGAAATTCTCCACCACCCGGTCCGACTTGGAGGAAGCGGCAATTATCCGCCCGCCCAGGCGCTTGGACAGGTCGGAGACCTTGATCGCGCCCATCAGCGGATCCTGAGGGATGACCCCGAAAACGTTCACCCCTTTTCTTTCCAGAAAGGGGACGAGCATACTGTCCAGCTCCTCCCGATAATGGGAAGGAACATCATTCAAAACAACCCCGATCATGTCCTCGCCCATCGCATCCTTGAGGACCACCAGATAATCGTAATTTAGCTCCTTGGTGTATCTGTCTATTACCAGGGACTTCAGACCGAGTTCCTTGACCACGCTTACTCCGTCCACGTCGCAATAACGCCCGGAATACATGCTTCCGGACCCGGAAACGATCATCACGTCCTTGTCCTTGGAAAGCTCTTCATAGCTGTCCTTGATTTTTTTCATGAGATCCGTGCACTCCCCGCTGAACGCCCGGACCTTAAAATCCTGATCCACAACAACCGGAGTTACTTTTTCCGGGTCCTCGTTCAGGCCCAAGACCTCCTGAACGAAAAAGGCATCCTCATCGCCGAGCTTGCCGTTCTGCTCCTTGGGCATGGCTCCGACCGGCTTCATATACCCCACCTTATACCCCTCTTTCTGCAGCTTCAGGCCAAGGGACATGGCGATCATATTCTTGCCGGAATAACCGGAAGTGGAGCCGATATAAATGCCAACCATTTTTAATTCCTCCTCCTGTTTGGAAAATTGCGCTCGATTTCAAAAATTTTATTAATACAAAAACCTTGATTGGCGGAGATAATTATTGGCGAAAGGGGGAAAATTTCCCATAAAAGGATATGCCCTGCTCCGCCTGCGGTAAGGGAAAATCCCCCGCTTTAGATAAACTCATCCCACGAGCATATAATATCTCAACAAATCTAATCCATTCTCAGGAAAAATACGCTCTGGGCGGATGACCTATCAATCTTATGCCCACATAAAAAGGCTTTCGTCAAGCTTGTCATCAACCGGAATATGGCCTATTTGCAAACGCGATGGTCTTATATTTGATGATTAAAATCCTTGCGAAACCTAAAAAAACATAAAAAAGCTTGTTTTGGCCATGAAAAATACTGAAAAAGATTTGCAACAAATACTATCCCAAGCCCAAGCCAAGATAAATTACAAATTCAAAGAGCCTACCCTGCTTTCCCAGGCCCTGACCCACAGTTCCTATGCCAATGAATACGGTCTGGAAAACAACGAACGCCTGGAGTTCCTGGGGGATGCCGTCCTGGAACTGTCCATTTCCCGGGAAATTTTCAGTCGCTATCCCCGGGCGACAGAAGGGGACATGACCAGACTGCGCTCCAATCTGGTCAACGAGGCCTGTCTGGCCTCGGTTGCCCGGGAAATAGATCTGGGGGAATGTCTTTTTTTAGGCAAGGGGGAGCAGGTGCAGGGAGGCGGACAGCGGGACTCGGTTCTGAGCGACGCCCTGGAGGCGATATTTTCCGCCGTGTTCCTGGACGGGGGATACGACTGCGCCAGCAGATGCATAGTCAGGCTGTTTAAGAACAAGTGGCCGGAAGATATCTCCAAAACCACCCCGAAAAAGGACTATAAAAGCAAACTGCAGGAAGAAACACAGAAACTGTTCAAAAAGCGCCCGGTTTACACGCTTATCGACAGCTACGGCCCGGAACACGACAAGACATACAAAGTCCGGGTCACCCTGCCCCAGGGGGAGACGTTCGACTCCGAATACGGAAACGTGAAAAGGGCGGAACAAATGGCCGCTGGAAACGCGCTTTCATTTTTGAAAAAAAAGGCCGGGAGTTGAACGTCCGTGTTTAGCTGATTAAGTGATTACGCGAGCAGGTAACCGCTTAATCACGTAGGCCCTTCTACAATCCCTTCAATCAGCATAAATTCGCGTGATTAGCGGATAAAAAAAGAAAAAGAGTAGCCCGCGAATCACGCGAATGGCCGCGACATGAAATAAAACAACTTATAATAATTCAAATTATATAATTTGACATCACATAATTCAACGGCTACTGTGCGGGTATGACTCTTTTTGTTAACAGACAGCGGGAAATACGGTTCCTGGAAAATGAATTCTCCCAGGACAGAGCCTCACTGGTGATTCTTTACGGTCGACGCAGGATCGGAAAAACCACCTTGATCAAACATTTTATCCAGGGAAAAAATGCGTTCTACTTCGTGGCCACCGAAGAGTCGGAGCGGGAAAACAGAAGGAACTTTCAGCATGCCGTATCCGACTTCGCCCAGAACACCTTTTTAAAAAAGGATGTACTCCTGGAATGGGATGAGATCTTCTCCGTACTTACCGCATATCAGCCGGAAGCAAAGAAGATTATCGTCATTGATGAGTTCCAATATCTGGGCAAGGCCCGGGCCTCATTTCCCTCGATTTTTCAGAAAATATGGGATCAAATGCTGGCCGATGCCAAGATAACGGTCATCCTATGCGGATCTCTGGTGGGCATGATGGTGGAGCAGACCCTCTCCTATTCCAGTCCGTTATACGGTAGACGGACCGGACAGATTCGTCTGGATCAGATTTCCTTTAGGGATTATGGACAGTTTTTCCCCAACACTGAGGCGATCAATCACATTGAGTATTATGCCGTGACCGGTGGGGTACCCAAGTATGTCGAGCTTTTTCATCCGGCCACTGACATTTTCCAGGCCATGGAAAAAAATATTTTGTCCAAACAAAGCTTTTTGTTTGAGGAGCCGATTTTCTTGCTGGAAAAAGAGTTTGGAGAAACCGGGACATACTTTTCCCTGATAAAAACCATTGCCGCCGGGAACAGAAAGCTGGGTAATATCGCTTCCGCTCTGGGCATAGGCCAGTCCGGGCTGACAAAGTATCTCAAGACCCTGCAGGAACTGGATTTAATCGCCAGAGAAGTTCCGGTGACCGAAAAGAACCCGGAAAAAAGCAAAAAGGGGCTATATCGGATTACGGATAATTTCATCAGCTTTTGGTTCAAGTTCGTCCACCCCTACAGGAGCTATCTGGAGATTGAGAATACGGATATCGTTATCCAAAGAATCAAAGAGCGATTCAGACCTAACCATGTCAGCTTTGTATACGAGGATATTTGCAGGGAATGGCTCATGTACCAGGGGCTGTCCAAGATGCCCAAAATGCGCTTGATTCGAGCCGGCAGATGGTGGAACAAGGATACGGAGATAGATATTTTGGGAATTAGCGAAGACAATGCTCATATGGTGTTCGGGGAATGCAAATATACTGCCGGGCCAGTGGATACTGACATTTATTGGCAGTTGAGGGAAAAAGCCAGCAGGGTTCCTTTGCCGGGAACTCCCCAAAAGCACTACCTAATCTTCAGCCAGTCCGGCTTTACCAAAGCACTGCAGGAGCTGGCCCAGAATCAGGACAATATACATTTGCAAACCGTTGCAAAGCCGGCATCCTAGTTTCCAGCCTGCTTGCCTATATAAGGAAAAAAATGCTTAAGTAGCGAAAGCCGGTTTGGTCAGCGGCTGAAACTAGTTCGCGTCTTTTCTGATATGCAGCCTGCGGCAAAAAAATATTCGCGTAAATTCGCGTGATTCGCGGGCAGAAAAAGAGAACAAGAACAGGCCCGCGAATTGCGCGAATGGAACGGTTTTTCCGCCTGACGGCGAGGAAGTGGTGCATAATGTCTATAATGTAGCATATCTTCGTGATCAGCACCAATCCGCGTAATCTGCGCAATCTGCGGTTAACAAACAAATGATCATATTTGCGGACGAAAAAAAAACAGCCCCGCAAATATTTAAAAGTATACAGAGAACTATTCGCGTTAATTAGCGTGATTCGCGGGTAAAAAGAAAAAAATAGGCCCGCGAATTGCGCGAATAGCCGCGAACAAAGAGGCATTTACCCCTTTTGATCAAAGGGCAAACGGCCTCATCTTAACCACATAACACCCTACCTTAGCTACGCATCCAGGATGCGCTTGGCTATACCATCCTCGGCATCGGTAATAAACGGGATACCGGTTTCCCTTTCCGTCTCCCGGTTGGCCGAGCCCAGATCGCCGCGTCTGATCTCATTCAGGCTGAAATGTCTGGCTCCGGCCA
>CAZTKE010000106.1:0-5528 GCA_964614055.1 uncultured Desulfovibrionales bacterium | reverse complement strand
GTGAAGACGGCCAAGGCCAGAACTAGGATTAAGCATTGGATTCGCAATGAAGAGCGGGACAAAAGTATTGCCCTGGCCAGGGAGGTCCTGGAGAAGGAGGGAAGAAAGCTGGGGCTGAATTTTAACCGGGTGGTAAAGAGCGGCCAACTGGAAGAGGTGGCCCGGGATTTTTCCTACAAATCAACGGACGATCTCCTGTCCGCTGTCGGGTATGCCCGGCTTACGCCCCGTCAGGTGCTTAACCGCCTTCTTCCCAAGATGGAAGGGGAGAAGGAGGAGAAAAAAACCGAGGATAAAAAAAAGCAGCGGGAGGAACCCCGGACCGAGGAAGTTGTCAAGAAGGCAGAAGGAGTGTCCATAAAGGGCGTTTCCGACATACTGGTCCGCTTTGCCCAGTGCTGCAATCCGGTGCCCGGGGATCCCATTGTCGGTTATATATCACGCGGCCGGGGGGTGACCATTCATCGCCAGGACTGCCCGAATGCGAAAAAGATAGAACCTGAAAGGCTTTTGGAGGTTTTTTGGGAGGGCGAGGCCCAGAATTCTTTTCCGGCGGAAATCAAGATTATCTGCAAGAATAAGCGGGGTGTTCTGGCGAAGGTTACAAGTATTCTTACCGACCAGGAAATAGATATCGATTCCGGGCAGTTTGCTTCCAGCGTGGACAAGCGCACCGAGCTTGATTTTACTGTTTTGGTTCAGAACAGTACTCATTTGTACAAGGCAATAGACAAAATAAGGGCTCTGGATAATGTCCTGGAAATTTCCAGGAAGACCAAATCTAATTGATTTTGAGGATTAGCATAAAAAAAGCGGCCATATGGCCGCTTTTTTTATGGGTTTTAAAGGAAACCGGACTTTGATTCTTGCCGGACAGGGTCCGTTTTAATTTATGAAGTCTGGATCAGTTCCAGCTCAAAATTGAGGTCAAAGCCGGCCAGGGGATGGTTGGCATCCACAGTGATATTTTCCTCATTTACGCCCACTATGAATGCCGGGGCTTCCTGGCCTTCGGGGCTGCGCAAGAGGATTTGTTGGCCCTCTTCCTTGGGTATATCCGCGGGGAAATTCTCCGCAGGTACCTCGAACACCAGTTCCTTGTTGTGCTCCCCGTATGCCTCGTCCTTGTTAATGGTTACCTGGCGGGTCTCCCCGACGTCCATGTCCCGAACAGTGCTTTCAAAACCGGGGATGACTTCGCCTTCCCCCAGCGTGAATTCCAGGGGATCTCTTTCCTTGGAGGAATCGAATACGGTTCCGTCCTCCAGGGTCCCGGTGTAATGAACTTTAATTTTGGTCCCGTCTTCCAGTTTGGGCATTTTAAAATACTCTCCATGCTTTTGCGGCTTGCCGCGTTTTCTAAATCATTACCCCGTCTTGTATACCCGACCTTTTTTAGGGGCCGGAGTTAACAGCTTTTTTATAAATTTTTGGGGCAACATCTCCATCTGTGTTTAACCTAAGTACGGGAATTGAACGCGTCAACCATGTTTTATTTTTTTATCAAACCGAGGGGGTTTTCAGTCTTGTCGGCTATCCCTAATCAAGTGCACAGGGCAAAGGATGGAGAAGAGAAAAACATGAAAATCAATTTATTATTGGTTATAAATTATACTTCATAACTCATTTGAGATTTTTTATGCTTCAATCTGGAAGTGTTCTTCTCCATCTGATTTTATTTTTTATGTACAAATAATCATCTATGAACATAATTGAAATACATTTGACAAATATGAATCCTTATACTGAAAAAGTAATATTTTTCTATTATATTTTAATTTTTGACAATTAAAAATAAATTTTTACAATTTTGCGTACCGAGTTAGTCTTTTTAGTAGATAAGAGACCATTCTATTTGTCAGCAAAAAAGCCAGGGTTTAAATTTAATATTAAACATATTCTATGTATGTCTATAAAAGTATCTTCATTCGGTTAAAAAATGTTTATGGGTATGTCTTTTTTTCAAGCATTTTTCTTTGTATCCGGCTGCAATAGGGAATGCTATTTTTTATTGTTTTGTCTGTCTGGGTTTATGCTTATTTTTATAGTTTCTATAAAAATAAGAATGCTTTTGAAAAAGGAACAAATATAATTTAAGTGCCTATAAAAATATATTCCATTGACAGTGGCCAGTGATTTGAATACCAACTCAGAGTTGAACTCGATGCCTTGCAAGCAAAACAGGAGATATGCAAATGAACGAAGGGCCGGTTCCGGCACTTGTAGCTGAAGATATTTATAAGAGTTTTGGCGGCCTGAAAGTTTTGAAGGGGATATCCATAACAGCCAATGAGGGGGATGTTATTGCCCTGATCGGGTCCAGCGGCTCGGGTAAAAGCACTCTGCTGCGCTGCATAAACATGCTGGAGATCCCGGATAAGGGTAAAATTTCCGTCAGCGGGGAATTGATTGAGATGACCACGAACCGGCGTGGACAAACAATTCCCAAGAGCACGAAACAGGTGGATCGCATTCGGACCAAGCTGGCCATGGTCTTTCAGCAGTTTAATCTGTGGTCGCACATGACCATTCTGGAGAATGTGATCGAGGCCCCGGTGCATGTGCTGAAGAAGCCCAAGAAGGAAGCAAAGGCCCGGGCTATGGAACTTTTGGAAAAAGTGGGCATTGCGGATAAGGCCGGAAATTATCCGGCTCATCTTTCCGGGGGGCAGGAGCAAAGAGCGGCCATTGCCAGGGCTTTGGCCATGAACCCGGAAGTAATGCTACTAGATGAGCCCACTTCCGCACTTGACCCCGAGCTGGTGGGGGAAGTGCTCAGCGTTTTGCGCCAGCTGGTGGAGGAAGGCAGCACCATGATTATTGCCACTCATGAGATGGATTTTGCCAAGGAAATGGCTTCGGAAGTGGTCTATATGTATGAGGGATGTATAGAGGAGCAGGGTCCGCCATCTCAGGTTTTCGGGAGTCCGCATTCCGACCAGTGCCGGAAGTTTTTGGCCCGTTTTTTATAGTTTACAGTAAAGCAAAAGGAGAAAAGTTATGACCAGGATGTTACGAGTCTTGTTGTGTCTGGTAGCCGTAGTCTGTTTGATGGGCGGCTTCGCCCAGGCCAAGGACATTGAGAAGGTGCGCATAGGCACGGAAGGGGCCTATCCTCCCTTTAATTACGTGGATTCCAATGGTGATCTGCAGGGCTTTGACATAGATATTGCCAAGGCCCTGTGTGATGCCATGGATGTTGAGTGCGAGTTTGTCATGCAGGAATGGAGCGGAATGATTCCCGGGCTTCTGGCCAAGAAATACGACGCGATCATTGCCTCCATGTCCATTACCGAGGAGCGGGAGAAAAAGGTTGATTTTACGGAAAAGTATTATCAGACCCCGGCCAAATTCGTGGCCAGGAAGGGAACCATAGAGGATATCAACAAGGATACTTTGCAAGGCAAGGTGGTCGGCGTTCAGCGGGCGACAATCCATGAAAACTTTGTCCGGGACAAATTCGGGGATCTGGTGGAAGTTAGATCATACGAAACCCTGGAAGAGGCGAACATGGATCTGATCTCCGGCAGACTTGATCTGATCTGTGCCGACTCCGTTCCCCTGCAGGAAAGTCTTTTGGACAAGGATTTCGGCAAGGATTTTCATTTTGTCGGCCCCGGCTATGTGGATGAAAAATGGTTTGGGGAGGGAATCGGAATTGCCGTGCGTAAAGAGGACGATAAGTTGAGAAAGATGTTCAACAAGGCTATCCAGAAGATCCGGGAAAACGGAACTTATCAGAAAATTAACGCCAAGTATTTTGACTTTGATGTTTACGGTGACTAAAATCGCCTAAATAAGCTTGGCACCGGGGCGGTTGCGGTCTTGCGGCCGCCCCGGGTTTTTTAAGAGTGAAAATTGTTCTTTTTTGCCCGATCCGGGTGGAACAATAAAAGTTTAGCGGTGCGCGATGCTTTACGGTTACGGCCATCTCCTGCTCAAAGGTTTTCAGCTTACGGTCCTGGTGGGAGTCACCTCCATGGCTCTGGCCATCTTTTTGGGACTGTTCGGCTCCTGGGCCAAACTGTCCTCATCTACCTACGTCCGGGTCGCAGCCAATCTGTATACAACAGTTTTTCGGGGCGTCCCCGAGCTGGTGCTGATTCTTCTGGTTTATTACGGGGTCCCCACCCTGGTTCAGGATCTTTTGTCTTCCTTTGGCCGGGATATCGTTTTGAATTTCAATCCGTTTCTCTCCGGGGTGTGCACCATTGGGGTCATTTACGGTGCGTTTACCACGGAAGTCTTCAGGGGGGCATACATGGCCGTGGACAAAGGCCAGATTGAGGCCGCCAGGTCTTTTGGCATGAACAAGGCCCTGACTTTTCGACGGATTACCCTGCCCCAGATGTGGCGTTTCGCTCTTCCCGGACTGGGTAATGTGTGGATGGTGCTGATTAAGGCTACCGCGCTTGTTTCCGTTATTCAGCTCCCGGAGCTTATGCGTAATGCGGATATTGCGGCCAAGGCTACCAGAAAGCCGTTTACTTTCTATTTTGTGGCTTCCCTGATTTATCTGACAATAACCGTTGTTTCCATGCTTATTCAGCATTGGGCCGAGATTTGGGCCAACAGGGGAGTCAGGAGGGCATAAGCTATGCTGGAAATCATTCTTAACAGCCTGCCGCGGCTTTTAAGCGGGGCCTGGGTCACGGTGCAGCTAACCGGATTGAGCGTCTTTTTCGGTCTTTTTCTGGCTGTTCCTCTGGCCTTGATGCGGGTATCCAAGTACAAGCTTTTGAGTTACCCGGTTTACTGTTTTAATTTTTATTTCCGGGGGACTCCCCTTTTGGTCCAGATATTTCTGGTTTACTACGGAAGCGGGCAGTTCTTTTTGTTCCTTCAGGACCTGGGTCTTTGGAGTCTTTTCCGGGAAGCATATTTTTGCGCCATATTTACTCTGACCCTGAACACCGCGGCTTATACCGCGGAGATCCTGCGCGGGGGGATAGAGGCCGTTCCCTTCGGGGAGATCGAGGCGGCCAGGGCTTGCGGCATGTCCAAGTCTTTGCTCTACAGGCGCATCATTTTGCCCAAGGCCTTCAGGATCGCCTGGCCGGCCTATACCAATGAGGTTATTTTTCTCCTCCAGGCCACTTCCCTGGTATCCATTATTACCGTGATGGACATTACCGGTGTGGCCCAGGTGATATCGGCCAAGAATTTCGCCTTTTACGAAATCTTTTTGACAGCTTCCGCACTCTATCTGGTTCTGGTCTACGGCGTGCTGTTTATCTTCAGGAAGGTGGAGAAAAGAATTACCAACCACCTGCGCCAGCCCATGATGTCTGAATAGCCGTCCCTGCAGCTTGGATTGCGGCTTTTCTTGGGGCGAGTGTGTTTTTAAAAACAGTGGAGGACCGGAAAAGAGTTGACATTTGCAGGGAGTAAAATTAGTTCAAATCTTTCCGGGACGTAGCGCAGTCTGGAAGCGCACCTGAATGGGGTTCAGGGAGTCGCAGGTTCAAATCCTGCCGTCCCGACCAGGAAAATCAAGGGGTTAGGCCACGCGGCTTAACCCCATTTTT
>CAZTKE010000105.1:1906-5533 GCA_964614055.1 uncultured Desulfovibrionales bacterium | reverse complement strand
TGCTCGCGGTCGGACCCACGGTTTATATATTGCAGGCTTTTACCCAGAACATCGGCTTTTATGTCCAGAACCTGCCCCAGCTCAGCTTCTGGGTGGAGACTTTTTACGGCGCGGAAGGCAGCAGCTGGCAGAATCCGTGGACCATTTTTTATTGGGGATGGTGGATCTCCTGGTCCCCGTTCGTGGGGATGTTCATCGCCCGTGTCTCCAAGGGCCGCACCGTGCGGGAATTTATACTTGGAGTGATGATTTTTCCCACCCTGCTTTCCTTTTTGTGGATGTCCACTTTCGGCGGGTCAGCGTTGTGGCTGCAGACCACTGGGGCTGCGGATCTGGCCGGGGCCGTGAACAGGGAAGTCTCCACCGCCCTTTTTGTCATGCTGGAGAATTTCCCCTGGACCTGGGTTACTTCGCTTATCGGGGTTGTCCTGGTCACGGTTTTTTTTGTGACCTCCTCGGATTCCGGATCCCTGGTCGTGGATCACCTGACTTCCGGGGGCAAGCTGGATTCCCCGGTACCGCAGCGGGTATTCTGGGCGGTAACAGAAGGGCTTTTGGCGGCCGCACTCCTTCTGGGCGGGGGGTTGACCGCCCTGCAGAGCGCTTCCATCGCCACCGGCCTGCCTTTTACTTTTGTTTTGATAATCATGTGCTACAGCCTGTTTAAGGGACTGCAGGAAGAGCACTATCACGCCAGCATTATCGAGAGGATAAAGCCGGAGACTGAAGAGTTCGAAATCCCGGTGGGCAAGGGCATCAAGCCGGAAAAGGAAACAAGCACGGAATAGGGGGCGGAGATAATGATCCACGGGGATGAACTGATCATGCTCCTTCTGGGGTTGGCGGTTTTGGCCTTTATTGTAATGAATAAAATCCGGTTGAGGAGAATCCCGGGATTCAAGGTCTTTGTCTCCGCGTTTTTTTGTTTCCTTGCCGCCTGGATATTCACTGTTCTTGAGGGCTTTTTCTGGGAGGATACGTTCAACCTGCTGGAACATGCCCTGTATGTGTCGGGAACAGGGCTGCTTCTGGTCTGGGCGCTCAAATTCGACCGGAAAAACAAGCTGGAGAGCGGATGAGTGTTTTAAGCCTTCTGGACTTTGTAGGAACGGCTTTTAGCGCTGCTTTTCTTTTTTTCCTCGCCGTATCCTGGAAACGAATAGGGATCACCGGGGTCCGCTCCCTGCTTCTGGGGCTTGCGGGCACGGTTTTTTTGTATCAGCTGTGCCTGTTTCTGGAATGGTCCGGGGTGCGGCCGGAACTTAATCCCTATGAGGATGTACTCGGTGCTTTGATCCCCATGTGGTGGCTGTTTATCCTGTATTCTTATGTCCAGATGGACATCAGACAAGATTTGGAAAACAGCGAGGAGAGCCTGCGGCTCACAGTGGATTGCATTGGGGATGCTGTGATTTCCACTGACACCCGGGGACGGGTTCGGCGCATGAATGTAATCGGCGAGGAACTTACCGGATGGTCCCGGGGGGAAACTATAGGCAAACCTCTAGACGAGGTTTTTTGTATAAAAAATGCCCGCACCGGGGAGGTATGCGAGAATCCGGTGCGAAAGGTCCTGGAGACCGGGAAGGTGCAGGGTTTGGCCAACCATACCGTGCTTGTTTCCAGACAGGGCCGGGAGTACCAGATTGCGGATTCAGCCGCGCCCATTGAAGATTATCGGGGGCATATACGGGGTGTGGTCCTGGTTTTCCGGGATGTGACTGAACGATATCAGTGGGAGGAAAAGCTGGGGGTGGAGCGGCGCAGGCTGGCCGCGGCCATCGAGGGCACCCGGGCCGGCACCTGGGAGTGGAATGTAAAGACCGGGGAGGTGATTGTAAATGAGCGCTGGGCGGAGATGGTCGGCTACAGTTTGCCGGAAATTTCCCCGGTTAGTTTCCGCACCTGGGAAGACATGACTCACCCCGAGGATTTAAAAGAAGCCCACGTCTTGTTGGACAAGCATCTCCGGGGGGAAATCCCCTATTATGAATGCGAGATCCGCATGCGGCACCGGGAGGGAGCCTGGATATGGGTTCTGGACCGGGGCAAGATATCGGAATGGACAGAAAACGGAGAGCCGCTTTTGATCTCCGGCACGCACCAGGATATAACCGCCAGGAAACAGGCGGAAAAAAGACTGGAAGAGTCCAGACGACAGCTGGCCACTTTAATGGATAATCTGCCGGGGATGGCTTACCGTTGCCTGTATGACCGCCACTGGACAATGAAGTTTGCAAGCAGCGGATGTCTGGAGTTGACCGGGTATCAGCCGCAGGACCTTTTGGACAATAAAAAGATGGCTTATGCGGAGCTTATTCATTGGCGGGATCGGGACAGGGTACAGAATGAGGTGCAGGCCGCCCTGGAAGCCGGAGGACATTTCGAGGTGGAGTACTGGCTGTATTCGGCAAAAGGGGAGTGGAAATACGTCTGGGAAAAGGGAGTGGGGATATTCGAGAATGGCTGTTTGCTTGTCCTGGAAGGCTTTGTCACCGATATAACCGATAGAAAAAAAGCGGAGGAAGAACTCCGCCGGACCCGGGACCGGATCAATTATCATATCTACAATTCTCCCCTTGCGGTAATTGAATGGGAAAAGGGCCGGCATATTACCGGATGGTCCCCCCGGGCGGAGGCCATGTTCGGCTGGAAGGCGGAGGAAGTACTGGGCAAGAATTGGGGTGACTTTGATTTTGTCCACCCCGAGGATTGGGAATACACGCAGGAGAATATTAAAAAGCTGTTCGACGGTTTGACCACGTTTAATAAAATAAGCAACCGCAATATCTGCAAGGACGGGACAGTCCTGTACTGCGAATGGTACAATTCCGCCCTGCTTGACGCTGAAGGCCGCATGGAGAGCATTCTGTCCCTGGTGGCGGATGTAACCCAAATCCGGGCGGCCAAGGAGAAGGCTGAGGCCGCAAATCGGGCCAAATCCGAATTTTTAGCCAATATGAGCCATGAGATTAGGACACCCTTAAACGGAATAACCGGCATGCTTCAGCTTTTGAGCGATTCCAGTGCAGATGCGGAGCAAATCGAATATGTGGAAATGGCCCGCAAATCCACTAAGAGACTTAACAGGCTCTTGACCGATATACTGGACTTGTCCCGGATTGAAGCTAACAAACTGGAAATAAGGTGGAAAAGTTTCAAGCCCCGGGAGGTCATGCAGGCAATAGCGGATGTATTCGCGCACGCAGCCCGGGAGAACAACAATACATTAAACGAGTATATAGGGGAAAATATCCCGGAAAGCCTTGTCGGGGACGAGACCAGGCTGACCCAGGTACTTTTCAACCTGGTGGGAAACGCCTGCAAATACACTGAAAACGGCCGGGTGGAAGCAAGTGCGACTTTGCTCCCGGAGACAAAAGAAAACACTCGACATCTTCTTTTCATGGTCACGGACACCGGAGCGGGCATACCTGCGGACAAATTGCAGGCTGTGTTCGAGACTTTCACCCAGGCCGGGGAATCCGATTCCCCTTTTACCCGGCAGTACGAGGGCGCCGGACTGGGCCTCCCCCTGGTCAAGCGTCTCACCCATCTCATGGGCGGAACCTTGTGTATAAGCACGGAAAAGGGGGAAGGCACCGAGGTGTATGTCTCCATCCCGTT
>CAZTKE010000105.1:0-1806 GCA_964614055.1 uncultured Desulfovibrionales bacterium | reverse complement strand
CTTGACCCTGACCCTGCATAGCCTCTTTGCTTTGGCTCTGGGCCTGAGCTATTCCGGAAAAGCAGAGCACGGCCAAAAGACTGATGCCCATCAAAAAGGTTAGTCCGGTTCTCTTTTTTACCTGTTCGGTCATTGTTTGTTCTCCTTGGTTTTTGATTTGTATGTGTAACCATTTTTATCATTTGCATTACATATGCCAAAAAATATTAAGCAAAATCTTGGTAGAATTTGCTTTTATTTTAGTGTCTTATGTGAAGGCGGATTTGTTTTCTTTAGAGTTTTTCAGGGACAGGTTGTTGTGTTATTTTGATACATGTATCATGTTTGCCGGGTTTTGAGCCGGATGTGCGGGCCGGAAGCCTAGCGTTTGTTCCTTGCCCGGTAGGGCTATTTGGAGAAGGAGATATCTGGTTCTTTTATTGTTTTTGCGGCCATGGACACAATATTTGCAGGGCTGGGGCGGGGTTATGACTTTAAGGCTCTCCCGGCTAATCCACTCCGGACAGGATTGGGCAGTGTTTTTTAAAGGAGTGTTTTTTTATGCGCTTTCGATTTAGATACAGCCTTTTGCAGGCCCTTTTGTTTTATGTGATTGTTCCTTTGATAGCGGCACTGGCTCTGGCCGGGTATGTAAGTCTTACAACCCTGGAGCGGCAGGTGGAAGAAAAGATGCAGGACGAATTGCAGCTTGTTGCCCGGGCCCTTAAGCTCCCGGTCACCAGGGCTTTAAAACGGGACAGGGAGGGAAGTGTATACAGCGCCCTGGAGTCCGCGTTTCAGATCAATCGGGTCTACGGAGCTTCCGTGTATGACGCGGACGGAAACAGGGTAGCCTCCGTGGGGGCCCAGAGAAGAAGCGACAGCCCGGAAAAAGAGGGAAAGCAGTTGGCTGCCATGGCCGAACAGGGGGATCAGCAGGAGGAATACAGCAAGGTTGGTGGAGAAGAGGCCTATTCCTATTTCCTCCCGCTCACGGACACAGGAGGCCGGATAATCGGCCTGCTGCAGCTTTCCAGAAGAAAGGCCGATTTCCGGGAACATATCCGCAATCTCCGTCAGGAGTCCACGATTATTTTGGGTGCGGGGGCGCTGATCATGGCTGTTCTGGTTCTTTTCGGTCATCGTCGCGCTCTGGGCAGGCATCTGGATAATCTGGGCCGGTCCATGCGCCGTGTGGAACAGGGGGACCGCGACCATCGTTTGCATGTCCAGGGACCGCGGGAAATTGTAGCCGTGGCCTCGGCCTTTAACAATATGCTGGACAGCATGGACCGGGCCCAAAAGGAGCTGGAAGAGCAGCGGCAGAATAAGGCCCGGCTGGAGGAAGAGCTGCGCAAGGCGGAGAAAATGGCCGCCATCGGCAGATTAGCTGCCGGGGTGGCCCATGAGCTGGGGACCCCTTTGTCCATTGTGGACGGTCATGCCCAGCGCGCATGCAGACAGCCTTCCCTCCCGGTTCCGGTGATGCAGGCTCTTGAGCATATCCGCGGCCAGGTTAAGCGAATGGAGTTGATTGTCCGCCAGCTTTTGGATTTCAGTCGTCAGAATGTATCCAACAAACGGCGTGTGGACCCGGACCAGGTAGCCTTGAGCGCTATTCAGGCCATGTCCCGGCAGGGAGATTACCCGGCCGAGAATATTCAGTATGCCGGGTCCGAGTTCGAGTGTGAGGTGGTGGGCGATCCCCTGCGCCTGGAGCAGTTGCTGAGCAATCTGCTCAAAAACGCCCTGCAAGCGGCTCCTGGCGGCCTGGTTCGTCTTGAATGGCATTGCGAGGACCGGGATTGCGTATTCACTATCCAGGAC
>CAZTKE010000104.1:0-5547 GCA_964614055.1 uncultured Desulfovibrionales bacterium | reverse complement strand
CTCTGTGGTAAAAAAAGAGCCAGGTCCAAATAAGCAAGATGTGCCGGACGCTCCTGCGTCGGGCCGCTGATGCCGGGCGATATCCGGGTGATCAACTCAAGCCCGAAAAACTAAAAACGAGGAAGAAAAAATAGCCCGCAAACCCAAAGGTAATACAGCAGGACTCAAACCGAGCGATTTAAAGGCGCTGGGACGCATTTACGACCGGCGCTTTCCCACCGATACCGCGTTCAGCAAGGAACAGGCCCGGGAACTGGCCGAACTGTCGCAAAGGATAAAAAGACAGGTCGGAGTGATCATCAACCGGCGCGGGCAGCCGGTCCTGGTCCTGGTCGGCGATCACGACAGCATTTTCATTCCCGAACTGGAACGCTACCGTAGCGGGGCCTCCCGCTTAAGCGGACTCAGGCTGGTGCACACCCATTTAAACGATACCAGGATCTCGGAGGAAGACCTTATGGACATGGTTTTTCTGCGTCTGGATTCCATCTGCGTCTTGACCACCACCGCGGAAGGCGAGCCTTCCCGCATCCAATGGGCGCACCTCCTGCCCCCGAACACGGATCAGAAAGGATATCGCCTGCACGAAATGCAGCCCTGGACGGAAAAGCTCCCCGGTCTGGACCAGCAGATACAGTCCCTGGAGGAGGAGCTGGCCCGGGAAAATGCGGACATAACCGCCAGGGAGCAGAAAAACTGCGCCCTTTTGGTCAGCGTAAGCACAAAGCCGGTCCCCAGACAGGAAATTTCCCTGAAGGAACTCTCCAGGCTGTCCTCAACAGCCGGATTGAGCGTGGTCGGGACCATGACCCAGCGGGTGACCCGGGTGAATCCCAAGCATATCCTGGGCAAGGGCAAGCTGGCGGAGATGGAGGTTTTGGCCCTGCAGAAGGGAGCGGGCCTCATAATCTTTGATCAGGAACTCTCACCCTCGCAGCTGCGCAATCTGACCCGGATAACCGAACGCAAAATACTGGATCGCACCCAGCTCATCCTGGACATATTCGCCCAGCACGCGCACAGCAAGCAGGGACAACTGCAGGTGGAACTGGCCCAGCTCAAATACACTTTGCCCCGGCTTGTGGGCCGGAACCGGGCGCTCAGCCGTCTGGCCGGAGGAATCGGGGGACGCGGCCCTGGGGAGACCAAGCTGGAGATGGACAAACGCCGCATCCGGGATCGGATAACCCGGATAGACAAAGAACTGAAAAAAATCCGCAAGCAACGGGAAACCATGCGCACCAGGCGCCAGCAGGCCGGACTACCGGTGGTGTCCCTGGTCGGCTACACCAATGCGGGCAAATCTACACTTTTAAACGCGCTCACCGGTTCGGAAGTATCCGCGGAAAACAAGCTCTTTGCCACTTTGGACACCTCCTCCAAACGCCTGAGGTTCCCCCGGGACAGGGAAGTCATCCTTACCGACACGGTCGGATTCATCCACAAGCTGCCCGAAGAGCTTAAAAAGGCGTTCATGGCTACTTTGGAGGAACTGCACCTGGCGGATATGCTCATCCTGGTTGCCGACTCCGCCCATCCGGATGCGGACTCCCAGATCGCCGCGGTGCAAAGGATATTGGAAGAACTGGACCTGCAGGAAAAACCCCTGGTTCTGGCCATGAACAAGGCGGACAAGCTGGGGCCCGAAAAGCTGGAACAGCTTAAAAACGCCTACCCCGAAGCCGTGTTTATTTCCGCGCAAAAAAGGGAAAACCTGCAGGACCTCACGGAAAGAGCGGATCTACTGCTCAACAAGGCCTGATCCCGGCCGCTAGCTCTCCCGCCTCCAGGAACTTTCCCGGCCCTGCAAAAGCCGATCGATATTCTCCCGGTGCTTCCAGAACACCAAGCCCATTATCACCAGGCCGACAAAAACCAGACTGAAATTCCCGCTCAAAAGAAGGACCAAGGGGACTACCGAAACCAGGGCCAAAGATCCCAGGGATACATAGCCGGTCAGGTATATGAGGGCAAGGCACACACCAACCCCCCAGAAAAGAGCGGTCGGGGAAAGGGCGAGAAAAATCCCCACGCTGGTGGCCACTCCCTTGCCTCCCTTGCCGTACAAAAACACCGAATACATGTGCCCAAGGATGGCGGCCAGGGCCACCAGGGTCCAGAAAAAGGCCGAAGAGCTCATGTACACGGCCAGGGCCACCGGAAGGTACCCCTTGAGTATATCCAGGACAAGCGCGGCAATCCCGAATTTTAAGCCGCAGCTCCGGGCCACGTTGGTCGCCCCGATATTTTTGCTTCCGGATTGGCGCAGATCAATGTGGCAAAAGCTCTTGGCGATCAAGAGCCCAAAGGGCAAAGCGCCTACAAGATAGGCAAGAATTAAAAGCCAGATATAAGACATCCCTCACTCCTTTTGTCCTTACTTGGTTCAAACTCTTTTAGTTCACACCTGGACAAGTCCCTCAAAAAAAAACGATTGTCAATTGCTGAGACCGATATACACCCAAGCAGCCCCCTTTCCTGCAACAATCTGAATTTTTAACCCCGTCCCGGACAAAAAAATCCTTGCCAACAAGCACTGTTTTGGTTAAGTGGTCATCTCGTCTGGTGCCGAGGTAGCTCAGTCGGTAGAGCAGGGGACTGAAAATCCCCGTGTCGGCAGTTCGATTCTGTCCCTCGGCACCACTTAAAGATTTCAAGGGCCCAAGGCATATTGCCTCGGGCCCATTTTTTATGCCAAATACAATGGACAATCCGGGACATGGTCCGTTCGCGACTGAAAAAATTTTCTTAAAATCACCTTTGAGTGCTTCCCGCCGGAAAAAACAAGAAATGAAAAATATCTCAATCATCATCCTGCTCGCGGTTATCATGTTCGCGGTAACCGGTGGCAGCCTGGTCGGGCCGATCCTGCCGGAGATGATGGCCCCCCTGGGTGTCGGCCAGAAAAGCATCGGTCTGATTTTAAGCGTATACACCCTGCTCGCCCTGATATCCACGCCTCTTTCCGGGCTCCTGGCCGATCTCTACGGACGCAAGGCGATAATAGTCCCCTGCACCATCCTCTTCGGGTTCTCCGGCCTGCTAATCACTTTCACCCACGATTTCGGGCTGATTCTGGTCCTGCGCGGCCTGCAGGGCATAGGGGTCGGGGGAATGATGAACACGGTGACCACCGCTATCGGAGATATGTACCAAGGTACCAGGCGGCATCAGATCATGGGCTACCGCTTCACCGTGCAGGGGCTGACCAACGCCGCCATTCCCTTTGTTTCCGGAGCCCTGGCCGTGATGGCCTGGTTCTTGCCTTTTTACATCCATTCCCTGGCTATTTTCCTGGGCATTTTTGCCGCCTTCAAGCTCAAGGAACCGACCGGAAAGAGCCCCCGCCCCGAAAACTATTTCCGCCGGGCCCTAGCGGCAATGGGCAACATCAGGGCAATTTGGCTCTTTTCCTCCAACTTCATGGGCTTTTTGCTTCTGTACTGCCTGGTGGTATACATGCCCATTTTCGTGGTCGGCGATCTGGGTCTCACCGCCATGCATGCCGGACTGGCCCTTTCAGTCGGGTCCGGGACCGCCTCGCTGACCGCCACCCGGGCTGGAATGCTTAGAAAACGCTTCCCGGAAGAGGGGCTTATCTTCTCCGGGTTTCTTGTCTGCGCCATCGCCCTCCTTTTAATCGGTACGGCCCCGGGATACTGGCTGATGCTGGCCTTTTTCGTCCTCTGGGGAGTTGGATACGGCACGATCATGCCGGTTTTAAACGCCTCGGCCGCCGGATTGGTTTCAGCCGAACTGCGAGGCGGAGTCCTTTCCATCTTCACCATGCTTATCTATCTGGGTCAGACCCTGTCCCCGCCGTTTTTCGCCCTGTTCGTAACCGAGACAGGAGTGCACAGAACATTTTTGGCGGCCGCCGCCCTGGCCCTGCTCCCTATCGGTTTTACCCTGTTTATAGGCTTCAAGAAAAAAACCCCTTAACTTTGACAGGCAAATTTCGCATTTATTCAGACACTTATGAGTGGGAAATTGGTACTGAACAGAAAAATATCTGCTTGGAAAATGACGACTAAAACGGACTCAAACGGCTAAAAGCTGTAGAGGTCGATTACGGCGAGATATCCGGGGCGGTAAAACAAGTACTGGAAGGGAAATAACCACTCGCCGAATAAGCGCATTATCTCTTATTTCCTGCTTTCACCCTACTCCATACCATAGACATATCCAATACATCCCCCCGCCTTTAATCAGCATTTTCTATTGGATTTAAGCCTCCTCTTCGGGATAATTTGTCTTTTTGCAAATCCAGGCGGATTTCGCGCATCCAAAGCAAAAAACCAAGGGAGGCAGGAGCATGGAAAAGGACAACCGGCAGATGTGGGCGGATCTGGGGATGGATCTGGAAGCCCACGATCAGCTTTTAGACACTCTGAACCAGGCTTATCAGGACATCTACCTTTCCCAGAAAAATCGCCCGGAAGGCATGAAATATTTCGACTTTGTCATGAGCGAGGTGCACGGGCAAAGGATTCAGGAGTTGCGCCGGGAACAGGAGCAAGGCCGGAAAATAATCGGTTCTTATTGCGTATTCGTACCCGAGGAAATCGTCTTGGCCGGGAACGCCACCCTGGTCGGGCTTTGTTCCGGGGCCGACTTCGCCATGGAGGAGGTGGAAAAGGTCCTGCCGCGCAACACCTGCGCGCTGATAAAATCCTCGTTCGGCTTCAAGCTGGGCAAGGTCTGTCCGTTTCTGGAGGTCTCGGACATGATCGTGGGCGAGAACACCTGCGACGGAAAGAAAAAATCCTACGAGACCCTTAAAGACATGGTCCGGCGCATGTACGTGATGGATCTGCCGCAGTTGAAGACGGACGAGGGCCGCAGGCTGCTCAAGAGCGAATTCAAGCGTTTCCTGCGCGAGGTTGAGGACCTTACAGGCACCAAAATAGACGCGGAAAAACTAAAAAAAGGCATCGAAACGGTAAACGCCAAGCGCCGGGCAATGGCCAGACTGCAGCGCCTGCGCCGGGCCGATCCCTCCCCGATATCCGGCCTGGACGGTCTGCTCGTAAACCAGGTCTTTTTCTACGACAATCCCAAGCGCTTTACCGAGTCGGTGAACGCCCTGTGCGACGAGCTGGAAAAAAGGGTGCAGTCCGGCGAGGGAGCAAAAGAAAAAGGCACGCCCCGGGTCCTTGTATCCGGATGCCCCATGGCCGTTCCCAACTGGAAAATGCCGTACATAGTCGAGGGCGCGGGCGGAGTAATCGTTGGCGAGGAGTCCTGCGTGGGCGAACGCGGCAACCGCAATTCTGTGGATGACTCCGGGGATTCCCTGGATGAACTCCTCGACGCCCTGGTGGACCGCTATTTGGGCATCGAATGCGCCATTTTCACCCCCAACCCGGAAAGGCTGGAACAGATCAAGACCATGGCCGAAAACACGAAAGCGGACGGGGTTCTTCACTACAGCCTGCAGTTCTGCCAGCCGTATATCATGGAGTCCATTCCCGTGGAAAAGGCGCTCGAGGACGAAGACATCCCCACGCTTCGGGTGGAGACCGACTACGGCATGGAGGATGCCGG
>CAZTKE010000103.1:0-5551 GCA_964614055.1 uncultured Desulfovibrionales bacterium | reverse complement strand
CCGAATTCCACGTTCTTGTTCTTGACCCATTTCTTAAAACCGTCTTCCCCGGGGAGGGAAAAAACACGGATAAAACTGACTGACTTACCCCTGGAGTAGGGCCTAATCCACAGGGTTTTGCCCCGGTTTTTGATCCTCCCCCGCATCCCGGCACCGGGACCTCCGCCGAGCAGGATATCCGGACTGAAATCATATTCACTGAAAAGCTTATTTTCCTCTACCGCACCCAAACCGGACACAGCCAGAACAAGGACTATTTCCGGGCTGCGGCGAAAGTCTTCAATGGCCTTTTGCACCCGGGAATGAGCCTGATTATCCATCTCTCTGGGGAGCAAAACAAAACCGGCTTTGCCCCGACCAATATCCGCTGTAGCGACCTTCACTCGGCGGGATGAAAAGGGAAAGACATCACATTTTTGTTTGTCCGGAGGGGAATATTCAGGTGAAAGGGGAAAACTTAAATCATAATTCAGTCTGGGATAGATAAGATCAAGGACGCGACTGCGCGTGCTGTTCAGTTCAGCGTCTTTTTCCGGTCGGGTGTATTCAAAGGGACCGCGAATGAAAAACGCGGAACTCTTTTCCGACCTGATCTTTTCAAAAAAGGCGGCCCTCCGGGCCAGCCCGCCCAAGGTCTTGCCTCTTCAGACTGGACAGGGACGTATCTCACCGTAAGTATTCGCCGTATAATAAAATTCAAAAACGGCCTGCTTCGGCCAGACAACAGACGGCACCGCCAGGATGCCGAGAAAAACCAAAAAAAGGAAACGCGGCATTAGCTGTTTAAATATTCGCGCAATTCCTTTCCCACGCGGAAAAAGGGAAGACGTTTGGGCTTTACATCCACCTTTTCCCCGGTGCGCGGATTGCGCCCTACATAGCCCTCGTATTCCTTGATCTTGAAGCTCCCGAATCCCCTGATTTCTATGCGGTCGCCGTTTTTCAGGGCCTCCTTCATGGAGTCAAAAAAGGTGTTTACCACCCTGGCCGCATCTTCATGGGCCATGTCCCTTTCCTCTGCCAATAGCCGAATAAGTTCGCTCTTGTTCATCTTTTCCCTCGTTCCCGTAAACAGTCACGTGTCAATATTTAAAACCTATTTGCCTGAAAAAGCAGTGTAAGGTCAAGGGGTTCTTTAATAGATATTATCATTTCCCCAACTTAGGACAGGATTCTGAGCGATTGCTTCCGCTTTGGCCCCGCGCAGGGAAAGGATCCTGTCCGCGATCACCCGGATATCGCGGGACGCCGGGGAATCCGGGTAGTTTTTGACAAACGGCTTCTGGTCCCTGACGGCCAGGGGCAGATTGGGATCGTTGTGCACCGCGCCCAGGAAATAACAGGTAACACCCAAAAATTTTTCACAGGCCACCTTCATGCGCTCATAGCCGATCTTGGCTTCACGGTCGCTGTCCACCATGTTTACCAAAACATAAAAATGATTCAGGCCGTACTTGCTGTTCAAGACTTTTATAAGCGCGTAACTGTCCGTAAGAGAAGTGGGCTCCGGGGTAATGACCACGATCCGCTCATGGGTCATGCGGGCAAAGGAAAGTACCGCATTGTTTATTCCAGCTCCCAGATCCAAAAACAAAAACTCGTACTTGCTGAAAAGCTTATTCAGCTTTTCCAGCAAAACCCCCTGCAGGTCCTCATCCAATTCCACCAGCTCCGGCACTCCGGAAGCGGCCGGCAAAAGATCCAGCCCGTTTTTCTCCAGAGAGCACACTATCTCCCCGGCCTCGGCTTCATCCTGCAAAAGATCCTGCATGTTCTTTTCCGGGGATATGCCCAGAAGGACATCCAGATTGGCCAGCCCGAGGTCGCAGTCCATGAGAATGGCTGATTTGTAGTTCTCGTACAGGGCATAGGCCAGGTTCAGGGTCAGATTGGTCTTCCCCACGCCCCCCTTGCCGCTCATTATGGACAAACTGAATGTACTCTGCTTTTTCATAGTCACCCGCTTGAGTTAATCTCCCGCCCGAGGCGCGATCTTTTTATATGCACGGCCTCATAAGCCGGAAAACAGAAACTTTTTTTCCTCCCGGCCCACGACAGCGGTTTCCTTGTCCCGCAGGCCGGTAACCACTGAGATCTCCACCCGGTTTTTGCCCTTTTCCTTGGCCCGGTACAAAGCCTTGTCCGCGAAATCAAATATACTGTCTCCGTCCATTTGCCCGATGCCGCGATAGGTGGCCGCGCCAAAAGAAGCGGTAAAATTTATGACCTCTTCGTCTTCCCCGCCGCTGATGGCGGCCCAGACAATCCTTTCCCGGATCCTCTCCAGGGTCTTTTCCGACTGGCGCATACCTGATCCGGAAAGGAGCATGGCAAATTCCTCCCCGCCTATCCGGGCCACGGTATCGGTTGCCCGGACCTCTTCCTTGAGTATTGCGGACAGATCGCGAAGGACCCGGTCTCCCAGGGAATGGCCATGGGTATCGTTTATCTGCTTGAAATCGTCCACGTCCAGAATGACCACGGTCACCGGCACCCGGAATTTCCAGGCCAGCTCCAGTTCCCGGGTCAACACCCTCTCAAAGAAACGCCGATTCTTCAGGCCGGTCAGATAGTCCCGGTCCCGGTCCCGGATAAGGGACTCCAAAAGGCGGCTGAAACGATCCAGGGCGGGAAAATCCTTGGACAGGGGGAGACAAAGCCATCTGTCGGCCAGATCGTGTGCTTCCAGGAACCTCCGGATATCAACCTCGGAAAGATCGCGTACCAGCCGGACAAGGGCGAGCGAGGTCTCCGGATCCGAATCGCTGCCAGGGACGGCGGAGCGAATAATGGATTCCAGCTCGGAAAGCTCGGAAAGCATCTCCTGCTCGTCCACTCCGTGCGCGGACAATTTTTTATCGGACATAATCCATCATAAGAAAACTGCGCATAAAAAGGTCAATATCCCCGTCCAGTACCGCGTCCACATTTCCGGTATCCGCATTGGTCCGGTGGTCCTTTACCAATCGATAGGGATGCAAGGTGTAGGTCCGTATCTGGCTGCCCCAGGCTATTTGCTCCTTGCTCTCGTATTCAGACTGCTTTTCCTTTTCCCTTTTTTGCACCTCCCGATCATAAAGCTTGGCCTTCAATAGCTTCAGGGCTGCTTCCTTGTTCCTGCTCTGGGAACGCTCGTTCTGGCATTGGGCGACCAGCCCCGTGGGTATGTGCGTAATACGGATGGCCGAACTGGTCTTGTTCACATGCTGGCCGCCCGGGCCGCTGGATCTATACACGTCAATGCGCAGATCCTCATCCCGGACATCCACCTCAATACCCTCGCTCACCTGCGGGTAGACGTCCACCGAGGCGAAAGATGTGTGCCTGCGGCCGGAAGTATCAAACGGAGAAATGCGGATAAGGCGATGGATTCCTTTCTCCCCTTTCAAAAGGCCGTAGCAGAACGCACCGGTTATCTGCAGGACCACGCTCTTCAGCCCGGCCTCGTCCCCGGGGAGATAATCCAGGTATTCCACCTTGAAATCCCGCCTTTCCGCCCAGCGCTTGTACATGCGCAAAAGCATCTCCGCCCAGTCCTGGGCCTCGGTGCCCCCGGCTCCCGGATGTATCTCCAGAATAGCCGGAGCCTTGTCCCCCGGGCCGGACAAGAAGGCCTCGATCTCGGCCCGATCCAGGGCCCGGCTCAAAGAGGAGATATTGTCCTCAAGGGCCTGCAGGATCTCCTCGCTTTGCTCTTCCTCGGCAAAGTCCATCCACTCCCGCAGATCCTGCTCGCTCTTTTTAAGGCTCTCAAGCTTTTGCACTGATTCGTCCAGCTGACTCTTTTCCTGCAAAATCGGAGTCAGGGCTTCCGGATTGTCCCAGGCTCCCGGCTTGGCCAGTTCGCTCTCTATCTCCTTTAGTCTTTCCTTTTGACCGTTAAGGTCAAAGCCGCCCCCAAAAGGATTCAAATCTGGTCAACAGTTCCTCGGCCTGATTCTTTAGTTCTGCTAATTGTAACATATTCGGCTATATTTTTTTGTAACTATTTAGAAAGTCCCGAATTTAAAAAAATGCACATAAAGTATGTTGGACTGCAAAGTCTCGAAGTACGCGAAGTTTGGGTCTAAGCTGAAACCGTCTGTAAACGGTGTCGACCCGAAAATCATTTTCTCCCTCCATGACCGCGCCCCCGGCAAAGAAACGCATACAAAAACAAAAACCCGGCCAGGATAAAGAAAAAAGCATGTACGGCCAGGTAATGTCGGCTGAAAAATGTCCGGGAATAGGAAACTGATACCGTGCGGTGAAGCAGTTCGGACTGGAACAGATCGCTTTTTTCCAGAATCCGTCCGCTCGGGGATATAAACGCCGAAATTCCGGTGTTGGTGGCCCGGGCCATGAACCTGTTCTGTTCCACGGCCCGCATCGCGGCCATGTACAAGTGTTGCAATGGGGCCGAAGTCCGGCCGAACCAGGCGTCGTTGCTCATATTCACCAGAAGGTTCGCCCCGGCTTGCACCTCACTCTGTACCTGTCCGGAATAAATGACCTCATAGCAAATGAGCATTCCCAAGGCAAGGGAGTCGATTTGAAGCGGCCGGGCACGTTCCCCGGGAGAGAAATCCTTAACCCCGTGCGTGAGTTTGTTCAAAAAGGGAAAAATGGACTTGAGGGGAACATATTCCCCGAAAGGCACCAGGTGCATCTTGTCATACACGTCTTGTATCTTTCCTTTTTTATTCAGAAAAAACGCCCGGTTAAACAGCTTGTAATCCCCTTCAGGGCCGAGCATTTCATACCCCGGGGCTCCCAGGACAAGACTCAGGTTTTCCGCACGGACAAAGGCGCGCAGATCCCGGCTGTGCTCATTTGTTTCCTGGACATAAAAAGGCATGGCTGTTTCCGGCCAGATAACCGCATCCGGTTGACCGGATTCAAGCCCTTTTCGGGTAAGTTTTTTGTATTTTTTTAAGGTATGTTTTTTGTAGTCTTCGGACCATTTTTTACTCTGATCAATATTTCCCTGGACCAAAAGCAAAGAGGCCTTTTGCCCCGGGTGCTGAGAGTGAGAAAAAAATCCGGGTAAAAGCAGAATAAGCCCCAAAACAAACGCCGCGGGCACGGTTCGGCGGGTAGGCTGACTAATCCACATGGCCATGCAGGCGATGGAAGCGGACAGCCCTATCTCCCCGATCCACCCGGCGGCCTGAATGCATTGCGGCCATCCGGCAAAAGCGGAACCGAGACTGAGCCAGGGGAAACCTCCAAAAAGCCACTGTCTGGCAATTTCCAGACAGGCCCACAGGCATCCGGCAAAGATCCCTAAGACCAATCCGGGAAGCCGCCTGTGCAGATAGTGCAGCAAAAGCACGTACACCGCTGCGAACAGGGCCACGTAAAAGGCCAAAAGGACCGCCGCGGGCACGGCCAGAGCCCACGGCAGATGCCCGTAATAGCGCACCGGGACCACCACCCAGTAAAGACCGGCCAGATACCCGGCTGCTGCCAGCAAAAGACCGCTTCGCAAAGCTGCTCCGGGAGAGGCGGACAGAAAGGATATGCGGTTCAAAAGGACCAAAAACAGGAAAACAAGGGGCGGGAAATAAAA
>CAZTKE010000102.1:0-5553 GCA_964614055.1 uncultured Desulfovibrionales bacterium | reverse complement strand
CCCGGGTCCATGGCCAGGAAATGGTCGATCATGATTTCCGCCCGGGCCACTTCGTTGCCCTTGATCAAAACCGCGTATTCCCCGGGTTTGAGCTGCAGATTGTCCCGCAGATGCAAAGAGGGGACGACCACGCCCATGTCCAGGGCGAACTGGCGGCGGATGGATTTTATGCGCGAGAGCAGATTCCCGTTTTGTTCCTCGTCCACAAGCGGGATAAGGCCGTATCCGACCTCCAGCTCCAGCATATCCAGGGGCAGCAGGCTCTGGACCTCTTCCGGGGTATCGGCCGTCTTTTCCTCGGCTTGCTGGTGCTTGTCCGCTTCCTGTTTATCCAGCATGGCCCGGTTCCGGGCGGACATTATGGAGAGCATAAAGATTGCCACGGACAGGATGCCGAAGGCCAGGGTGGGCATACCCGGGACCAGGGCGAACATGAGCAAAACCCCGGAAACCAGGCGCAGGGCGCGGGGATGATACGTGAGCTGCCCGATGAGCTCCTCGCCCATCTGGGCCTCGGCGGCGGCCCGGCTGACGATCATGCCCGCGGAAGTGGACACGATGAGCGAGGGGATGGTGGAAACCAGGCCGTCGCCTATGGTCAGGAGGGTATAGGTCTGGGCCGCTTCCATCCAGCCCATGTTGTTCTGGAAAACACCGATGAAAAAACCGCCGACAATGTTTATCACCGTGATCAGGATGCCCGCGTTTACGTCCCCCTCGACAAACTTGCCCGCACCGTCCATGGCCCCGTAAAAGTCCGACTCCTTGCGCAGGGCCTCGCGTTCCTTTTTGGCCTGCTGTTCGTCTATCAGTCCGGCGTTTAGGTCGGCCTCGACGGACATCTGCTTTCCGGGCATGGCGTCCAGGGTGAACCTGGCCGCCACTTCCGCGATACGGGTGGTGCCTTTGGTGATGACCATCTTGTTCAGGGCGAAGAGGATCAAAAAGATGATTATGCCGATGGCGAAATTGCCCCCGACAACGAACTGTCCAAAGGCCTGGATCACGTTTCCGGCCGCGTCCGGGCCCTCGTCCCCCTTCAAGAGGATGAGCCGGGTGGAGGCCACGTTCAGGGCCAGGCGGTTCAGGGTGGTCACCAGGAGTATGGAGGGGAAAATGGAAAATTCCAGGGGCGAACTCATGAACATGGTGGTCAGGAGGATGACCAGGGAGAAGGAGATGCTGAAGGAAAGCATGAGGTCCAGGATAATGGTCGGCAGGGGGATGAGCATTACGAACAGGATTATGACCACTCCCCCGGCCAGGAGGATGTCCCCCTGTTTGGAAAATCGGGAATAATCCAGGTTCAGAATCGCGGACTGCTTTGATGCCATAAAATTGACGTCCCTGCTTCTATCCAGATTGGTTTTTGTTCTTGTAGAGTTCCGCGAGTATTGCGGCCACTGCCTTGTACATCTCTTCGGGTATCGAGTCCCCTATTTCCACACTCTTATACAAGGCCTGTGCCAACGGCTTGTCTTCGCGGATGGGCACATTGTTTTCCCTGGCTATCTCCTTGATCTTTTCCGCCACGAAATCCGCGCCCTTGGCCAGGACCAGGGGGGCCGGAGCCTTTTGCGGGTCGTATTTAAGGGCCACTGCTATGTGCGTGGGGTTGGTTACGACCACATCCGCCTCGGGTACATCCTTTATCATCCTCTGCTGCATTGTGGATTGCATTTTCTGTCTCTGCTCCTGCTTGACCTCCGGGTCACCTTCCGCCTGCTTGCGCTCGTCCTTGACCTCGTCCTTGGTCATCTTCAGGTTTTCCTCATAGTCCCAGCGCTGGTACACCAGATCGATTATGGCGATGATGATCATGGGGATCAGGGCGTAGATAAAGGTTTTGTACCCCAGCTCCAGGATGTAGATGATGATTCCCTCGATACTCTGATAGAAAAGAGGCAGGAAATTGTGGATCTCCGACTTGATTACTATATACGGGGCAACGGCGATGACCGCGGCCTGGAAAATGCTCCGGACCAGTTTTATGGCCGAATCCATATTACATATTTTGCCCAGTCCACTTACGATATTGAACTGGGAAATTTTGGGCTTGAACGGCTTAAAGGTCCACAGGTGTCCCACCTGGGCCCGGACGCAGACAACAGAGGCGAGAAAGACAAAAAACATGATTGGCAACAGGATATAGGCCATTTGCTGCACGCTGTAGACAAAGATGTCCTGGACCGTGTTCTGGTTCAGTTGCATAAGGAGCTGCTTGTTTAGGAAGAACTGGCATATCTCGTTCAGTTTCCCGCTTATGAACGGGAACAAGGTGCGGATGATGATAAGGCCGGCGATAATGCCCACCGCCTTGGGCACCTCCTCGCTTTTGGGGACGTTCCCCTCGTTTCTCGCTTTTTCCCTTTGTTTGGGAGTGGCGTCTTCTGTGCGGCTGGGATCACTCTGGGGCATGGTTTATTCCAAGTATAGGGTTTAACTTCCGGCCTTTAAGACCTGCAAGAACATGGAATCCAGGTCGGTCACATAATCGGTTATGTATACTGTCATTAATTTGAACAGCATGGCCAGGAAGACAAACCCGACTATGATCCGCACGGGCATTCCCACGAAAAGGACGTTCATCTGCGGAGTTGCCCGGGCAACAAGGGCCAGGGCGATATCCACCAGGATGACCGTGGCCGTGACCGGGGCGGCTATTTTGACGGCCAAAAGGAATATCATTGCCGAGAAGCTGATCATTTTGTCCATAAGCACCGGGGTTACCAGAAATCCTCCCGGAGGGACTATTTCAAAGCTTTGGGCCATGCCGGATAATAGGTATAGATGGCCGTTCAGGGACAAAAAGATGAGCAGGGAGATCATGTACATGAAGTGGGCGGTAACCGCTTCCGAGACACCGGTGATGGGATCCACGACGTTAACGATGGCAAACCCCATCTGGAATCCGATCAATTGTCCCCCGGTCTGGACAGCCGCGAACAGGAAATTGACTATCAGGCCAATTGACAGGCCGAGCAAAAGCTCTCCCAGGATCATGAGCAAAATCCCCAGGGGATGGCCCGGGAAAAGAGACGGGTCAAAGGACAGACTCGGCCACAGTCCCAGGGTCAAAATCAGGCACAAAGCCGCCTTGACCGTCCTGGGCAAGCCCTGTCCACCGAAAAAGGGCAGGAGGAAAAGGACAATGCTTATCCGGAAAAAGGTGAGGAAAAAGCTCAGGATGTTTTGCGGATCCAGATTGAAAAGGTCCATGTCTTGCGTCAGAGCAAATTTTGGACCAATAGCCGGGAAGAAAAAGCTGTACTAGGTGGGGAAAAGACTCGGTAGAGGAGGTTTAACCGGGCATGCCCCTTGCTCGGCTCCGGAACAGGGCTCTGCCGGACGGCAGCCGTTTAGGGATGCCGATAATAAGGGGATTTGCTTAGCTTAAAAGCGATGTTTTTATCCTGACCCAAAGGGGTTAATTCAGGATATAGCGCATGGGATTGACCGGCACGCCGTTGTTGCGCACTTCATAGTGCAGATGGGGTCCGGTGCTGCGGCCGGTGTTCCCGATGTGACCGAGAAGCTGTCCCCTTTCCACTTCCTGTCCGGGTTCCACATTGTAGCGGTTTAAATGGCCGTAGCGGGTTTTCAGCCCATGGCCGTGATCCAGGACTACGCAGACGCCGTATCCGCCGTCCTTGCCGCTGAAGACGACTTTTCCGTTCGCCGGGGCATAGATCGGAGTGCCGGTTGGGCCGCTTATGTCCAGTCCTTTATGGAATTCGCGCCTGCCGGTAAACGGGGAGATCCTGTACCCGAAATCTGAGGATATCCAGCCTTGCGTTGGCCAGATGGAGGGTGTGGAGGCCAGTACCTGTTTTTTGTCTTTCAAGTGTTCTAAAAGCTCTTTTTGCCGCATCTGCTCCATCTTGGCGTCCGTGCTCAATTCATCCAGGAAATTATGCATCTTGCGGGCCAAAAGTTCCTGGCGATGGGTGGAGAGAAATGCCTCGGATATGTCTTCCATTTCCGGGCCGCCCAGGGAAGGGGAGAGAAAGGGCTGTCCGGAGTCCAGATTGGCCATTACCCGCAGTTTGGAGTCCAGGGCCTTTACCTTGGTAAGGTCCTTTTGCAGGGAGTTAATTTTTTCCGAAAGGGACAGGAGCTGTACTTTCTGCTTTTTTATTGTTTTTTGCGAATCCTGCAGCTGGTCCTGCATTAACTGATATTTTTGAAAAAAAGTACCAAAGTATATGCTGCTCCCGAGCAGGCCGACGATCAAAAGCAGAATCACTGCCGGAGTCCAACTGCGGATATGGAATTTGCGACAGCATCCCTGTTTTTCTTTAAAAACGATAATTTCGTATTTTGGGCCGATCATGCTCATCCCTTTTTTGATTTCTGGCATTCACTCTTTTTAGAATAGCAAACTTAATGTAACTGTGAATCCAAGTCAAGCTGCCATCTGGCAATTGCATTGAAAATGTTTTTTTGAAGCATCTTGTCCTGGTCGGTTAAGGCCTCCAGGCGGGGAAGCATTTGCTTCCTTTTGCTCCTGGTGGCTGAAGGACAGGGGTTTTCCCATAAGGGAAGTTCCCAGTCCCGGGCCGCTTTTTTTATCTTGTCCTTTTCCGTGAGCAGCAAGGGTCTTATGACCTGCAATTCCCCGGAGAAAAAGGATTCGTTCGCGGCAAGCCCCCGGACTTGTCCTGTCTGAAGCATGTTCAAAAAAAAGGTTTCCACCAGGTCTTCCTTGGTATGTCCAAATGCCAGGTGGGTCAGGTTGTACTGACTGCAAAGTTCAAAAAGCCGTTTGCGACGTCTCCAAGCGCACAGAAAACATGGTGATTTTTTGCGGTTGGCCTCGGAATGGGCATATGTTCCGATTGTGGTTGTTTCTATGTGTGCTGGTAACGGATGTACGCTACTCCAGTCAAGAAGTGGGCGATGGTTTTCCGGATCAAACCCCGGGTTGATGTGCAAGACCATGATTTCAAAGAAAAAAGGGACCATTTTTTGTCTGGCCATAAGCACCCGGAGCATGATCCAGCTGTCCACACCTCCGGACAGGGCTATTCCAATGCGGGCGCCAGGCCAGAGCATGCCGGTTTCGTGCATTATCTTTCCGGCACTGGATATGCAGTGTTTTTGGGCGTAGGAAATCTTTTTGCCAGCCACCAAAATTGTCCTTTGTTTTTGCGTGCAGGATGTGCTAAGAAAAGTTAAGGTTAACAAACAAGAGATATTGAATCCGCTGCCGGAGGCTAGATAATACTGTCCGGCTTGCGAGGTCAAACGGTAAATAAGGAGGAAAATATGGTCATTATCAATGATCAGGAATTTCCCAGCCCGGATCAGCTCGTGGCCCATGTGGATAGAAGCAGGTGCGACGGATGCGCCATATGCGTGGATATTTGTCCCACCAACGCCCTGGAGGTAAGAGAAAACAAGAATCGCCCCGGCCACCGGGTAGTGTTTGTCACTCCCCGGCTATGCGAAGGATGTGGGGTGTGCCAGGGGACGTGCCCCAAGGAGGCCATATTTATCCCCGGATTCAGCCTGGTGGATCTGCGGCGGATGATAAAAGAAGCCATAGAATAT
>CAZTKE010000101.1:1657-5592 GCA_964614055.1 uncultured Desulfovibrionales bacterium | reverse complement strand
CTGGGTGTGGGCAGTTTTGCCTATCTGGTGGGGTCGTTTACCCAGGTCATAGTTGAAGGGCATTTGCGAAATTTTATCGGGAGACGCAGGGTGCAAAAGATTATCAGGTCCCTGGAGGATCATTTCATTATCTGCGGGTTTGGGCGTATAGGCTCGGTGGTGGCCAAGGAGATAGGAAAGGAAGGTTTTCCTGTGGTTATTGTGGAGAACGACCCGGAGGTAATCCGCAAGCTGGATGCGGAAAACCTGCTGTATATAGAAGGGGACGCGACCTCGGATCAGGTTCTGCTTTCCGCGAACCTTGAATCCGCCCGGGCGCTTATTACCGCACTTAATCAGGAATCCAAGAATGTTTACGTTACCTTGACCGCCAGACAGCTGGCCCCAAATCTGACCATCATTGCCCGGGCGGAAAGGGAGGATTCCCTGAAAAAGCTTAAGTTCGCCGGAGCGAACCGGGTGCTCACCCCGCATATAATCGGCGGAATGCGCATGGCCCAGGTGGTTTTGCGGCCTACTGTGACCGACTTCCTGGAGCTGGCCATGCAGGGCCGCCATCTGGATCTGCAGATGGAGGAACTGGAAATATCCCCCCAGTCCGAACTGGTGGGCAAGGATCTAATACAGTCCGATATCCGGCCCGAATTCAATTTGATTATAATCGCCATCAAGAAACAGGACGGAGAGATGAATTTTAATCCCCAGCCGCAGACAGTGATCAAGGCCGGGGACACTCTGGTGGCGGTGGGCAAGCAGGAAAATCTGGAGAGACTGCAGGAGATTCTTTAAATGCCCGGAAAAACTGAGACGCCGGCAGAGCGCGCCTCAGAGCTGCGCCGGCTGATAAATTATCACAACTATCGCTACTATGTCCTGGATGATCCCCGGATTTCCGATGCGGAATATGACGCCCTGTTCAGCGAACTCAAGGAACTGGAGGAAAAATATCCGGAGCTGGACGATCCCAGCTCTCCGACCAAGAAGATCGGGGGGGCGCCTCTGTCCGAATTCGGCACCCTGGAGCATTCCATTCCCATGTACAGCCTGGATAACGCGTTTGCCATTTCCGGGTTTGACGATTTTGTGCACCGGCTCATCAGATATGTGCATAAAGAGGAGATAAAATTCTGGGCCGATCCCAAGCTGGATGGACTGGCCGTGGAACTCATTTTCCGCGGCGGGGAGTTTTATGCCGCGGCCACCCGCGGAGACGGTTATGTGGGGGAGGATATAACCGCCAATGCCCGTACCCTGCGTAACGTTCCCCTGCGCCTTTTGCAGCAGGCTGAGGTCCCCGAGTATCTGGAAGTCCGGGGGGAAGTGGTTATCAAAAAAAAGGACTTTTACCGCCTCAATTCCCGGCAGATGGAAAATGGGGAAAAGGCGTTCGCCAATTCGCGCAACGCTGCCGCCGGGTCCATGCGTCAGCTGGACTCCCGGATAACCGCTTCCAGGCCGCTTCTTTTCTATGCTTACGGAGTGGGACGCGTGGATTGGGGGGAAGGGAAATCGGGCTGGAAAAGGCAGTCCGAGATTGCGGCCGGGCTGCGGGAGATGGGCCTGTCCACCGCTCCGGAAGGCCGGTTCTGTCCGGACCCGGATGCAGTCAAGGACTATTTCCGGTACATAAGCGAGAAGCGGGAAGAATTCCCGGTGGAGATAGACGGGGTGGTTATTAAGGTGGATTCCCTGGCCGCGCAGTCCAAGGCCGGCTTTACCGCCAGATTTCCCCGCTGGGCCCTGGCCCTGAAGTTCCCGGCCAGGCAGGCCGAAAGCACTTTGACCGATATCCGCATTCAGGTGGGCCGTACCGGGGTGCTCACTCCGGTGGCAGTGCTTGAACCGGTGCAGATCGGAGGGGTTACCGTTTCCCGGGCCACATTGCACAACAAAGACGAGATCGCGGCCAAGGAACTGCGCATAGGAGACCGGGTGATCGTGCAGAGGGCCGGGGACGTTATTCCGGAAGTGGTCCGGGCGGTGGCCGAAAAAAGGAACGGTTCGGAAAGGGAATTTGTCTTTCCGGATAATTGCCCGGTGTGCGGGAGCAGGGTCGTCCAGCTCCCGGACGAGGTGGCGGTGCGCTGCGTCAATTTTTCCTGCCCGGCCCGCCTGGCCCAGGGTTTAAAGCATTTTGTGTCCAAGAGCGGTCTGGATATAGAAGGTCTGGGCGGCAAATGGATCGAGACCCTGACCGAAAAGGAAATCCTTCGCTCTCCCGCGGATATATTTACACTGAAAAAAGATGATCTGCTTCCCCTGGAGCGTATGGGCGAGAAACTGGCCGACAATATCCTCCGGGCCATAGACGAGGCCAAAGAAAGCGTAACCATGTCCGGGTTTTTGACAGCTCTGGGCATTCGCCTGGTGGGAGAGCAGACCGCCAAAATCTTGGAGGGCAATTTTTCCGATCTGGATGAACTGGCCGGGGCGGATACGCAAACCCTGCAGAGAATACCGGATATCGGCCCGGAAATAGCCGCGTCCATAAGGGAGTTTTTTGCCAATCCGGCCAACCGGGAGATGCTTGAGCGTTTCCGGGATCTTAAGATCTGGCCCCGGGCGCGGTCTTCCCGGGAAAAGAACAGGGATTCCGATTTGGCGGGTAAGAGTTTTGTCCTTACCGGAAGCCTTGATTCCATGCCCAGAAGCAGAGCCAAGGAAAGAATAGAAAGGGCCGGGGGCCGGGTGGCCTCTTCAGTTTCCGGGAAAACCGACTATGTGGTGGCGGGCAAGGATCCGGGGAGCAAGCTGAAAAAGGCCGAAGATTTCGGGGTGAGTGTGCTTTCCGAAGAGGAGTTCTTACGCCTTTTGCCTGATGAGTAGTTTCGGTGTAGGTGGAAAAAAATAAAAAAATATACACTCTGCGTTGGAGAGCCACGGTTTTTAAGGGGGTAACCCCTGGGATAAATAAATTCAGATAGGGGGATTTTATGTCGGTTAAGATTATTGTCACCGGAGCCAACGGCAGGATGGGCTCGACTATTGCCGGCCTGGCCGCGGCCGAGAACGGCCTGGATCTGGTCGGCGTTGTGGAGCGCCCGGGCAAGGAACAGGATCTGGAGCGGTTCGGGTCAGGGGTCTTTACCGATCTGCAAGCCGCCTTGGCCGAAAATCCCGGAGCGGTGGTGGTGGATTTTACCGCTCCGGAATCCAGCATGGAGCTGGTCCGAAGCTGCGGCAAGCATTCCTGCAAGGCGGTCCTGGGCACCACCGGGTTTTCCCGGGAGCAGACCCGGGAATTGGAAGAGCTGGCCCAAAAAACCGCGATATTCTGGGCGCCGAACATGAGCGTGGGCATAAACACGCTTTTGAGGCTTCTTCCTAAGTTGGCGGAATTTTTGGGCGAAAAATACGATATGGAGATATCCGAGACGCATCACAAGCATAAAAAGGATGCCCCCAGCGGGACCGCGCTCAAACTGGCTCAGGTATTGGCCGAGGCCAGGGACCTGGACCTGGACCAAAACGGCAAGTTCTGCCGTCAGGGGATGATCGGGGAAAGGGACAGCCGGGAGATCGGGGTTCAGACCCTGCGCGGCGGGGACGTGGTCGGGGACCACACCGTGTATTTTTTCGGCCCCGGGGAGCGCATCGAGATCACTCACCGGGCCCATTCCCGGGAGACTTTCGCCCAGGGATCGCTTCGGGCCGCGGCCTGGCTGGCCGAGCAAAAGCCGGGCAGGCTATACTCCATGGCTGATCTTCTTTCCTGATTACGGGCCAAAGGCCGGGAGGGTCCTCGAAGTTGGATGTGGGTTTCGTCCGCCTGATCCTTTTAGAGGCCAAGCTTCCTGCCCGGCACTCAAATTTGAAATTTGAGTGCCGGGCCTCTCGTTAAAAGCATCAAATGAAACATAAAAGATCCATAGGCCATGTTGGAGAGCCAGGCCGGGAGTTATGACTAAAACGGAAGAAATTGTTCAAAGTGTAAG
>CAZTKE010000101.1:0-1557 GCA_964614055.1 uncultured Desulfovibrionales bacterium | reverse complement strand
CTCTTGGCGGACGAGATCAACCGGGCCACACCCAAGACCCAGAGCGCCCTTCTGGAGGCCATGGAAGAGGGGCAGGTCAGCCTGGAGGGAAAAACCCGGGATCTGAAACGTCCTTTTTTCGTGATCGCCACCCAGAATCCGCAGGAGCAGTCCGGGACATTCCCCTTGCCCGAGTCCCAGATGGACCGCTTTCTTATGCGCATTACCCTGGGTTATCCGGGTCACGGGGCGGAGCGCGAGCTTCTGCGCACGGGGCGGATGAAGGAAAGGGCCGAATCCCTTGCTCCGGTATTCACCCCGGAAAAGGTGCTCAAGGTTCAGGATAGGATCTGGGAGATAAAAACCTCGGATACCCTGCTTGCCTATGTCCAGGACATCCTGGATCTGACCCGGAAGGAGGAGGGAATTGTCACCGGCCTTTCTCCCCGCGCCGGTTTGAGTCTTTTGCAGGCCGCCCGGTCCAGGGCTTTTCTCCAGGGGAGGGATTATGTCCTGCCCGAGGATGTGCAGGAGATATTTTTTCCCGTGGCCGGACACAGGCTGCGGGACGTGCAGACCCGCAGGGAGTTCGGCCGGGACAGGATCGAGGAGTTTCTCAAGCGGGTTCCGGTGCCGATATAGATGTATCCGTTTCCCTTTAAAAAACTGCGGTACCTGCTTAAAAGACCCCCTTTCAGTACATTGCCCTATAATGTTCCCTCCAGATACTGCTTTATCCTTCCCACCGGATTGGGCATGGTTTTCGCGGCCGTGCTTGTCGCGGTCTTGATAGCCGCGGTCAATTATCACAACAATCTGGCCTTCGCCCTGGGTTTTGTCCTGATTTCCATGTTTTTTGTGTCCATGGTTCACACCCATGCCCAGGTAAAGAATCTGGTTATTGATTCCATAAGGTCCGAGCCTGTTTTTGCCGGGGAAACATCCGCGTGCAGCCTGTTTATAAAAAATCCGGGAAAAGACAGGTTCGGCCTTGCTTTGAGTTCCGGTGAAGGTGGAAAGACAAACCTGGATCTGCCCGGAGAGGCGGAAACCAGAGTGGAGTTTCTGTTTCGCACCGCCCACAGAGGCATGCATGCCCTCCCGGAGCTAAAACTGAGTTCGGAATATCCTTTCGGATTGTGCCGGGCCTGGCACAGGTTCCGGCCGGATCACCATACCCTGGTTTATCCGGCGAAATATTTCTCCCGGGAGGAGGTGCTGGCCCGCTACGCCCGGGCCGAGGCCAGCGGCAGTCCCGCGTCCGGGAATGAGTTTACCGGCATACGGGAATACATACCCGGGGACCGCATGCAGCTTATTGCCTGGAAGGCCTCGGCAAAGGGTCTGGGGCTGCGCAGCAAGGAGTATTCCGGGGACAGCGGGGCGCATGTGCGTTTTTTTTGGGAGGACTTTCCGGAAATGAACGGGGAGGAAAGGCTGAGCATGCTGACCTCTCTCGTTTTGGAGGCGGAGGCACGGGGCGGCAGGTATGAGCTGGTGCTGCCGGGCGAAAGTCTCGGCCCGGGATCCGGCCGGGACTTTCTGCTCAACTGCCTGCGGACCCTGGCCCTGTATGAT
>CAZTKE010000100.1:0-5624 GCA_964614055.1 uncultured Desulfovibrionales bacterium | reverse complement strand
TGCGCCATAGGCTCCAGGCCGGTGGACATGCATCTTAGGGCCCTGGAGCAGATGGGGGCGGAGTTCGAGCTAAAGGACGGATATATAATCGGCAGGTGTTCTGGACTCCACGGGGCGCATATCCAATTCGACTTCCCCACTGTGGGGGGGACGGAAAATCTGATTATGGCCGCGGCCACCGCAGACGGAGAGACCGTTTTGGAAAACGCCGCCCGGGAGCCGGAAGTGGCTGACCTGTGCAATTTTTTGAATTGCTGCGGAGCGAAGATAAGCGGACAGGGAACGAGTGTCTTGCGGATCACGGGAAAAAGCAGGTTATGTGCGGATGCAAGGCCTGAATACGCGGTCATGCCGGATCGCATCGAGGCCGGTACATACATGGTGGCCGCGGGTATAACCAACGGAGAGCTTTTGCTGGAACAATGCCCGCTTAAGGCCCTGGATGCGGTTATTTTCAAGCTGCGGGAAATGGGTCTTGAGATTACCCCGGAAAACGACGGGGTCAGGGTCGGGTGTTCGCATCCCCTTTGCGATGTGGATGTGATGACTCTTCCTTTTCCCGGCTTTCCCACGGACATGCAGGCCCAGATCATGGCCCTTATGACTGTGTCCAGGGGATCGGGAATAATCCAGGAAACCGTGTTCGAGAACCGGTTCATGCATGCCCTGGAGATGATTCGCATGGGGGCGAATATAAAACTCTCCGGGCAAAATGCCATGGTCCGGGGAGTAAAGCGTCTGAAAGGGGCTCCGGTCATGGCCTCGGATCTGCGGGCCAGTGCCGGGTTGGTCCTGGCCGGACTGGTTGCCGAGGGCAGCACAGAGGTGCGCAGGATATATCATCTGGACCGGGGATATGAACGTATGGAAGAGAAACTAAAGCTTGTCGGGGCCAGAATAAAAAGGACCGAAGATAAATAAAAAAGGCCGGGGACTCCCCGGCCTTTTTTATTTATATGTCTAAGGTGATTTACACCTTGGCCGCGTCATCAGCGGCGTCTTCCTGCTCATCCTTTATATCTTTCATCTCCTGCACCAGTTTGTGCAGTTTCTGGGCCTGGGCGGCCAAATCGGAGATGGCCTGGGAGGACTGGCGCATCCCGTCCGCGGTTTCCGTGGATATCTTGTTGATCTCCTCCACGGCCTGGTTGATCTGCTCGCTGGCCGCGGACTGCTCCTCGGAAGCGGTGGCAATGGCCCGGATCTGGTCCGTGCTGTCCTTGACCAGGGAGACGATCTTGTTCAGGGCCTGGCCGGAATTGTCCGCCAGTTTGGTGCTTTCCTCCACGGCCGCGGTCGCGTTTTCCGTCTCCTGCACGTTCTTCTGGGTGCTGTCCTGGATGGTGGAAATGGCGGATTCCACTTCCTTGGTCGCGGACATGGTCTTTTCCGCCAGCTTGCGCACCTCGTCGGCCACTACCGCGAAACCCCGGCCGTGTTCCCCGGCCCGGGCGGCCTCGATTGCCGCGTTCAGGGCCAGGAGATTGGTCTGGTCGGCGATATCGTTAATGGTGTTTATGATCTCTCCGATGGACTTGGCCTGGCCGCTCAGTTCATTCATGTTTTCCCGCAGGCTTCCGGTCATGGAGTCCACGCGCTTGATGGCCTGGATAACTTTGTTGACCACGTCCGCGCCTTCCTCGGCCTGCTGCCGGACCTGGTCCGCGCCCTCGGCCGCATTGGAGGCGTTCCTGGCCACTTCCATGACCGTGGAGTTCATCTGCTCCATGGAGGTCGCGGTCTCCCCGGCGCGTTCATTTTGCTGCTCGGCACCCTTTGTGGCTTGGTCTATCTGCGCGGAGAGCTCCTCTGAGGCGGAAGCGAGCAGGTCGGCCACTTCAGTCAGGGAATCCGCGGCCTTGGACAGGCGCTCGGCCTGAGTGCGCATGATTTCTTCATTCTGACGGATCTCGGTGATATCCTGGACAATCACGTTGGCTTCCAGGATCTCCCCGTTACGGTCCGCGGTGGGGAAGGCAAAGACCTGGATGGTCTTTTCCTTTTTCTTGCGGTCCTTGAAGGTGGCTTCCCCGGACCATGTCTTGCCCTGCTTGAGGACGATATCAGTAATCGGCCCGCAGATGGGGCATTCGTCCATGGAGGAATAGTTTAGGAGCTCAAAAGCGGTCATTTTGCCCAGGGCCTTTTCCGAGGAGACCTCGACCAGATCACACATGGCATTATTTAAATGGTTAATCTTGCGGTCCCCGGAGTTTACACTAAACATGGGCACGGATATGCCCTTTTTAAACGATTCCAGATAAAACACCCGGTCCTCGATCTCCCGGGCCATGTTGTTTATGGACCCAGCGGTCTTGCCGATTATATCGTTCACACTGTAATCGATGCGTTTCTCGTAGTTGCCTTCGGCCATCTCCCCGCAGGCGGAGGAGATATTCTGCAGCGGCTTTATAAGGGACCTTATGACCAGATAGATAAGCAGGACGGCCACTAGAAGGGATAATCCAACACTGGCTGCCGTGGTCCAGGCCAGGGTCCTGTTCATGCCGAAATACATGTCGTTTTTGTCCAGGCCGAAAGCCAGATACCAGCCCCAGGGCTTGAAGTGTGAGACATAGGTGACCTTGTCCTCGCCCTGCCAGTCATAGCTGACCAGGCCGCTCTTGGTCTGGAGCATCTTTTCCCCGAAAGGAAAGTCGGTTAGGTTCTTTTCCGCCACTTCATCACTTGGATGATAGATGAATTCGCCTTTAGAGTTGAAAATAAACGGATAGCCCTTGCCTTTTACATTCATCCGGCCGAGCATGTTCTTCAGATCCGGGGTCATTATTTTCCGGCCCACGTACAAAACGGCCGCCACGTTCCCGTTTTTGTCCTTCAGGGGCTTGTACGCGGTCAGATACCAGGCGTTTACCACATAGGCCTTGCCCCGGTATGTTTCCCCGCGCATGACCGTTTTATACACCGGGCTGGAGGAGGGTATGTATGTGCCCACGGCCCGCTCCCCGTTCAGTTTCTTCACATTGGTGGACACCCGCAAGAGCTTGCCCGGCAGGACCTGGAATATGGTCGCGGTCCCGCCGACCATGTCCTGGACCTGATCCACCAGCTCAAAATTGTTGTTTACCTTTTGCCCGCCCAGCTTGAGCGTGGGGATGGATACCCTTTCCGTTTCCTTGCTGATCTGATTGGTGATCCGGGTATCAATGGTCTGCACCTCGTCCAGAAACGGGGTGCCCAGACGATTTATTTCCCCCTGCATGAGTTTCAGATCGGAGTTTATCTTCTCCTGCAGGACATCGTTTTGCATATTCAGGAAGTCTTCCAGCTGAACCACCGTGTTCTTAACGATATCCTCGCCCAGGGTGAACTGGGAATCGCTTATCTTCCAGAAGGTCAGACCGGAAGTTATCAGGATGGTTAAAAGGACTACCCCGAAAAAACTGATAAGCAGTTTGCTTGAAAAGCGCATGGCTTTCATGGGGTCGGGCTCCTTGTAGGGTTAAAAGTTAGTTTTCACCTTGCTTCCATACTTATAAAACTTTACCGGCAAAAACAAGAGGGAAATTGCAAGGTTCCTCGCACAAATCTGTGCAAAATTTTGTTGCAAAAAACCTACGAGCAACACTTAAATACCTGAACTTAAAGGTTTTTATTAAAAACTGTTGAGTTGAATAACCGTTGGATTATCCAAATCGCTGTCGCTATCGGGATCGCTATCGAAATCGAAATAATATGTGGTTCGGTGCGAGAGGAATCTTCGGCTTATGGGGTCGATTCCGATCCCGATAGCGATTTCGATCCCGAAGAAAGAAATCCTAACAAGATAAGATGCTTTGCACAGATTCTTGAGACGAGCCAATTGCAAAAAACGCCTTTTACAGGTGGATGGGGGGAGACAGTCAATCGTGTACACGATAAATTGGATGGAAAATTAATTGTGGTAGGGGAAATTGCGGATTATGGCCGCGGCCCGGAATATCTGCTCCAAAAGCATTACCCGGGCCAGTTCATGGGGAAAGGTCATGGGGCTTAAGGAAAGGATAAGATCGGAATTTTTCTTAAGCTCGGGAGAGGGGCCGTGAGGCCCGGGGATTAGAAAACAGGGCTTTTTCCCGGGCATTTCCAGCCAGTCGGACAGGGCACGGGCAAACTCTTGGGTGGACTTTTTTTTCCCGTGTTCGGAAAGGAGGATCAAAAAATCCTGCTTCTCCACCCGGGAAAGGAGATCCCGGCCCTCGTCGGCGACTTTTTTCTGCACATCGCGGCCGGAGGAATCCTTTATCTCCGTTTCCCCAAGCGGGAAAAAGCGCGTTATGCCCTTGCGGTAATGCGCGCATCCCTGCCGGGCGAATTCCTGTTTAAGCTTGCCCGTGTAAATACATTTTATCTCCAGCATATAGACATTATCCGGGATTTTAATATCAAGCCAAAATACGGCCGATGCGCTCGCTTATTGAGGTCAAATCCGGGCAAACGGTATAACCGGTTTCGTGCATCTTTTTAAGCTTGCCCTCGATCCCGGAGTCGTTTTCCAGGATGGCCCCGGCGTGCCCCAGGCGTTTCCCCGGGGGAGCGGTCTGTCCGGCAATAAATCCGAAAAGGGGGCGGTCAAACCCTTTTTGTCTCAAATATTCGCCCAGTTCCTCCTCGGCCCGGCCGCCTATTTCCCCCAGGACGAGCAGGGCTTTTGTGGCCGGATCATCCAGCAGGAGTTGGGCGATATCCTTAAATGAAGAACCCACGAAAGGGTCCCCGCCGATCCCGACGCACGCGGACTGGCCTATGCCCGCCCGGGTCAGCCGATAAACGCTTTCATAGGTAAGTGTGCCGCTGCGGGACAAAACAGCCACCGGCCCCGGAGTAAACACATCCCCGGGCATGATCCCGATCTTGATCCGACCGGGAATGATGAGTCCCGGTGTGTTCGGGCCTACAAGCCGGGTGCCTGTTCCGGCAAGATGCTTTTTTACCCGGAGCATTTCCTGCTGCGGGATGCCCTCGGTTATGCACACCACCCATTTTATACCCGCGTCCGCGGCCTCCAGGATTGCGTCCGCGGCCAGGGCCGGGGGGACGAAAATGATGGAAGCGCCTATCTCGTGTTCACGGCAGGCCTGCTTTACAGTATTGTACACCGGGATTCCGTGCACATCCGCGCCGCCCTTGAACGGAGTTACCCCGGCCTTTACCCGGGTTCCGTAATCAAGCATCATCCGGGTATGAAGCATGCCTTCCTTCCCGGTTATCCCCTGGACAAGCACCCCGCAGTCATCCGGGAGCAGTTTTTTTGAAGGCTTTGCAGTGTTTTGGATGCGGGAAAAATTTTGTTCCGGGAATTTCAGGTGCCGGAAACGGGATTCGGTCTGTCCGGATTTGTATTCGCAAAGCAGATCGACCGCTTGCGTGAGATCCTCGGCCAGACGCAGCCGGCCTGGATTGGCCTTGCTGATTATCTCCCGGGCCTTATCGGACTCGAACCCGGAAAAGCGGACTATTATTTCCTTTTCTCCGGCACTGCTTTTCAAAACGGAACACATGGCCCGGGCTACCTTGGCGCAGGAAAGGATTCCTCCGAAAATATTGATAAATATCACCCGGACCGACTCATCCCGGCAAAGGATATCCAGGGCCCGGGACATTTTTTCTTCCGAGGCCCCGCC
>CAZTKE010000099.1:0-5694 GCA_964614055.1 uncultured Desulfovibrionales bacterium | reverse complement strand
CCAAAGGGTAAATTTGACCCTCGCTTGGATTACCCGCCTGAAGCGGGTAATGACGGGAGGGGGAAAACCCGCACGCTAAGAAACAGTCCGACTAATGCGGGGGCTCCCCACTCCCGTCATTCCTGACCCCGATCAGGAATCCAGGATAGACAAAACCAGACCAACCCCCGGAGTGAAAACTCAATCCTCGCTATGGATTACCCGCCTGAAGCGGGTAATGACGAGTGGGGGCAGCCCCACCCGGTTAGGAACGGGCCGACTAATGCGGGGGCTCCCCACTCCCGTCATTCCTGACCCCGATCCGGGGTCCAGGATAGGCGGAACCAGACCAACCCCCGAAATGAAAATTCAATCCTCGCTTGGATTACCCGCCTAAAGCGGGTAATGACGAGTGGGGGAAAACCCGCACGCTAAGAAACAGTCCGACTAATGCGGGGGCTCCCCACTCCCGTCACCCCTGTCCCGGATCAAGGTCCGGGACCAAAATTACGGATCAGAGGTCCAGAATGCAACAGGCAAGGCCATTCTCTGGGACATGAGTCCGCGCAAAAAACAATTGCTTGATTTCAAGTTTCTCATTAAAAACTCTTAAACCCAGCACCCCAAATACTCACATGCACAGTATCAAAAAAACTATTTCACACATATTCCGGACAAAACTCCTTTGTCTTGCATTTTTGACATTCCCGGGCCTTTGTCTCCTTGTATCTGCACATCCAGCAGGTGCTGTACAAAGCCCAGCCCAGCACTCCATCCAAATCACCGAACCACTGCCCGGGACTATATATCCCCCGGACATGGCTTCCCCCCGCTTTTTGTGGAAAGACAGCTCACAGAGCACAAAATGGGTACTCCGGATAAGCCGAAGCAGCCGAATTCTGTTTGAAATCGCGCTTAAGAATCCCTGGTGGTTGCCTGAGCCAAGCACATGGGAAAAGATTAAAAAGGCGGCAGGAAATGACAGGCTGGAAATCACAATTTCCGGCTCGGGCGGGGAAGATAGCCGAAAGGCTGTTTCCCGGGCCAAAATGGATTTTAGCTTCTCCAGGGACGGGGTCAATGCCCGGATAATGTTTATGCGCAAACCCCTGCCGTTTTCAAAGGCCCTGAAAAACCCCGAGCAAACAGGACTCTTGCTGGGAGAAGTGGACTCTTACGCCCCGCCCCGGGCGATCATGTCTTCCCCCCCAATATGCGCCAATTGCCATGCCTATTCCGCCCGGGGAGACCATCTGACTCTGGACACAGACTTCAAGGGAGACAAGGGAGGCTTTTTATTCGCTACCATGGACGGAAAAATAACCATAGATGAAGATTCTATATATTCTTGGAACAGCCTCGCGGCCTGCCCCCCGGCGGATTACAGCATGGGCCTCTTCGCCCGGCTCTCCCCCGAGGGCCGATATATCGCGGGCACTGTCAGCGAAACCTCGGTTTTTGTTCAGATGAGCGATGTATATTTTTCTCAGCTCTTTTTTCCGGCCACCGGTCAACTAGCTGTCTTTGACACCCAAACAAAAAAGATAGACCTCCTTCCCGGAGCCGCACGGGAGGACATGGTCCAAACCGGCCCAGGCTGGAGCCCGGACGGCAGGAGCATAGCCTTTTCCGCCGCTCCAGTCGAACCGGCTCTAATCGGCAAGGTCCTGGACAAAACCGTATACAACGAAAGCTCCAACCAAAACATATTCCAGTTGAACAAGAAGTATCCGGTAAAATTCGACATCTACACCCTGCCCTTTAACCAGGGCAAAGGAGGGACGGCCAGGCCGCTTGAAGGGGCAAGCAACAACGGCTTCAGCAACTATTTTCCCAGATACTCGCCGGACGGGAAATGGATCGTCTATACCAGAAGCCCCACCGGACTCGTTCTCCAGCCATACAGCAAACTGTACATCGTTCCGGCAACCGGGGGCCGGGCCAGGGAGCTTGAGAGCAACCAGCCGGTCATGAATTCCTGGCATTCCTGGTCCCCGAATTCAAAATGGCTGGTGTTCACCTCCAAGGCCAATTCCCCATTTACCGAACTGTACCTGACGCATATCAACAACAAAGGAAATGCCAGTCCGGCCATCCGCCTGTTCCGGTTCAGCAGCAATGATCTGGCGGCCATGGTTCCGGAATTCATTCCCGAGAGCGCCACAATACCACGGGCCATAACCTACGGACCGGGAACGAAAGGAAAGAGCATGGCCACGGACGGAAGATGATTTTTGTGCCTACTCATGAAACCCTGTCATAAAAATTTTGCGGGCAAAGCTCGCTTCGGGTTATAAATTCAAAAATTTACGACCTCTAAACCGGCTGGGTTAGAGGTCGTAAAAATAACTCGGATCGTTTAAAAAACAGGCAAAAAGCTACAAAAATTGAGATACAACTAAATGCAAGGTGTTATCTCCCTGTTCCGGCAAACAGTTTCATCTGGGTGCCCCGGCCCCATTTCCCGGTAGGCTGAAGGCCGCCTCTCATCTGGAAATCTTTCAGGGCCGCCCTTGAGCCCGCCCCCCACATTCCGTCTATCTTCATTCTGTAAAACCCGAGTTCAGCCAGTCTGGACTGAATCAGGGCCGCGTCATTCTTGTCGGACACATCCAGAAGCCTGCTCCCGGCCGCAAGCGGACCCTCCGCAGCTGATCCCCCTTTATCCCGGTAATTTTTCTGGGAATCAAAAAGACCAATAAGGACCTTGTCCTTGCCCTGCGGCAGGACGCCATTGGCCGGTTTGTAATAGACCTTGGCATAAAACTTATCCCGATCCAGGGCGAAATTGCCTCCGAAAACAGCCACCCTCCAGCCGCTAAAATCCATATACGCAGCCTTGACCAGGGTATTTTTTTCATACAGATCCTTGCTCACGACAACATCAAGTGCGGCGTCCGGGGTGAGGCGGTCCATGACAAAAACAAGCACGAAAATATCCTTTCGCTCCTTACCGGAAGAATATGTAAGCCGATCAAAAAAACCCTTTTTCTTAAGGGCCTGATGCTCCTTTACTTCTTCCGGGGTAGGGTTCATGGAATACGCATCGGAAACTATCCGGGTATAAAAAGAAACAAAATCAGGCTGGGCGGCAACTATTTCTTTCAGCTTATCCGCCTGAATGAAAAACGCCTGGGTATTGGGAAATAACGGGGCCACAGGCATAACCCGGGCTCTATCAATAACCACCTTTCTCCGGGAGAATCTATAATCTACAAGGTAATCTACAAGGGCTCTCCGCCCCAGTGTGTCGGAAAACTGAAGCACTCCGCGCAACTTGGAACTATGCCAGCCTTTGCCGGATTTTCTAGCCCAGTGATCGACAATGGTTATTTTGGTTACCGACAGGCCCTGCCAGTCAAAATCCCTGTCCGGGATTTGGTAACTGCCGGGTGAACTGAAGCTCACTCCGGGAACACCTCCCGGTTCATGACGCATTTTTTTGATTATCGCCGCGGTTGCCAGACTGACGTCCCTGGGGACATCCTTTTTTGCCAACGGACTAACGGCTTTTGAAGGCACCTCAAACGGAGCCCGGGTAAATTCGGTATTGGGCTGCTTTAATTTCTGCAGGGCTGAGCAACCTGTAGCGACCCAGGCAAAAGCCAAAATCGCGGCCGCCAAGATCAGTTTTCTGGACATTAAAACCTCCCATAACAGTTAAAAAACAGCTAGGAATAATTTGCTTTGGGTGCTACTGGTTGCGGATTGATTCCTCGGCCGGAGCCGGTCCCGTGCCCCCGCTGGGTGCCGAAGGCGCCGAACCTCCGATGGGAGGGGTTACCGAGGGTACCGGAGCGCCGTTCGAGACCGCCTTATCCACCGCTATTCCGACCACCGGAGGTGCTTTGGCGGTTGCCACACTCACCAAAGCGCTGGTGGCCGCGCCTTCTCCGCCTCCCTCCGCGTACCCGCGGGCCACGGAAATGGCGGTTTTGGTCGGAGCCCCCACCGGGGTGAAGGCGAGCCCGGTTTCCACAATCTTTCCCGCTTCATTTGCGGCCTCGGCTACTGCCACAGTGGTATCCCAGTACCCGGCATTTTCATGGGCAATTTTTGCAATCTCTTCCCTTTGCTCCTGGGACATTTCTTTTGCAATATCCCAGATTCCAACCTGGCTGATAAAAGGCTGGCCCGGCTCCGGGAAGTCGGTCATGATTATTTCTCCCCCGGCATCCTCAATGTTTCCTTCCTCCGGCTCAAAAAATATCATTCCCGGAACGGTCATTCCGTCCCCGCCCCCGGATCCTCCTCCGCCGCCACTGGAGCCGCCACTGGAACCTCCGCTCGAACCCCCTCCGTCCCCATAGGCAAAAACTGTTGCCGGCACGGACAGCAAGATCGCGCAAACCAAGCAAAGTCCAAAATTTCTGATTACCGCACTCATCCCGCATTCCCCCCGGATTTTATGGATTTCATCCTTATCTTTTCTATTACCCCCTCCCAACATCCAAGTAAAGCAAATTTTGCTACCGAAAAGCGAAAAATAAAAGGGAATTGTAAAAAATTGTGCAAGACTTGATGAGTATGTGGTCCGGGTTACAATTAGTTTGGACACGCAGCCACTTATTTTCTTGCCACACACCCATTTAATGGTTAACAATAACAAAAAATAATTTAAAGAGGTTGATATAATGGGACAAGTTATAAAACTACCATCCCTAAACATACCTGAACAGGAAATAAAAGTTATCCTTGCCGAATCCTTATTTCAGCAAGGCTTAGTTTCCCTGGGAAAAGCGGCAGAGATCTCCGGTTACTCTGAACGAGCATTCTCTGAACTTTTGATCAAAAAAGGAATAAGCCCTATTCAGTATGATGATCAGCATTTAGAAGAAGATATCCGCAATGCCTGACCCGGAAATAGTGGTTGCCGATACTTCAGTACTCATCGCCTTTGAAAAACTAGATAAGCTTGAATCGTTATGTCTGACGTATGACAAAATAATTTTGACCGAGGCGGTTTTTAATGAATACTCGAACGACTTGCAGCATTGCTTCTCCTTAGAAAAAGCTCCCACTTATTTTGCAAATTTTCTGGTTGACAATATCGGGGTTGGCCGAGGCGAGGCTGAATCAATTTCCTTATCCTATAATACAGGAATCAGCATTCTGCTTGATGATCTGAAGGCGCGAAAATGCGCCATAGAACTGGGATGCAACCTGAGCGGCGCCATCGGTGTGCTCTATAAGATGGAGAGTAAGCGAATAATTGAAAGCGCCTTCAATGAAATAATTACCCTAAAAAACATGGGATTTAGAATTTCTGACAAACTGATAAAAAAACTGTCTTAAAAATGCGACCTCGCCCAGCATCAAAACGGGAATGACACCGGCCGGGATCCAGGATAGACAAAACCAGACCAACCCCCGGAGTGAAAACTCCATCCTCGCTTCCTGGATTACCCGCCTGAAGTGGGTAATGACGAGTGGGGGCAGCCCACATTATGAGGCGGTTACCGACTTATCCGACAACCCCACACCCGGCCAGTAACAGACCTGCCGATCCGGCCTCACCTCTCTCGTCACCCCGGACCCCGATCCGGGGTCCAGGGTGCACGGGATAAGGCCAGCCTCCGGTGGTTAAACTTGATCCTCGCTCTGGATTACCCGCCTAAAGCGGGTAATGACGAGTGGGGGCAGCCCACATTATGAGGCGTTTACCGACTTATCCGACAACCCCACACCCGGCCAGTAACAGACCTGCCGATCCGG
>CAZTKE010000098.1:0-5704 GCA_964614055.1 uncultured Desulfovibrionales bacterium | reverse complement strand
GTCCTGTTTGCAGCAGCCGGTCCCGGGGTGGGCAAGTTTACTTTCCACAGGGAAGACCCGGTGGGGAGATCAAGGCTTATATCCGTATTTTCCTGGTCCATGTCTTGCGGGGAGAAAGGATGCGGGGCCAGTTGAGGGAAGGGATACAAAAAAGCGGGCAGCAGTTTTTCTATCTTCGGCCGGATGGTCCGGGCGGCGTATTCCTGTTTGGAGGAGGCGGTCCACCAGGGGACGATATTTCGGGCATCGACTTCATAGGCCCTTATATTGGTCCGGTCCAGGACCTGCTTCTTCCAGGTCTTTTTTATCCGCAACGGATCTGTTTCCAGAATCAACTGTCCGGCCTTCAGCCGGGAAAGAACCTCGGGCAGGACCTCACCCGGTTCTCCGCGACGGAACAGAAAAACTATATTCAGGTCCCGGGCCTGCCTTGCAGTCTCCTCAAGGCCCCGGAGCATGAATTCATACTGCCGCTTCCCGGCATGCAAGAATTTCGGGACAAGGCAGAAGACTATATACAGGGGAGTTTTGCTTTGAGTCGCCCTTTCCTTGGCGAATATAAGGGCCCAGTTGTCCTCGAGACGCTGTTCCCGGCTCATCCAGTATACAACCGGACCCGGGCCGGTTTCGGCGTCATTCAGGACTTTAATTCGCGATTTGTGGATTTGAGTGGACAATAAATATCCTTTGTTTTTTCGGGGATCAAAAGGGAGCGCTTTGGCGTTTTTGCCTCTAAAAGGAGCGGATCGTATACCGCTGTTTTGGAGACTGCGGTGCTAGGATCCACGGGCAAGTATTATTTTATGCTCAAGACCGCTTCCGCCTTGCCCTCCTCGGACAGGTCCTTTTCCGAGCCGTGGCGCAAAAAGATCCTTTGGCCCAGTTCCGGGTCCTTGCCCACGATATAGGCCCGGATGGACCGGGCCCGGTCCAGGGCCAGTTCCTGCAGATCGTCTTTGGAAACCGGAGTCTGCGCCCGAAGGAGGTTTTCCATTTCCGTCTCGGAAATCTTGTCCGCCCGAGGCAGTTTTTTATCCGTGTTTTTCCTTAGTTTTTTATACGCCCGGCTCAGATATTCCGGGTATTCTTCTTTACCGATTTTTAAGGAATGTAAGTCCGTGGCTTTCTTTTCCTCTTCATCCATGTCCTCTATCTTTTCCAGCCTTAGCTTGCGCAGGAGGCGTTCTTGTAAAAGGACCCGGGTGTCCTTGTCCATGTCTACGTGCCCCTGGATGCTCAAACGCAGGCGGGGGCGTTTTTTCAGCGCGGTAATAATTGACTGCAGTTTCTTCTCCGCTTCCGCAGTGAGGGTGTATTTACCGGGTTCATAGGGGATGCGGTTTACATCCTCGCCCCCGCCGAAGATATTGCCGATCAGGGCGAACGGGGCCGTGGCTATTTTCCCGAATAAACCGATAATGGCCTGGAAAATGACCTTGCCCAGACTGAATTGGGGGTCGTTTAGATTTCCACTGATGGGGATGTCCAGTTCCATATCCCCGCGGGAGTCCTGGAGCAGGGCCAAGGCCAGCTTAACCGGAACATTGGCTGCATCCTCGCTTTCCATCTTGGAGCCCAGGGCCATGTTCTCTATCAAAAACAGGTTCTCCCCTTTAAGGGTACTGTTCTGGACCTTGAAATTGCCGTTCCAGTTGAGTTTGCCTGTTTGTATAGGATAAGCCATGAATTCAATAGTATACGGTGTGAGGCTGACCATGTCCATGCCCTGCAGGCTGAACTCCAGATCGGAATAAGGCTGCTTGGCCAAGGGGTTTATCTTCCCGCTCAAGGTAAGGCGGGAGTGAGCGTCCTTGGTGGCATTCAGGGACAGACGCCCCGGCTCTTCCATCTCCTGAGAGATCGTACGGGCTACACATTCTATGTTTGTTAATCGGGTTTCATAATAAGGGGATACATTTTTGTCTTTGAACAGCATACTCCCGTTTTCTATTCGGACCGTATCCACCTGCACGGTCTGGAAGAAGGGTTCCTTGTCCTTCTTGTCTCCGGGATCTTTGGATGTGGCGTTTTTTCCCCGGGTAAGGCCCAGGGCCTTTTTAAAATTCAGGTTGCCGCCAGAGTCCTGTTCAAGGTCGATTCCTGGTGAATCCAGAACTATTTTGGAGATGTGCAGTTCGTTCGGATTCAGGCCCAGGTCCAGGCCGTTTATGTCCATTTGTTTAAGCCGCAGGAGCTGTTTTTGCTGCATATCCCGGATGTCCAGGGAAGTCAGGGACCCGTCAACTTTTGTATTCAGGGCCAACTCTTCCCCGTGCTTTAAGTGGGCATTGAAATCCGCGTTTAAAAAACAGCTGCGGATATCCATGCGCATACTGTCCGGGAGATAGGCATCTGCGGGAACCAGATCGATTTTTTCCGCCCGGCCCTTTATTTCGGCCTTAAACGGGGAAATATCCAGGGTGCCGGAGAGGTTTAAACCGCCTTGTTTGTTGAACTGTCCCGTAAAAACAAAGTTTATGTCCTTGCCCGAGGGCAGGCGCAGGTTATTAAGGACCAGTCTCTCTGTCTGTAGGCTCAAGTCTACAGGTTTCACCGCTTTCAGGTCCTTAAGGCCGGTGTCTATTTCCTCCAGGATGAGCTCTTTTAGCCGGATTTCCCATTCCTTTTCCGGGCCGGTTTCAGTCTGTCCGCTTTCTTTTTCCTGTTTCGGATTCATCTCCCGGATATCGGAGAGCACATCCAGGTCCCCGTTTTGGAGGCGGACCAGTTTTATCCCTCCGTCCCGCATGCGTATCGATTCAAGAAGGACATTTTTTTTCTCTTTGTCCAGACTTATTCCCTGCAGACGAAGATTCTCGTTTTTAAGCAGAAAGGAGCCGTCCGGCTTTTTTACCTGTATCCGGTCCAGGTGCAGAGTCCCGTTGCTGAGTTTAAGGTTGTTGTTCCCGGACGGATTGAATGTCAGGTCCCCGTTCCCGGATGCTTCGCAGGAAGCAAGGTCCCAGGGGATGTATTCCCGGAAATAGGGGGTGTACTCGTTTGCCGGGACTGCGGAGAAATCGACATGTATATTGGCGCTTTTCCCTGCTATATCCAGGGAGGCGTTGGCATCCACTTTCTCTTTGCCGTCAGTTTTTAGCCGCAGCGTTGCCTTGCCGGTTTTGCCCGGAGAATTGTCTATTGCATCCAGCTCAGCGTTTAACTGAAAACTGCGCTTAAAAGGAACGGGAGTACTCCTGTCCTCCAGCTCGATTTTGATTTCCGGCAGGGATATCCTGCTGCAGGAATACTTGAATTCGCTCCGGGCGTTAGGAGTTTTTGCCTGTTCGCCTGCCGCGGTTTTTTCCCCGGCTGTTTGGGAAAGGATATATTCCTCCCAGTTAATATTCTCGTCCTTGTCCCGGGTTATTTTTATTTTTGTCCGGCCCAGTTTTATGTCTTGGATTTTCAGAATCCGGGCCATGGGGGAGAATCTTTGCAAGGATAGTTCAGCCAGGTCGCATTCCAGGACCCGGCCCTCTTTTTCCGTGCTGAAGATAAGGTCCCGGAGGCTGCTTTTGCCGGAGAGATTTATCCTGATGCCTTCCGCAGTGTTTTTAAATTCAAATATCAGGGTAGCGTCGAGTTTGCCGTTTTCAAGCTGGATTTTGTCTGCAACCGGGGAGTATATCCAGTACGGAGTGAGGTTTATTTGATCGCAATCCACTTGGATCCTGGACTGCCGGGAAGATGCAAACGGCAACATCTTTGCGTTCAGATTGACCGGGTCTCCGTTTATCCGGAAGTCCAGCCTGGGCTTGGCCTGTTCATCGCGGTCATCTTGTATGGAAGATATTCTGGGGAGGACAAAGTTGAACCTGTCTATCACGTGGGTCTTTTCCCGGGGCTGATCGCGGAATCGCAGGGTACCGTTGCTTACGTTTATATCCTGGACAAAGAAGGGGAAAAGTTTTTTCCCCCCCGGAGCGGCGGAGTCTTCTTTATTCTCTTTGGCCGGAAACAGGTCGCTTACATTGTATTCGCCCCGGCCGTAAAAGGAGATGTCCAGGCTGGGAGAAACCGCCCGAAGCTCCTTTAGGACCAGGGTACGACGGAAAAGGGAACTTATCTGCAGGGTGATTTTAAGGAGATCCACGGAAAACAGGGGAGCGCTTTTCTTCTTTTGCTTTATCTCTACCCCCTGTACAGTCAGCCCCAGGGTAAAGGGGTTGAAATCAACTGCATTGATCTCGGTTTTCCGCTGCGTATGCCGGGCAATGCGTTCCTGCAGGTTGTCCCGGACAATGACCGGCATAAGGAAAAAACCGAGCAAAACATATAAGATATATATCCCGGCAATGACGGACGCTGTCTTGGCCGCCGGGCCGGAATTTTTCCACACTGCAAGAGGGTTTTTAAACCTGCTGGTTTTCATTTCCCTGTACCTGTCTTTAAAGAGTTGTATTTTTTTGCAGTCCCTTATTTTGTGTAAAAGATTTTGGCTTTTAGCCGCTGCATACCCACAGGGATACCTTTTCCAGGGATTTCAGGATATTCTGGGTGGTGGACCCCATGAATAGACGGGAAAGGCCGGTGTTGCCTCGTCCCCGTCGACCCATTCCAATAGCTGCGTAGTTGTTTTTCATGGCCTGATCCATGATTATCCGGGACGGGTTCTTCCCGGGAATCACCAAGGCGTTAATACGCTCTTCCGGGATATTGTTGTTTATGAGTTCCTGTCTGGCACCCGCGATATAGGCCTCGCTTTGATCCTTGGAGCCATCCTGGACATTGAGTATGGTTATCCTATGCTCCAATTCATGTTCGAGCATAAAGCCGATATGGTCGGCAATGCAAAGGCTTTCTCTGGATCCGTCCGTACACAAAAGGACATTCTCGCGCTCCGGTTCAGGCTTGCGGCAGAACCAAAGCGGGCTCTGGCTTCCTTCTTCCAGGATTTTTTTGCTCACGCTTTCCTCGACCAGTTCCTCCAAAAGAGAAAGTCCGCGCCGGCCAAGGAGGACCGCGTCATACATCCCCTTGTTGGCCTGAACGGCTATGTCCGTTGCAGTGGAGACGGAACGGAAAATCAGGCTGGTCTTGACCGTATCCGGATCGAATCCGCCGGAAACCAGCAATTCCGCTGCCTTGTGCAGGGCGGCATTTCCTTTCTTCTGATAGGAAGCGCTTAGTCTTTCCATGTCCGTGACCATGTCCCCGGAATTGTCGGAGTAATCAAGATTCTGCTTGGGATTGGGGGCGATGTATAAAAGGGTGATTTCCGCCTGCTCCTTGTTTCTGAAGAATGTGGATGCAAAGCGGACCGCGTCCAGGGCGGTCTGATCGTGGCTTATGGTCAATAGCAAATGTTTTTTCATTGGTTCAGCTCCTGGTTTTGATTCATCTTTAATATGGAAATGATAAAGATGCCAGGCAAAGTCAAGGTTCATGATTGCGCGGGAGGTTGTTTTTTTGCAAGTGCCGGGGATAAGTGGAGTTTTCCCGGTTTGGAGGGGGCTTTTCGCCCGGGCCTTTAACGGGCGGCTCTTAAACCTCCCCGGGATGGCAAAGCAAAAAAGTTCAAGTCGTTACGTGCGGATAAGTACGTTGTGACTTTGAACTTTTTTGTGCCTTGCATTTTTTGGTTTTAAAGCGACCTGCGAGACAGGAAGTTTTCAACCACAAGTTAAGGCCCGGGCAAAAAGGATATTTTAGGCTCTCCGACACAGCGTGTGGATTTTTTATGTTTCTCCGCCTGATCTTT
>CAZTKE010000097.1:1652-5712 GCA_964614055.1 uncultured Desulfovibrionales bacterium | reverse complement strand
GTTGACATCCTTTTGCAGGGGGTATACCCGATATCGCCTTTGGCCCACAGGGCTGTAGTAATTTTTATCCAGAATCCCAAAAAGAGGAATTCCATGCGTGAGTTGACTATGTTCATGGCCAGGCAAAAAGAAAAGCCGAGCCAGAAAACCGGGATAATATCCCTTGTGCGCAAATCTCTGGAAAAGACCCGGCAGCAGATTAAATCCGCTGTGGAACTTACCGGGGAGAAGACCATTATGACCGGCAACTATTACCGAAGTGTTCCCAACGTGCCCAGGCGCAGATAATAAGGCGAATAAAACAGCTTTTTGCAGGGCCGGGAAAAACCGGTCCTGGCAAAAGAGCTCATCGCAGCTGCTCCCGGATAATCCTCTCCCTCTACCCGGCACTCAGGGAGATCGGTTTGGGAATCTATCAGAGCTCGATCTCCTGATCCTGAAAGACCGCGAAACAACCGGTTTCCGAGCCCAGGCGGACAAGCTCCTGCCGCGCTTTTTCCTCCATTTCCAAAACCCCCTTATCCGGCCGGTCCTGATTGTGGTGGAAAAGCCCAAGCTCGGTCACTTTCGCTTCCGCGGCCAGACGCACTGCATCCGAAAACCGGGAGTGCCCCCAGGTCCTGGTGCGCTGATAGTCCTCATCCATATACTCGGAGTCGTGCACCAAAAGATCCGCACCGCGGCAGAATTCCCTGTAGCCGGCAAAATCCAGGCCGCCGCGGTGACGATAATCCAGCTCATTATCCGTTAAAAAAACAAAATTTTTGCCCGCTTCCCGGAAGCTGTAGCCAACGCCCAGGTTGGGATGGGACAAGGGCGCCGCAGTGACCCTTACCCCGGACAGGCGGATATCTTCCCTGCACTCCCGGTAGGTTATCCGGGCCTTGATGCTCCCGGGCTGCACCGGGAAATGCGGGGCCTTGAGGACATCATAAAGGAGCTTGTGCGTGTTGCCCTGCCAACGGGGAAAGCCGTACAAAAGGATCTCTACTGCCGGGTCGTGCAGGGGTTTGAAAAAGGGAAAGCCGAGGATATGGTCCCAGTGGGTGTGGGTCAAAAAAAGGTGCACCCTGCTCACGCCTTCCCGGAGCAGGGAATTCCCCAGCCGGCGCAGCCCGGATCCGCAGTCCACGATTATAAGCTCGTTTTCGGGACCGCGTATCTCCACGCAACAGGTATCGCCTCCAAAACGAATGAACTCCGGCCCGGACACCGGTATCGATCCCCTGGCTCCCCAAAATTTTATGCGCATCGTGCGTCCGTCTCTGCCGGCAGTAATATCATTTCCCAATTTAATTTCATATTTATTCCCGGTTTGCAATATCTGCCCGAAATAAAGAACAATAAGATAATGAGAACAAGACAACCACATTGGGCTGACTGGGAATGACGGATCAGAGGGCCAGGCTGGACAGAATAGGGCCAACACCGGAGGAGTGCCACTTCCTCGCTCCTGGATCCAGTTACACCTTTATCTGCGAAAATCAGCGTAATCCGCGGTTAAAATCTTCCTTTCCATGCCCATCCGTGTGTTCCGGGGGCAATATTGCATCCTCGCTTGGATTACCCGGTCAAGCCGGGTAATGACGGGGTGGAGTAGTCCTTCCCAATAGGAATTGGCCAACTTATGCGGCCACCCCACCAGAGTCATTCCTGCCCCCGAACAGGAATCCAGGGTGGACAGAATAGGGCCAGCCGCAGAGGAACGCCACTCCCTCGCTCCTGGATTACCCGCCTAAAGCGGGTAATGACGTGGGGTGGTGAATCTAAATTGTGCGGTTTAAGCCACGTTTTTCGGACTTTCCACTTTCGTCATTCCTGTCCCGGATCGGTGTCCGGGATGACGGATCAGGAATCCAGGGTGGACAGAACTAAGCCTTCCCCCGCGGTTAAATTCAATCCTCGCTCTGGATTACCCGCCTAAAGCGGGTAATGACGAATGGAGGGAATCCTCCCCGGTCAGTAACAGGCCGACGAATGCGGACTCTCCACATCCGTCACCCCTGACCCCGATCAGGGGTCCAGAATACACGGGAATTGGCCTTCCTTCAGCGGCTGAATCTGATCTTCGCTTGCTGATTCCAACCAGACAAAAACCTTTATCACACAACACCCAAACACCGTCATATCAACGAAAATCAGCGTAATCCGCGGATAAAATCTTCCTTTCCGTGTCCATCCGTGTGTTCCGGGGGCAATATTGCATCCTCGCTTGGATTACCCGGTCAAGCCGGGTAATGACGGGGTGGAGTAGTCCTTCCCAATAGGAATTGGCCAACTTATGCGGCCACCCCACCAGAGTCATTCCTGCCCCCGAACAGGAATCCAGGGTGGACAGAATAGGGCCAGCCGCAGAGGAACGCCACTCCCTCGCTCCTGGATTACCCGCTTAAAGCGGGTAATGACGTGGTGGGGCGCTCCTCACTAAAAGGTATTGACCAACTCATCCGGCCTCCCCACCAGCGTCATTCCTGACGCCGATCAGGAAAACGGGTAATGACGATTGGTGGTAAACCTAAATTGTGCGGACTAAGGCACATTTTTCGGGCTTTTCATACCTGTTATCCGGCCACCTCAAACACCTGACGTTCCTGATATTCGGCCTGCTTGCCCTTGTTCCATCTGGAAACCGGGCGATAATAGCCCACCACCCGGGTATAAACCTCGGCGTCCTCGCCGCAGTAGGGGCAGGTAAAATGCTCCCCGCGCAGATATCCGTGCTCCTTGCACACGGAAAAGGTGGGGGTGACGGTCAGATACGGCAGCTTGGTCCGGCTCATGGCCTTGACCAGATAGGCCTGCAGGGATTTTTCGTCGGACACTGACTCTCCGAGAAAAGTATGAAACACCGTGCCCCCGGTGTACAGGGTCTGCAGCTCCTTCTGGTGTTCCAGGGCATAAAACACATCCGAGGATATGCCCACCGGCAGGGCCGTGGAATTGGTATAAAAGGGCACCCCGTTGCCGGAAGTAATAATCCCGGAATAAAGGGACTTATCTATCTTGGCCAGCCGGTAGCAGGTTCCCTCGGCCGGAGTGGCCTCCAGATTGTACAGATTCCCGGTTTCCTCCTGGAAGCCTATGGTCAGCTCGCGCAGATGATTCAGGGCCCTGCGCATGAGCCTCAATCCGGCATCGGTTTCAATGCCTTTGCCCAAAAGATTCAGACAGGCCTCGTGCCCGCCGATCAGACCGATTGTGCTGAAATGCCCGCGCAGACCGTTTTTGAGGTAGCGGCTGGAAAAGGGGAAAAGGCCCATCTCCATATTATTGGCGATCACCTTGCGCTTGTATTCCAGGGAATCCTTGGCCAGGGTGGCGTACTCGGAGATAAGGTCCAGAAAATCCTCCTCGCCCTGGGCCAGAAAAGCCAGTTTGGGGAGATTCAGGGTGACCACGCCTATGGATCCGGTCAGATCCCCGGCCCCGAAAAGACCGCCTGTCTTTTTCTTCAGTTCCCGAAGATCCATCTGCAAACGGCAGCACATGGAGCGGACATCCTCGGGGGACATATCCGAATTGATGAAATTCTGGAAATAGGGGACTCCGTATTTGGAGGTCAGCTTTAAAAGCAGGCGGCCCACCTCCCCGTCCCAGGGAAAATCTTCCGTGATGTTGTAGGTGGGGATGGGGAAGGAAAAAATCCGTCCGTGATAGTCGCCCTCGAGCATGACCTCCAGAAAGGCCTTGTTGATCATTTCCATCTCCGGGATGAAATCCCCGTAGGAGTCGTCGGTGATCTCCCCGCCGTAGATCACTCCTTCCTTGGCGATGTGCTTGGGAGGAACCAGGTCGAAAGTCAGGTTGGTAAACGGGCTCTGCCCGCCCCATCTGGAAGTGGTGTTCAGGTTGAAGACGAATTTCTGCATGGCCTGGCGCACTTCCGGATAGGAAAGACCGTCGTAGCGGATAAAAGGAGCCAGATAGGTATCCATATTGTTAAAGGCCTGGGCCCCGGCCCATTCGTTCTGCAGGGTGCCCAGGAAATTGACCATCTGCCCCAAGGCGGAGGAAAAATGCTTGGCCGGACCGGAGGAACAGCGCCCTTCCAGATTGAACC
>CAZTKE010000097.1:0-1552 GCA_964614055.1 uncultured Desulfovibrionales bacterium | reverse complement strand
GCGGAGGAAAAATGCTTGGCCGGACCGGAGGAACAGCGCCCTTCCAGATTGAACCCCTCCAGGAGGAGATCCCGCAGGCTCCAACCGGCGCAGTAACCGGCCAGACCGAAAGACAGGTCGTGGATATGGAAATAGCCGTGGTTGTGGGCCTGCCGGACTTCCTCCGGATATTTTTCCAGGGTGTACTTGGCCTGCACCGATCCGGACAGATGGAGCATGAGCCCCTGGAAGGAATGCCCCATATTGGCGTTCTCGTTTACCCGCCAATCGGATTTGTTCAGATAGTTGTCTATGGTGTCGGTAATATCCAGATAGGCCTCTTTCTGGCTGCGAAATTCCCGCCTTTTCTCCCGGTACAGGATGTATTTCTTGGCCACGTCAAAGAGCCGGGACTCCATAAGGACCATCTCCACCATGTCCTGGACCTTCTCCTGTTCCGGGACGTCAAACCCGGACAGCTTACCCTCGACCTTTTTGGCCATCCGGGTGGAGAGCAGGGGGTCCTTAATGCCGCTGGCATTCAAGGCCTTTAATATGGCCTGGGCGATCCTCTCCGTGGACCAGGTCTCCAGGCAACCGTCTCTTTTCTTTATCTGTTTGGGCATGGCTCCTCCTGTATTTCGGCCGCTTGGGCCGCGTTCTGGTTTTCTTCTACCTCTACCGCGACTGGAACATATTCCTGGAAATGAAGCTCCATTCCCCGCGGCAAATAGGCGGCGGTTCTTTGCAGATCCCGCTCGGAAAGATCCGGCACCTTGGTGCACCGGAAATAGAATCTCTCCGGACTGCGCCTGGCCAGGGCGAAAATCCGGTCCAGATTTTCCTCGGCCTCCTCCGGGCCGACCCGCCCGCCGGTAAGGCGGGGGTATTTCTCCCACGGCCCCTTGACATCCACGGCAAATACGTCTGCAAGCCCCCTCTCCATAATGGTGCTCACTGTTTCCGGGCGCATCCCGTTGGTATCCACCTTGAGTTCCAGGTCCATGCCCCGGAGATCCGCGAGAATGTCCAAAAGCCCGGTGAGAATGGTCACCTCCCCGCCGGTGAGAACAACCCCGTCCAGCCAATTTTTGCGGGCATAAATGGTTTCCAGGGTTTTTTTCCCGTCCACGGCCTCGGCCTCCCCCGGATACCAGGCCAGTTGATAATTGTGACATGTGGGACAGCGCAGGTTGCATCCCCCGAAAAAAAGAACGCAACTGATCCTGCCCGGCCAGTCGCAGAGACTCATGGGTTCAAAGCCACGCAGCATATGCCACGACGATGTACTGATTGTAATAGACATGAAAACAACTTCTTGTTGCCGGACTACCCCGGGGCATCCTCGTACTTCCGGAGCAAAGCGTGTCTTCAGGCAGGTCTTCTGGCTTGTTCCAGTCTTTTTCCCTTCCCGTCCGGCACTCAATTTTTTGTTTCACTTAGAAAGTCATCGGTTGCATCTTTATGCCCAAGATAAGCAGCCAAAAAACTTTTCTCCCAAAAATTGAGTGCCGGACAGTGGATACCGAAAAAGCATTAACGGAACTCACAGCGGCGGGACCGCCCCGGATTC
>CAZTKE010000096.1:0-5809 GCA_964614055.1 uncultured Desulfovibrionales bacterium | reverse complement strand
AAGGAGAAAAGTGCATGAATTTGACTGAGCTGAAAAGTAAGTCAATGCCCGAGCTAATGGAGTTATCCAAGGAATTTTCCATTGAGAATCCGAGCAATATGCGTAAGCAGGAGCTTATTTTTGCTATACTCCAGGCTTGCGCGTCGCAAAACGGAAGCATTTCCGGCGAGGGAGTCCTGGAGATACTTCCGGATGGGTTCGGGTTTCTTCGTTCTCCCATGTACAGCTATATGCCCGGTCCTGACGACATCTATGTTTCCCCTTCTCAGATCAGGCGTTTTGGCCTGCGCACCGGGGACGTGGTCGCCGGACAGATAAGGCCTCCCAAGGAGGGCGAACGCTATTTCGCCCTGCTTCGGGTCAATGAGGTCGGGTATGATAAACCCGAACATTCCAAGAGTCTGGTACTTTTCGATAATCTGACCCCCATTTATCCGGACAGGCGTTTTCGCCTGGAAAACGGGGCAGAGAATTATTCCGCCCGGATCATTGATTTGTTCGCCCCTATCGGAACCGGGCAACGGGGGTTGATTGTTGCTCCTCCCAGGACCGGGAAGACCATGTTTTTGCAGACCATTGCCAACTCCATCAGCGTGAACAACCCCGATGCCTATCTGATTGTCCTTTTAATCGACGAAAGGCCGGAAGAAGTAACAGATATGGAGCGTACCGTTAACGCGGAAGTGGTTAGTTCCACTTTTGACGAGCCGCCGCAGCGTCATGTGCAAGTGGCGGAGATGGTGCTGGAGAAAGCCAAGCGACTGGTGGAACGCAAGAAGGACGTGGTTATTCTTCTGGACAGCATAACCCGCCTCGGGCGTGCCTTTAACGCTATAATCACTTCCTCGGGCAGGGTATTGTCCGGTGGTCTGGATGCCAACGCCATGCAGCGGCCGAAGAGATTTTTTGGTGCCGCCCGCAATGTGGAGGAGGGAGGCAGTCTCTCCATTATCGCCACCGCCCTGATTGATACCGGTTCGCGTATGGATGAGGTTATTTTTGAGGAGTTCAAGGGCACCGGCAACATGGAAATTTATCTGGACAGGTATCTGGCGGACAAGCGTGTTTTTCCCGCATTGGACATCAACCGTTCCGGGACCAGAAAGGAAGAGCTGCTTTTGGATGAACAGGTTCTCAATCGCATGTGGATACTGCGCAAGGTCCTGGCCCCGATGAACACGATTGACAGCATGGAATTCTTGCTGGATAAAATGAAAGGAACAAAAAATAACCAGGAATTTCTGGATCTGATGAATAAATGACAGGTCCGGGTTAACCCATGAAGCTTATTCCGGCTCCGAATAAAATACTTGCCGCATTCTTAATCTTATTTATCTTGTCCCTCCCCTGTCCTGGCCTGGCCGGGTTCGGCGAGTTCACCATCAAGGATGAGGCCGAGCTGGGTAAGAAATTCAGCCGGATGATCCGTTCCAGGTTTACCCTGATCGATGATCCGGAGGTGACCGGATATATCCGCTACATAGTGGAGCGGATACATGAGGAAATGCCTCCCCAGCCCTTTCCCATAAAGCCGAATGTGATAGACAACAATTCCATGAATGCCTTCGCCACTGTCGCCGGGTACATGTTCGTGTTTTCCGGACTGATCATGGAAGTGGATCATGAAGCGGAACTAGCCGCTGTTATCGCCCATGAGCTCGCCCATGTGTCCGAACGTCATGTGGCCCAGAATATAGAAAAAGCGCAATGGGCTTCGTTGGGTAGTCTTCTGGGCGTGCTGGCCGGAGTGTTTGTCGGTTCCCAGTCCTCGGAGGGATCGGAGGCTCTGGTGGCCGGGTCTCTTGCCGGAGCCCAGAGCGCGCTTCTGAAATACAGTCGGGAAAACGAGCGTCAAGCAGATCAGCTTGGAATGAGCTTTTTGGTGGATGCCGGATATAATCCCAGAGGCATGGTTTCCGCTTTTGATAAAATCCGCAAGGCCAGCCGCCTGGCCGGCGGAGGGAATATCCCTTCATACTTGAGTACCCATCCCGGAGTAAATGAGAGGCTGGGGTACCTGGAAGACAGGGTGGAAAGAATGCCCGAGCGCTACAGGGATCGTGAATTCAACGATCGCCGGTTATACCGGGTCCAGACCATACTCCGGGCCAGATACTCGGACCCGGAAATCGCCCTTCGTCATTTCCGTTCCGGATGGCCGGCTTCCGACCTCAGGTGGCTGGGAACCGGCATCGCCCTGTGTCGTTTGAACCGAATAGAAGAAGCTGCTCAGGCCTTTGAAAAGGCTTTGAATATGGCGGGCGACGATTCTTTTTTTCTGCGCGAGGCGGGACGTTTCTACTATTCATACGGCGATTTGCATCAGGCGGCAAAGTGTCTGCAAAAGGCGGTTTTCCTTTCCCCCAGAGACGGGTTGGCCCTTTTTTATTATGCACGGGTTCTGATGGAGCAGGGGGAAAATTCCCGGGCCGAATCCCTTTTGCAAAGAGTTCTCAAGGAACTTCCGGAGGATCCGGGAGTTCGCCGCAGTCTGGCCCGGGTTTATGCCCGGCAGGATAAGATGTTTGCAGCCCATCTGCAGATGGGTTATTCATTTTTGTATTCCAAGAAAAAATCCAATCTCCTTTTTCATCTGGAAAAGATGCAGTCCCTGGCCGAATCTCCTGAGCAGAAGGAAAAAGTCAGCGAATTTGAAGAGGAATACAAGCAATACTCCAAGTATTGGTAGTTTTATCCGGAGCTATTCCCCCCCCCCGTATACTGATTTCCGGCAGAACCGGGCATTATTTTTTCACCACGATTTCCGCTTGCGCAATATTGCACAATGTTGACACTTCAGTGTCCAGGCACTTAAATTGGCGACATTGAACTGATCCTCCCTGATTAAGTTACTTTATTGTAAATATATTTAGGGTTCTCATTATTGGGAGTGGATTTCTTTCGTCTGGATAGTAGAGGATGTCAGGCACCGGGCCACTAGTTGATGACATTCAAGAATTAAGGCGGAGGAAATATAAACAATTCATACCCTGCGTTGGAGAGTCTGTTTTTTTGAGTCAGTTTTTCCCACGCCCAGACTTTTTTATAAATAATAATTCCAGGAGCCTGCTTTGCTGCATAAGCCCATTAACTCCAATTATTACGATTTTGTAATTGAGCGGGATGAAAATCTGTGCATCAATTGCCGTGTATGTGAAAGACAATGTTCGTATCAGGCCCACTATTGGGATGAGAATCGGAACAAAGTCGTTCACGACAATACCAAATGCGTGGGGTGTCATAGGTGCGAGGCGTTCTGTCCCACCGGAGCCATAACCATTCGCCGCAACCGGTCTGAATTCAGGGAAAATTCCCTGTGGCAGCCCCGTTTTTTGAAAAATATATATAAACAGGCGGACAGCGGCGGGGTGCTTTTGTCCGGGATGGGCAATCCCCAACCCTATCCCATTTATTGGGATCATCTTCTCCTGGATGCCAGCCAGGTTACCAATCCGTCCATTGATCCCTTGCGCGAACCCATGGAGTTGCGGACCTATTTGGGAGGCAAGCCGGACCGGCTTGAATTCGAGGAAGAACACGGCAAGAACGTCCGTCTTAAAACCAAGATTCCTCCCCAGGTAAGGCTGGATTATCCGATAATGTTTTCCGCCATGTCTTATGGATCCATAAATTTCAATCTGCATAAGGCCATGGCCCGGGCGGCCACGGAAACAGGCATAGTCTACAACACCGGAGAAGGCGGATTGCATCCGGATCTTTATAAATACGGGGCGAATACCATTGTCCAGGTTGCTTCCGGAAGGTTCGGAGTGGACCGCAATTATCTGAATGCGGGTACCGCCATTGAGATCAAGATAGGGCAGGGGGCCAAGCCGGGTATTGGCGGGCATTTGCCGGGAGAAAAGGTTGGAGCCGGCGTGTCCATGACCCGGATGATTCCCCAGGGTTCGGATGCCCTGTCCCCAGCCCCCCATCACGATATTTATTCCATCGAGGATTTGCGTCAGCTCATTTTTGCCCTCAAGGAGGCATCGGAATACAGGGTCCCGGTTTCGGTCAAGATTGCCGGGGTACATAATTCCGCGGCCATTGCCGCCGGAGTGGTCCGGGCCGGGGCGGATATTATCGCAGTGGACGGATTGCGCGGCGGGACGGGCGCGGCACCGACCATGACCAGAGACAATGTGGGAATCCCCATAGAACTGGCCCTGGCTTCCGTGGATCAGCGTTTGCGGGATGAGGGTATCCGCAACCACGCCTCTGTGGTCGCAGCCGGAGGGGTTCGCTGCAGCGCGGATGTGGCCAAGGCCATCGCCCTGGGCGCGGACGCGGTTTATATCGGTTCTGCCGCATTGATCGCGGTGGGGTGCACCATGTGCCAGAAATGCTACACCGGCAAATGCCCCTGGGGGATCGCCACCAATGTCCCTGCTTTGGCCAAGAGGCAGAATCCGGATATTGCTGCCCGTAAACTGACCAACCTCATCCGGGCCTGGGGTCATGAGATCGAGGAGCTTTTGGGCGGCATGGGGCTTAATTCCATTGAGAGCCTGCGTGGAAACCGGGAAAAACTCCGGGCGGTGAACCTTAGCGATACGGAAATGGATATTTTGGGTGTTAAGCACGCTGGAAGGTAGGTTTATGAAGAGAGTATATATAAATCCGGAAGTATGCATCGGATGCCGGCTTTGCCAACTGGCCTGTCAGCTGGAGCATTCCCAGAGCAAGGATCTGATTCTGGCCATTAATAACGAGGAGCCACAGGGCCTTTTGCCCCGCAATACCGTTTATGAGGAAGGCTGGATTTCAGCCTCCCTGAACTGCCGGCATTGTGACGATCCCTACTGCGTTCAGGCCTGCATATCCGGCGCTTTGCGCAAGGATGAAGAAAGCGGCCGGGTTGTCTACGACCAGGAACAGTGCGTGGGATGCTGGTCCTGCCTCATGGCCTGCCCATTCGGGGCCATAAAGCAGCATCCGCTTCAGGAAAAGATAATCAAATGTGATCTTTGTCCGAACAGGGAAATTCCGGCCTGTGTCTCAGCCTGCCCGAATGGGGCCCTGGAATACAGGGAGGCGGAGGAAGAGGAGGTGAGCGAATGCGCTATGCAATAATAGGTAATGGCATTGCTTCCCTGGGGGCGGTGGAAGGTATCCGCAGCCGGGACCCGCAGGGCGAGATAGCCCTGTTTTCCAGGGAGCAGGATATGACCTATGGCCGTCCTCTGATATCCTACTTTTTGGCCGGCAAGCTCCCGGAGGAGAGGATGCTGCTGCGCCCGGAAATTTTTTATCAAAAAAAAGGGGTTAAAACCCGTTTAGGGGTTAGTGTCCAGACTCTGGACAGGGATAAAAGGGTTTTTGAGCTTTCGGATGGCAGTCGGGAGGAGTACGACCGTCTGCTTCTGGCTACCGGGGGAAATCCGATATTTCCTCCAATAGAGGGCTCGGACGGCCCGGATGTTTATCCCTTTATCAGCTTGGAGGACGCCCGGGAACTGGACACGGCAGTAAAAGGCATGCGCCGGGCCGTGGTTATAGGCGGCGGACTTATAGGTCTCAAGGCTGCGGAGGCCCTGTTCGACCGCGGGGTGGATGTGACCATAGTTGAGCTGGCTCCCCGCATATTGAGCGCTGCTTTCGACGATGAAGCCGGCAGGCTGGTTACTTCCAGACTGGAGGACATGGGCTTTAATATCCGTTGCCAGGACACAGTGGAAAAGATTGAGCGCAGCGGCAACAACCGGGTCCGTGGCGTATTTTTAAAGAGCGGGGATTTCCTGGAGGCGGATGCGGTTGTCATGGCCATAGGGGTCACTCCCCGCATTGATCTGGCCCGGGATTGCGG
>CAZTKE010000095.1:3638-5810 GCA_964614055.1 uncultured Desulfovibrionales bacterium | reverse complement strand
CTTGCCCGGGCAGGCTTCTTCTGCCAGACGGATTATTCTTTGCGCCTCCTCCGGCTTGTCCCGCTTCAGGCACCCCGCAGCATAAATACGGGCCTTGCGTCTCAAGACACGCAAAACACACTCTTTTTGCCGCAGGGAAAGTTCTTGCCCCAAGATCCCGATAAGGGCGTATATACGGTATAGGTCCAGACCGATTATGCTCCCGGAAAGCTGATCCCGGTGCCCGCCGGTCCGGACCGTCATCTCCCGGGGCAAAAGCCCGACAGGATTCTTGAGAGAGGCCCTAAGCCAGAACTCATAGTCCTCGCAGGCGGGAAGGTCCTCGCGAAATCCCCCTATTTCCGGGACAAGCCTGCGACTGAACATGGAACAGGAAGGGCTTATAAGGCAGAGTTCAAGCGAAGGCTCAAATACCCACCCGGCCGGCTTGGCATGCTTTATTCCCGGATTCACTCTTTTTTCGTTTCTTATCCACACCTCTTCAGTCTGGGAGATATGCCATCTTCCATCGCGCATGAACTCCAACTGGGCGCGGAGTTTGTCCGCGTTCCACCAATCGTCCGAATCCAGAAGCGCGATATAATCCCCGCGGCTTTTTTCAAGCCCCAGGTTCCGGGCCGCGGATACGCCTTTACGCTGTTGATAAAAATATCGTATCCGCTTATCATTATATTTTTGCACGATTTCCGAACAAAAATCAGTGGACCCGTCATCCACAACCAGAAGCTCAAAATAAGGCATGGTCTGTGCCAGCACCGAGTCAACCGCCCGGGCCAGACACCAGGCCCGATTAAAAACCGGAATAATTACTGATACAAGCATATATGCGTTCCATTCAGGTAATAAACGTCAGATGGTTCAATGCCACGGCCTGGTATGCCCTGTTTCTGGGCAAGCTGCTTAAAGAAAGCGGACACGCGGTCCTTATCCTGGCCCTGCCGCATTCACCGGCCTATGCAAAGGCCCGTGAATGGGGGCTTGAGGTCCGGGCCCTGCCCCTGAACACGAACAACCCGCTGCGGATCATAAACCTTTTTTACAGCCTAAAAAAAATAATCCGGGACTTTAGCCCGGACGTGGTCAACTGCCATCGCGGGGAGTCCTTCTTTCTCTGGCCCTTATTGCGGAGCAAAAAACACCCTTTCGCCCTGGTCCGCACCCGGGGGGACCAGCGCCTGCCCAAAAATAATCCGATAAACAAGCTGTTGCACAAACACCTCTGTCAGGCGGTTATCACCACCAACTCCCGAATGCGGGATCACTTCGCCGCTAAGTTCAGGCTTGGAAAGGACAAACTGCATCTGATTCCGGGCGGAGTGGACCGGCAGAAATTCAAGCCTTCCCCCCGGGCTGGAAACAAGGTCCGGGAAAAATTCGGATTTACCCGGGATAATCTGGTATTAGGCCTAGTCGGCCGCCTGGACCGGGTCAAGGGACAAAAGGAGCTGGTACAGGCCGTGGCCCGTCTCTATCACCAGGAAGGGATGCGCGATTTGCGGCTCCTTTTGATCGGCTTTTCCTCGGCCATCACCGAGGAAACAGCCCGGGGATGGATAAAGGAAAACAATCTGCAAGGGATCTGCAGGATAAGCGGGCCGGTGGAATCTCCGGCCGAATATATAAGCGCCCTGGATATAGGGATCATAAATTCCAAATGGTCGGAAACCATTGCCCGGGCCGCCCTGGAGATCATGGCCTGCGGGGTGCCGCTTATCTCCTCTTCCGTGGGAGTCATGCCCGATCTTTTGTCCCCGGAGGCGCTTTTCACACCGGACGACGAAAACGCCCTGGCGGAAGCCATCCGCCGCTTCCGGAGAAAAGAAGACCGGGAGGAAATACTTAAAAAACAGTCCCGCTGCATATCCGGGCTAAAAGAAGAGAATTTCCTGAATCAGACCCTGGATATATACCAAAAAATAACCTCCGCCCGGGATATCAGCAGGTAAGGTGAAATCCGGCGGCCACCTCCCGGCCCTGCTTAAATAATTCGTTGAACCTCTGTACTGCCCGGTCCGAAGGCATTTCCTCCACGGCAATCCCCTCGGCCTCCAGCTTTTGCCGCGTCTCGGGCAGGACCTTCATCATTCCCGGCTTGCCCCGGCCAAAGACCACCACATCCGGCTTGGCCTCCAGGATATCGGTTATGTCCGAGACAGCCACCTTGTGCCCGGA
>CAZTKE010000095.1:0-3538 GCA_964614055.1 uncultured Desulfovibrionales bacterium | reverse complement strand
AGCCAGCGGGCCAAGTAATGGCTTTTGATCCGGAAAAACGCCTCCCGGGAATAGCTCTCGTCCGTTCTGGATAACCTGTTATGCGGATCATTCCAGACCAGAAGCCTTTCCGGGATCTTCTCCACCCCGGCCCCCCGATCCAGAAGACGGAGAAAAAACTCATAGTCCTCGGGGAAATCGCCGTTATCAAACAGCCCGTGTTCTTTAAAAGCGGATACGCGGAACATGGCGCTCGGGTTGGGCACGGATAGCTCCACAAACCTGTTTTTGTATATCTCTTCCGGACTTAAAACCGAATTGGCCCAATCCACATAATGTGCGTATCCAGCGCCCTTTTCCCGGTCACCGCCGAACTCCACCATGGAGCCGAGCATCACGGTCCGCGGATTTGAGTCCAGAAACCGCGCCTGTTTTTCCAGCCGCTCCGGGCGGCAGAGATCATCGCTGTCCATGCGGGCCACGTATTTTGCCCGGGCCTTTTTTATCCCCGAATTCATGGCGGAAACAACACCTTGGTGCCTTTGCACAAACAAGCGGAACCTGGGGTCCCCGGCTGTTTCCGCGGCAACTATCCCCGCGGTAGCGTCGGTTGACCCGTCGTCCACAACCACGACTTCGAAATCTAAAAGCGTCTGCTTTTTAAGACTCTGCAAACAGGGTCTTATATACCCGGCGGAATTAAAGCAGGGCAAGACAACCGAAACCCTGGGCATTTTCACCTCCCTAAAAAACACAATCGGCCTGTGCCGGTCCCAAAAATGGCTTATTTCCTACCCGGGGATTGACCGGTTTCTCAAATATAATCCCGTCCGGATTTTTCTTTGAGCCCGCTCTTGCATTCGCAAAAATCCGGGGTTATTCCACCGGCCATGATACAGGATGCTGATTACTGGATACAAAGGCTGGAACTCACCCCGCATCCCGAAGGCGGATACTTCCGGCGGATAATGTGTTCCCCGGAGAGCTTCGGTGCCCCTCCGGCTCCCAGATTCAACGGGGACCGACCATTTTATTCGGTAATATACTATCTGCTTTGCTCCGGGCAGTTCTCGGCCATCCATCGCCTAAATAACGACGAGATATGGCACTACTGCGCCGGAAATTCCCTTGTCCTGTTTTCCCTGGGCGAAAAAACGACCCCGGATAAAGCCCTTCTCGGTCCGAATCCGCATTCGGGACAGGAAATTTTACTTCAGGTGCCGGCCCGAACCTGGTTCGGGGCCTATCCCAATCAGGGAGACGCCGATTACACCCTGGTCACCTGCTTTGTCTCCCCGGCCTTTGACTACCGCGACTTTGAACTGGGCAGCGCCGCTGAACTGACCGAAACATTTCCGCAGCACCGGGAGACGATCCGCAAATACTGCATCCGGCCCTGAAAAACCGGAGAAGACCCGGATACAAACAAGGCTACAAATCCAGGCGCATTATCCAGGCATCCTCGTTTGTGTCCAGATAATAATCCTTGCGCACTCCCGCTTTTTCAAAGCCAAAGCTTGAATAAAGTGCGATCGCGGGCCGATTGGACTCCCGGACATCCAGGAATACACTGCCCCCGCTCCTTGTCTTTTGAAAACGGGCCAAAAGATCCTCCAGCAGGGACGAGGCCATTTTCTGCCTTCTAAACTCGCTTTTTACCGCCAGATTCAATATTTCCAGCTCTCCGGGCAGATTGAAACTGGTAACAAACCCGGCCAATCCGCCTTTTTTAACCACTCCCAGCCCCAGGGCGGTATTCTGGCAAAAAAAAGCCGAATACTCCCTGAACCCCCAGGGAAGGGAAAATATCTCCCTTTCCAGGGCAACGACCTCTCCCACCCGGGTGTGATCAAGCAAGGCAATCCGCCAACCGTGTTTCATCATGAATATAGACAGGTAGCAGCGCGCCTACAAAGGCCTACCGCCTACTCCTATATGGTCAAAAGTTTTTTCCATTTGGCAAGCTCTTTCTTGACATTTGTTTCACAAGCCAATAGACATTTTCCTGTTTGTTACAAAAAGTAACTCAGGGTTGCAAAAGAGAACCAAAAAGTAAAGGACGGTTTCCATGAAAAAAACGACTTTCGGACAGGCCCTGGCCGGAGCGGGAGCGGTTGTTCTTTCCTCTCCGATCGTGGCCATGGCCGCTGAAGACGCTGCCGCCGGGGGTGGGACAAAACCCTGGTGGTTCTGGCCACTGGTTCTGCTGTTTTTCTGTTTTATCCTTGGGGTGGTAGCCGTGCTGGCCGGTGTCGGCGGCGGCGTGCTCTATGTCCCCTTGGTCAGCGGATTTTTCCCCTTCCACATCGACTTTGTTCGCGGTGCCGGACTCATGGTTGCCCTGGCCGGGGCCCTGGCCGCAGGTCCGGGACTATTGCGAATGAATCTGGCCAGCTTACGACTAGCTCTACCGGTTGCCCTTGTGGCTTCAACCTGTTCCATCGGCGGAGCCATGCTTGGTCTGTATCTGTCCAGTCTCAATCCGAATATCGTCCAGGTCTGCCTGGGAGCGACTATCGTGGGTATTGCCGCGCTGCTTACTTTTTCCAAAAACTCGGAGATTCCTGTGGTAAACAAGCAGGACGCCATTGGCCTGGCTTTGGGGCTGCGCGGGGCGTTTATCGATCAGAGCTCCGGCAATCTGGTCGAATGGAAAACTCACCGCACCCTTCTCGGGCTTATTTTGTTCGTGTTCATCGGAATTCTGGCCGGCATGTTCGGCCTGGGAGCCGGATGGGCCAACATTCCGGTTTTGAATCTGGTTATGGGCGCACCGCTCAAAATTTCCGTGGCCACCAGTAAATTTCTTTTGTCCATTACTGATACCTCCGCGGCCTGGATTTATCTGAACAAAGGATGCATTATCCCGCTCATGGCCATTCCCTCGATAATTGGTCTGATGCTTGGCTCCCTGGTTGGGGTTAAACTCCTGGCCAAAACCAAACCCAAAGTTATCCGGTATATTGTCATCGGCGTTCTGCTCTTCGCCGGACTCAAGGCCATGGACAAAGGCCTTGGCATTGGAATATTGGGTTAATTACTAGGAGGTTGAAATGACTACTCAGAAAGAAAAAGAAGAATTGGCAGCACCACTCAAGGAACAAATCACATACGCCAATGTACTGGCTATCGGGGCCTGGACCGGGATAGCCCTGATGACCATCACCTATATCCTGTATGTAACCGGGATCATCCCTCCCCATGTGGACCTGACCCTGGTTGTCAACAATTGGGACAAAGGCGTAAATGAATATATGCGCATAACCAATTCCCCGGACGGATGGAATTGGGCCCTGCTCCTGCACAAAGGAGACTTCCTCAATTTTGTAGGCATGGCTCTTTTGGCCCTTCTGACCATTCTCTGCTACCTGATAATCCTCAAGGGCTATGTGGTACGCAAGGACCGTACTTACGCCCTTATCTGCATTGCCGAGGTACTGGTCCTCAGCCTGGCCGCATCCGGTATATTGGGAACAGGCGGGCACTAACAACGTAAAGATGTAGACAATTCGAGCTTAAAACCCCCGGTATCCTTTGGATACCGGGGGTTTTTCAGGGC
>CAZTKE010000094.1:2798-5833 GCA_964614055.1 uncultured Desulfovibrionales bacterium | reverse complement strand
GCGCATCCGCAGTTGAGATCGAAAAAGGAAAACCCTTTTTCCCGCAGGCCGCGGGCGGCAAGGGAGATAGTTTCCGGGTCGGAGCCGAACAATTGGACCACCAGGGGGTCATCCCCGGGAGAGGTGTGCAGGAGCTGCACGGTGCCCTTGTTTGCATGCAACAAACCCTTGGCGCTTATCATTTCCGTGCAGGCCACGCTGCATCCGTAAGCCCGGCAAAGCATGCGAAAGGGCAGATCGGTGAATCCGGCCATGGGAGCCAGCCAGGGCGACTGCGGGGAAACGGGAAGCCGGTGGTGCATATTGTTTTAAACCAGGAGGTTTATGCCCTGCCGGTCTTCCAGGTCCATTTCCTGAAGCTTTATTTCCGGGTACAGGGCAATCACCTGAAAGGAAAGAATCTTTTCTTCCGGGTATCCGGGGCGGATTCTGGCCAGCAGATTCAGATCCTCGATCCGGACCAGGGCCATTTTGTCCCCCACGTATTTAAGCACATGGCCGCTGACAATGTCGCCCACGGCATATATCCGCCGGAATTTTTTCTGACGCGGATTGGCCGAGCGGTAATAAAGAAGCTCCCTGGTTCTGTCCTTGATGCGCATGACAAAGCGGTCTCGCCACTATTCGGAGGTGTCTTTTTCTGCTTTTTGTTCCCGGAAAATCAAGTACAGATTGCGTATGTAGATAATCAGCCCCCCGCCTTGACCCAGGATGAATACCGGGTCCCGGCGGTATATGGCATAGGCCAGGAGCATGGAGCCGCCGGCCAGACTGAAGTACCAGAAATGTATGGGTATTAAACTGCGTCTGGCCTTTTCGCTGGCGATCCACTGCACAATAAACCGGGCCGAGAACATGAGCTGGGCAAAAAGCCCTATGCCGATCCATACCTTTTCTATCATCGCAGCTGCTCTGCCTTATATCCGGGGGTGTTGGCGCTTTCAATCCGGGGCAGCACCCTGCGCCACTTCATCCAGCTCACGGCCAGGGTATCAAGCAGGCCTACCCACAAGCGGTTTTTTATGCCGTATTTGGTCTTGCCGCGCTCCCGGGGCCGATGATTAACCGGGATTTCTTCCATATTCTCAAATCCGTTTATCCGGGCCAGGGTGGGAATAAAACGGTGCATGCCTTTGAATAGAAAAACACCGCTGAGGCATTCCCGCTTGAATATGCGCAAAGAGCAGCCCACATCGCTTATGCTTTCCCCGGTAACCAGATTGCGGAAAGAGTTGGCCGTGCGGGAGGAAAATTTGCGGATTTTGGAATCCCGTCTTTTGATGCGCATGCCGTTGACCATGTCCGCGTCCATTTTTTGCTGCAGCTCGAGGAGTGCGGGTATGTCCGCGGGGTCGTTCTGGCCGTCCCCGTCCAGGGTGAGGATCAGTCTGCCCCGGCTTTGCTGCATTCCGGCATAAAGCGCCGCGGATTGCCCGTAATTTCGGTCCAGGGCAATAAAAAAATGGTTTTCATGTTTTCGGGTTATTTCTTCCAGGGTTTTATGCGTAAGGTCCTTGGAACCATCATCAATCCACAGGCATTCCCATGCGGATTCAATATTCAGGCAGGCCTTTTCAATTTCCCCGGCCAGTTCCGGTATGTTTTCGGCTTCATCTTTTACCGGGACCAGGATGGTGAGTTCGATTTTCTCGTGTCCAGCCGCGGTTATCTGCAAATCAGCTCCCTCGGTTTTGTTCGCTTTCAAGAATAAGTTCTATCTCGTCCCGGGAAAGCCCGCTGGAATCGGCCAGTTCCGAGATCTCCTTTCCCTGGCGGTATCCCTTGATTACCGTTTGCCTCACGAATTGCGGAGATTTGACGAAACTGTCCGCCATTTCCAGGAGCTTGTGCAATTCCCGGGAACGCGTCTTCAATTTTTTTTCCAACTCCAGGAGTTCTTTTTGTCTTTCCTCGAAGTTTTGCACCATCTCCTGCTCCAGAGTGGCGTTGAATTTCAGCTTCTCCAGAAAATCTTTTTGATTTTTCTGCAGCTGGTTCAACAAGGCTTCCGAGCGCTTCAGGCGCAGGAAGAAAAACAGGACCAAAAGCAGGAGAAAGACCTCTATAATGCTGGTTAGGATTATTGTCCAATGAAATGAGTCCATGATTATAAACGGGAAAGGTTTTGGCCTTTATACTTCCAGGTTTAGGATATTGCCCACTTCCGGGTCGACATTCGGATCATCAGTTGTTGTCTCTTCCTCGGAGGCTTTTTTCTTTTGCCGCGGTTTTTGCTCTCCCCGGGGACTGTCCCTTTTTTCCCCTTCTTCCTGGATAAAAATCCGGCCCTCGCTTTTTTCCACCTGCTGCACCTGTTGTCTGCTTCGTCTATGCCGTTCCGCGGCCAGGGCGCCCAAGAAACTCTGCTGCTGGGCGGGGGCGTCCTGACTGACCACCTGAATCTTTTGCAGGTTGGGAGTCTGGGAAAGGAGAATGGCCATCTGCTGGTACGTGTTCATCAGCCGTCACCCATGGGACAGGTTGTGGTTTGCTCCGCACCGGGGCTTTTTACAAAGCCGGGGGCTTAAAGTCGCGGAGCGGATTTTAGTAATACTCTAGCAAGAATAATACCTTTTTATATAGGCTTGAAGAAGCGGTTTGTCATTGGGGTTGAAAAGAGCATCCGGGAACCGGGATGCGCTGTCAAGTGGATTGTCCGTATCCAAGGGGCGGGGCGGAAATATCCGGGGCGGGGAAGAGCTACTTTATGAAGTATTCCTCGATCAGAAGTCGGGAAAGTTTTCCGTTGCTTAAGTACTGGTTTACCACGCTCAAAAGGTCTTTTTTCAGATTGTCCGCGTTTTGCTTGTCCCGCAAAAAAATCAGGTCCTGTTTCTTTAGGTAATAGTAGATAGCGTCCCTGAGCACCGTTTTCTTGCGATTGATCTCCCAGGCCAGCTTGCTGCTGTTCGTATTCATGGTGAATCGGCAATTCAAAAAAACGGTCCCGTTCTCAGTTTCATGCGCAACCTGGAATTTCTCAAGGGTGATGCTTTCCCGGGGTTCTTCCTGCGGCTGCTCCGCCTTTTTTTCCT
>CAZTKE010000094.1:0-2698 GCA_964614055.1 uncultured Desulfovibrionales bacterium | reverse complement strand
TTATTCAAAAATTTTGTCTATTTTCTGGCCCAGGGTTTCCGCGGTGAACGGCTTGACGATATAATTGGAGACCTTGGCCTGGACCGCCTCGATTATATTCTCCTGCTGCGCCTCGGCAGTGACCATTAAAAAGGGCATATCCGCGAATTCCTCACTGGACCTTACCTTGCGCAAAAGTTCAATGCCGGTCATCTTGGGCATGTTCCAGTCACTTATTATAAAATCAATCTTGTCCTTGTTCAGAATCTCCCATGCGGTGGTGCCGTCGTCCGCCTCGACAATATTATTGTACCCCAGCTGCCGCATGATGTTTTTTATTATTCTGCGCATGGTCGAGAAATCGTCTACAATAAGTACCCGCATATCCTTGTTAATTTCCGCCATGAGTTGTCTCCCTAATAGTTGCCGAATCTTTCAGTAAATTTTTTTCTCAATTTGCTCAGGGCCTGGGAATGGAGCTGGGAAATACGGCCTTCGGTAATGTCCATGACCTCGGCCACTTCCTTCATGGTCAGCTCCTCCACATAGTACAGGGAAAGAACGAGTTGCTCCCTATGCGTCAATTCATCAATAAGTTTGCTTAATTTGTCAACAATATCCTGGAATACGGTGGAGGGCAGGGGGTTGTTTTCCCGGTTTTCTTCCTTAAGGGTGGAATAGTTGTGCTGAACGGCGTCAAAGCTCAGGCAGAGCTGGTTGTTCAGGGCGCTCAGGCCCTCATCCACTTCGCCGGCGGAGAAGCCGGTTTTTTTCTGGATTTCTTCCGGGGAGGGCGGTCCGCCGTGATGCTGCTCAAAGTGGTGCATGACTTCCTCGATTTTTTTGATCTTTTTCCTCAGGCCGCGGGAAAGCCAGTCCATCCTGCGCAGCTCATCCAGCATGGCCCCCCGGATACGGTTGTCCGCGAATGTCTCGAATTTTATGTTCTGTTTGGAGTCGAATTTTTTCAGGGCCTCCATAAGGCCCAGGGTCCCCGCGCTGATGAGTTCTTCCAGATCCACGTGCCGGGGCAGCTTGTGCTTCAGACGCAAAGCGGTGATCTTGATTTTCGGAGCGTATTCCCGGATTATCAGTTCCTGTTTGCCCGGGCTAAGCTCCTGGAAATCAATTCCATGCTCTTCCAATACGCTCCAGGCGTTATTCCTGGAAGAGGAGTTTTTTCCAGAAGAATTTGATGTTTCCATCCAGTTGCCCAGCCGGTTTCCAGTTGAGTATCTTTTGCGCGCAGTCGTTTAACGCCGCGGCTGCGGGAGTTGACTTTTTAGCGGAAAACGGGATCTGGCGGCTGACTGCTTTCTTGATTTCCGCATCCAGGGGAACGATTCCGGTCAGATCCAGGGAAATTCCCTCCAGAAAGTGGTCGCAGGCGGCATATAACTTCTTGAATACCTCCCGCCCCTCTTCCGGGGAGCGGCACATGTTCACCAGGACCCGGAAGCGATTGACCCCGTGATTGCCGTTTAAAACCTTTATCAAGGCATAGGCGTCGGTAAGCGAAGTCGGCTCCGGGGTCATTATAAGCAGACGTTCCTGAACCGCCAGGTTGAAATAGAGTACATTGTCGTTGATTCCGGCCCCGGTATCCACAATAAGGAAATCCAGGGAACGATCCAGGTGGTCCATGGCCTCCAAAAGCTCCAGCTTTTGCCCCGTGCTCAGGGAGAGCATATCCGTCGCTCCGGAGGAGGCCGGGAGTATACTGAATCCGAACTCGGTTTCCACCAGGATTTTTTCCAAGGATATTCCGGATTCGAACAGATGAAATATATTGTACTTCGGAGTCAGGCCCAGAAGGACGTCCACATTGGCCAGGCCCAGGTCCGCATCCAGCAAAAGGACCTTTTTATCCATTGCGGCCAGGGAATAGGCCAGGTTGACAGCCATGTTGGTCTTGCCCACCCCTCCTTTTCCCGAGGTCACGGAAAGAACTACGGGTAAATTGTTATTCATGCGCGGATCCATTATCACTGCCCGAAGGCATTTTGTGTTTGAATATCAGTTGCCAGAAATCCTTTGAGGCAACCCGATGCGAACAGTCCTTCAGCCCGGTCCCGAAGGAAAAGCCGGAAATGGGGAGACCCGTTCTCCAAACCGTATTCATTATGCTCCCGAAGATACATGCCTCGTCCAGTTTAGTCCAGACAAGGCTTTTCAGCCCCGAATGGGTGTACCTGCGAAGATAGCCGTCCATGTGCACATCGGCATACACCGGGCTCAAGACCAGATGCAGCTCCATACCCCGGGGCAGTCCGCCGCGGTTTTCCAGCCAGGTGTTAAGGTCCTGGTCCGGAGGCATGCCCGGGATGTCCACCAATACCAGATCATGCCTTTTTCCCAGCTCCTTAAGCCTGCTCCACAGGGCCTTGGAGGCGATTTCCTCGTAGGCGAATCCGGAGAGATCGCAGTAATGCTTCAAGAAGAGCCGTCCCCCGGCGTGCAGGCCGTCCGCATTGGCCAGGCAAATGGAGACATCCTTGTGTTTTCGTTTGCATTCCAGGGCGTAGCGGATAAGAGAAGTGGTCTTGCCCACTCCGCTCGGTCCGCAGAACCCCATGGTTTTCCGGTCGGGAAAGCTGTCCGCTGTCAATCCCCCGGTATCCACGAATTCATCCAGGACGGCCAGAGTGGGGGATTTTTTCGCCTTCAGCCTCTCCCAGATGCGCATGATCAGTTCCGGGGCCACTCCTTCCTTTTCCAG
>CAZTKE010000093.1:0-5898 GCA_964614055.1 uncultured Desulfovibrionales bacterium | reverse complement strand
AGCGGCACAAAAAGCGTTTTGACGATGCCCTGGAAGGCGTGCGCGTGGGCAAGATTTCCGGAGCAGTGGGAACGTACGCCCATCTGGTCCCGGAGATGGAGAAGACGGCATGCGACATCCTGGGGCTGCAGGTGGACGAGATATCCACTCAAATAATCCAGAGGGACCGGCATGCCCATTTTTTCACCACCCTGGCCCTGATGGCCGGGGGGATTGAGAGGCTGTGCGTGGAGCTTCGGCACCTGCAGCGCACCGAGGTCCTGGAGGTGGAAGAGGGCTTCAGCTCCGGGCAGAAAGGCTCCTCGGCCATGCCGCACAAGAAAAATCCCATATCCGCGGAAAACATGACCGGGCTTTCCCGCCTGGTCCGGACCAACGCCCTGGCGGCCATGGAAAACATGGCTCTGTGGCATGAGCGGGATATCAGCCATTCCTCGGTGGAGCGGGTGATCATGCCCGACTCCACCATCCTCACTCATTATATGCTCGTCCGCTTGAGCGGGCTGGTCCGCAATTTGAAAGTCAATTCCGATAATATGGACCGCAATCTGGAGCTCTCCCTGGGTCTTTTTTATTCGCAAAGGGTCCTTCTGTCCCTTATAGACAAAGGACTTAAAAGGCAGGAGGCCTATGAGGCGGTTCAGGAAGTGGCCATGCGCTGCTGGAGGGAGAAGCTGTCCTTTCCGGATGAAGTCCGCCGGGAGGAGAGGATAACCTCCCTGCTCGGCCCGGATGAGCTGGAGGAAGTTTTTGACCCCGGGTATTATTTGCGCTACGAAGAAACTATATATAACCGGGTTTTTAAGGGATAATTCCTTCTTGGAATTGAGTCGTCAAAATTGAGTACTTTCGTGGAAATACAGGATCTCAAATCAAGACTGGCAGTTCTTCTGGCCCAAAAGTCCTACAAGGAAGGGGATTTTACCCTGGCCTCGGGTCGCAAAAGCGACTATTATTTCGATTGCCGCCAGACCGCTCTTAATCCCGAGGGGGCCTGGCTTTTGGGCAAAATATTCGTGCATATGATAGACGGGCTGGACAGCCCGATAGACGGAGTGGCCGGCATGACCCTGGGAGCCGATCCCCTAGTTTCCGCTGTCACCGTGGTCTCATTTCTGCAAAAAAATCCTCTTCCGGGGATGCTTGTGCGCAAGAAGGCCAAGGGATACGGCACCGAATCCTATCTGGAGGGCACGGCCAATTTTGCTTCCGGAGCCGGGGTGTGCATGCTCGAAGACGTAGTGACCACCGGAGGAAGTGTGGTCCGGGCCTGTGAGCGGGTAAATGCAGCCGGATACAAGGTTAGGGCTGTTTTTTGCGTTTTGGACCGCGAAGAAGGAGGCAGCGGTGAGCTGGAAAAGCACGGCTATGAATTGCTTTCCATATTCAAACGGGAGGATATCGCCGGTGCGGCTGGCTAGCTGGACTGTTTTTCTCCTGGCCGGGGTATTGATGCTCACTGCCTGCAATGATGCCAGACAGGTGGAGTCCTTTTTGTGGCCGGAATCCGAGGGCGTTTATTACCGGGTGGTCAAGGAATGGACCCGATCGGACGAAGTTTATTCCGGGTTCGAGGGGCAGATCTCCGTTGTGGCCACTTTGAAAAGCAGTGATTGGCGCCGGGCCTATGTCCAGGAGAAGAGCACCGTTTTTCACTGGACCGCGGAAAAAAAAGAAAACTTTGCCCGGACCATGCAGGATAACGCCGAGAGAAACACGGAGTTTTTTCTGGCCCTGCACGGCAGTGACAAGGATCATGCCCGGCTCAAGTACGACAGTTCCTTGTGGGATGTCTTTGTCCAGACCGACGAGGGCGAGCGCGTCTACCCCATGGGTATAAGGGAAGTAGACACTCCCCCGGCTGAGCTGTCCCATTTCTTTCCCTATGTAACCCGCTGGAAGAAAACCTATACTTTGACCTTTCCCAAGGTACGGGAAAAGGATATATCCCTTATCATCACCGGCCCGGCCGGGAAATTGGATTTGCACTGGTAGAATCTTGATCAGAAGTACTATCTTCTCCCTCTGCCTGCTTTTGGCTGCCGGTTCCGCTCTGGCATGGGAACCGGTTTTGTATTCAGATCCCAACGGCCCTTCCGAGTTCTTGGCCGTGGACAAAAGTGGACAAGAGCTTCTATTGTTTTCCAATAAAAGCCCCTTGCAAAGAAGGGTATCCATGCCGTGCAGCACGGGGCAGGCCCGCGGGGACAAACTGCGGGAGGGAGATCTGAAGACTCCGGAAGGTGTGTATTTTATCGAGAACCTGCTCAACAGGGACCTTGATTTTGATCTGTACGGCAATCTGGCCTACACCCTGAATTTCCCCAATCCCATTGATCGCTTGCAAGGCAAAACCGGACACGGGATCTGGATTCACGGTCGCGGGCACCGCATAGTATCCTTCGGGACCAAGGGCTGCATTGCTCTTAATCTGGAGGATATAAAAGAGGTTTCGGATGATGTCCGTCTGGGCAGGACCCCGGTGGTTGTGGCCAAGAATATTCAATGGGAAAGCGAACAGTCCGAGCCGGTCGCTGAAGTTTCCGCGCATCTTGTCCGCCGAACCCGGAAGTGGGCCGAGGCTTGGTCCGCCAGAGAGGGCGATTTTTTCGCATTCTATTCCCCGCAGGGCTTTTCCCGGGCGGAAAAAAGGAGTTTCCGGCAGTTTAAAAACAGGAAAGAGAGGCTTTTCAACCAGTATTCCTGGATTGATGTCTGGTTACACGAGCCCAAGGTGATTCGGGGACCGGGATACTGGGTCAGCTATTTCGGGCAGGTGTTTTACGCTCCGGGATTCCATTCCGCCGGCATCAAGAGGCTTTACTGGAAAAAGGACGAAACCGGGCAGTTCCGGATTATGGGCTCGGAATGGAGGGGGCTGGAACGGCGCAGGCTAAAAGAGCTTTATCTACAAAATCGTGGTCAGGAACTCTCCATGTTCGTGCGCAAATGGAAAGAAGCCTGGGAAAAAGCCGATCCTGCTCTTTATCGCCAGTTTTATCTCCCGGATATTGTCCAGGATGGACGCCGGGGGATTCAGGCGGTCATGGAGCATAAGACCGAATTGTGGAGTTCCGGACGGGAGCCGGAAAAAATCCGAGTGAGCGATTTTGATCTGTCCATGTGCTCCCAGGGATTCTGTCTCAGTTTTGATCAGAAATATCGGGATGCGCAGGGGTATTCGGACAGCGGAGTGAAAAAACTGGTAGTTGTTCCCCGTTCTTCCGGGTGGAAGATAGCAAAAGAAGAGTGGAGGCCCGTCAATTGAAGCCGGCCAAGTATAATGTGCTTTTCATGCGCGACGACCAGCGGGTCAAGAGATTCAGATTTAAACTGGGCTGGATCAAGTTCTTCATCCTTTTTCAGATTCTGCTTCTTATCCTGGCTGTGGGTGGAGGCTACTTTAGCGTTGTTTTCTTCCTGGAAAACAGGGACCTGGACGCGAGACTGGCGACCCTGCAGCAGGATTTGGCTGAGACCCGCTCCGAACTCAAGCGCTTGGAAAACGTCCGGGAAATACTGGATTCCTTTGACGAGAAAGAGATAAGTACAGCCCTTCAGGCCAGGGGCAACAGTACTGCTCCCGGTTCCGCCGGGTTCAATCTGGAAGACATTTTCAGCCGCGTGGACAAGCATGTGGTGGCTGTGGATCATATCCAGGCCAGGGTGGATGACTCCGGAATCCGCCTCAGGTTTGAGTTGAACAATCTCCTGGACGACAGAAAGGTGGTTGGCTGGGTCAAGATCAGCCTGGTGGGCCGGGACGGAACAGTAGTGGACCTGGATGTTCAGGACGATGATCTGAATTTCGAGATAAACCACTTCAAGAAAGTCCGGACCTCATTTGATTTTCACGAACTTGTGCAAAGGGATGAACTCTTTGCCATCCGCCTGACTATTACTAATAAAAACAAACAAGTAATTTATAGTGAAACATTTCCTCTCAGCGATATTATTGTTTAGCTGCCTTTTGGTGGCTGCGTTTACCGCTCGGGCGGAAGAGCAGGGTATGAGTCTGTTCTCCGGGACGTTTTATCCCCTGCGGGTTTATTATATCCAGGGAGAAAAGCCGGGCCCGACGGTCATGGTCCAGGGCGGGATCCAGGGTGACGAGCCGGCCGGGGTGCTTACAGCGGCCATTCTACGCCGGGCCCGGGTAAAAAAAGGGAATCTGATTCTGATTCCCCGGGCCAATGTCCCGGCTCTGAATCGGGACACGCGGCAGATAAACGTGGATCTGAACCGTCGTTTCGACCGGGACTACGCCCGTTTCTACGAAGATATACTGGCCCGGGCCATCAAGTATTTTGCCGCCGGAAGCGACGGGCTCGTGCATTTGCACGAGGGAAGCGGTTTTTATTGCCCGGAATATGTGAACAACAGCCGCAACCCCAATCGTTTCGGACAGTCGGTGATAATCGACTGCGCCGCCTATTCCGGCGTCCCGGATTTGGGAAAAATGGCCCGCCGGGCCATTGACCGGGTCAATACCCAGGTCACCCCGCAGAGGTATGTATTCAGCCTCTTTAATACCCAGACCTTTGCCCAGGATACCAAGCACTCCGAGCAGCGCAAATCCCTTACTTTTCACACCGTAAGCAACTTGGGCAAACCGGCCCTGGCGGTGGAGGTCTCCAAAGAGATCAGCGACCTGGGCTGGAAGGTGAAGCAGCAAACAGCCATGGTCCGGGAGCTTTTGAGCAATATGGGAGTGGAGATACAGCCCCCGGATAATGTACAGTCTGTGGCGGATTCCTGGTTTGCCGTCCCCCTGCCCCTGGAAGTGAACGGGGAGCCCCTTGAAGGCAGGCATCGCATGACCTTAAAACGCTTTTCCACTCTCCGGGCCGGGTTTACCCGCCCCGCGCAAAAGGCCTGGTCGGTGTCCCCTTCCGGGATGCCGGAAGTAAATCTGCTCACCTCGGAGATGGTCCCCCTGACCGGTTTTGACTCCCTGCATATCAGGGTGGACGGCCGGAAGGTGAAGGAAATAGCCGTGGACTGGGCAGGTCCCGAACCCGAGGGAGCCGGGAATGCGCCTTTTTTGGTCTATTCCCTGAACGGCCGCGTGGATTTCTGTATGCCCGGCGGGGAAATCACGGCCAGGCCCGGAGACAGCTTTTTTATAATAGGCCTTTGGGGCGAAAAGGGTGAAGAGGTGCTAAACGTCAAGGGCTTTGTAAGCGACCCCGTGCACAATGACGGGCAGGATAAACATTCCCGCTTTGTTCTTTTCAAAGGTCGGTTTATGGACCGGTATATCCAATCCGACTCCAAGGGATTCCGGGCCAGGATCGTCCGGGAGACACCGGGCAGAAAAAAGACAAAATGGCATCTGCGGGTTCAGTCCCCCCCCGCTCCCGAGCTGATCTGCCGCAAAAAAAGTGTCTGGCAAAAGCTGGATCTAAATAGGGAAAACATTGTTGATCCCGGTAGCTACACATTGACTAGTCGAGAGGGAGAACATATCTTTTTTTCCGTTCCCGGACAGCCCGGCCCGGTAAAAAATCCTCGTTTGGATATCGCTTTCGGGCAGGAATTTGCTTTGGAACTTATTGATTCCCGTACCTTTTCTTCCCTGGGAAGCTTAATGCTTAAGTCCGGGGAGAAACAGGGAAACGGCGGAGGCGGTCCCCGGGATCCCGACCGGGAAGACGAAGAGTCCTTGATACTTTATCCCGGACCTTCGGACAGCGGGAAAGGAACGGGAATGTTCTAGACGGCTTTTCCGTGGGTTGCCTCCAATAATTTGTTGGCTTTTCAACCTTCTGCCTTATGTCAGCCTTCTTCCGCCGAAGGCGTATCCTGTAAATCCCAAACCCGGATGCCAAGCCATGAGAAAGTTTTTTGTCAATCTCCCTCTTCGCTATGTATGGAAAAGCGAGGGATATTTGCGTT
>CAZTKE010000092.1:4401-5969 GCA_964614055.1 uncultured Desulfovibrionales bacterium | reverse complement strand
ACTCACCGTTTTTTGCAGGACCTGGCCGAGCAGGTCTTCACCCATTATATCCCGGGAGGGGAAAAACGCGGCGATGGCCGGCTGACGCTTACCTTTCGGCAGCTGAATACCCGCTATGGGCTGAACATGTACGGTCTGGAGCCGGAGGGGTCCGCTATCCGGGCCATGCGCAGTGCGCTTTTTAAACATCTTTTCCGGGAGGATGTCCTGAATTTTCTGGCGGATAAATACACCCCGATTTTCGTCCGTGACTTGATTTCCGTGGCCCGGTCCACACCCAAGACCGTCTCCGGACCGGACGGGGAAAAATCCAAGGTCGTCCTGGAGGATGCGCAGATTGCGGATATTTTAATGCAACTTGCCGGGAAATTAAGGGCGGTGAGCGAGATATTCGAGGTGTGCATGGAGAAAGAAAATCTGGCCCTTTTGCGTTCCTATATCCGGGCCGAGGAAAAGGTAAGGGACGCATACTATGCCTATTGGCAGGAGCAGAAAAAGGACGGAAAGTCCAGACAGCCGGGAGAGAGTATCAAAAAGGCCATTTCCGAACGCGAGCAGGCCAGACGGGATATTTATACATCTATAGCCCCTGCCGAGGGCTCCGTGGAAGTCGTTTATATTGCCAAGTGGGCGTATCGGCGTTTTGAAAGTGGGGTGTGTGACCGGTCATGTCTGGACACTTTGTCCGGAGTTGGTCGTCGGGTGGCAAAGCAACTGGAAAAAAGAGCGGCCGGGCTTTAGCCTTTTGTCTATATTATTCGCCTTTGACCGAAAATAATCTTGCTTTTACCAGGCGTTTATTTCTTAATGGCCGGAAATGGATTGTAGGTTTGTTCTTTTGGCTCCGGGCGGGGGAAATATTTTTTCCAGCCGGAAGGGAGCCGAATGTTAAAACACTTTGGGAGGACCTATGGGGACTGAAAAGTTGCCCTCTTGGGAAGATTTGCATTTGGGCGCAGCGATTGTGACCCCGGGAAACGCTGCCGAGCTCAAGACAGGGGACTGGCGTTCCGAAATCCCGGTTTTGGATGAGGAAAAATGTATAAAATGCGGGATTTGCGCATTATATTGCCCGGAATTCTGTATAAGCGAGGACAGTGAGGGGTTTTTTCGCTCCAATCCTTATTATTGCAAGGGATGCGGAATTTGTGCCCAGGAATGCCCCAAAGAGGCGATAACCATGCGCAGGGAGGAGGATTAATGTCCAAAAGAATCGGAACCGAGGTTTCACTGGCTGTCGCGGAAGCAGTGAAGATGTCCCGGGTGGATGTGGTCTCTGCTTATCCCATTACACCCCAGACGCATATTGTGGAGGAGTTATCCGAGTATGTGGCCAATGCCGAGCTCGACGCCGCGTTTATTCCGGTTGAATCCGAGCATTCGGCCATGAGTGCTGCAATCGGGTCTGCGGCCGTTGGGGCCCGGGTATTTACCGCAACTTCCGCCCAGGGCCTGGCCCTTATGCACGAGATTTTGTTTATTGCCGCCAGCTTGCGCACTCCCATGGTAATGACCATTGCCAACCGGGCACTGTCCGGGCCCATTTCCATATGGAACGACCACAGCGA
>CAZTKE010000092.1:0-4301 GCA_964614055.1 uncultured Desulfovibrionales bacterium | reverse complement strand
GAGGAACTGGACAAAGGCTATACCATTTGGGGGGTACGCAGCAATGCAGGATAATGCTCAAGCAATCGACTATGAAAAGATAACGGCAAAAAACATCCCTCAGGAATCTTTGATTACTTCCGGTCATCGCGCCTGTCAGGGATGCGGAGAGATACTGGCCATGGGCATGGTCATGAAAGCGGCCGGGCCGAATACCATTGTGGCCAATGCCACCGGGTGTATGGAGATCGTGACTTCTCCCTTTCCCCAGAGTGCCTGGAAAGTGCCCTGGATCCATGTGGCCTTTGAAAATACCGCGGCTGTTGCCTCGGGCATAGAAGCGGCTATTCAGATTTTGTACAAGAAGGGCAGGCTGATAACCAAGAAGCCGAATATAATCGCTTTCGCCGGAGACGGGGGAACTGCGGATATCGGGCTGCAATCCCTGTCCGGGGCCCTTGAGCGGGGGCACAATCTGCTTTATGTCTGCCTGGACAACGAGGCCTATATGAATACCGGGATTCAGCGCTCCAGTTCCACCCCTTACGGGGCGATGACCACCACTTCCCCTCCGGGCAAGGTGAGCAAGGGGCAGCGTACCTGGAAGAAAAACGTACCCATGATAGCAGCCGCGCACGAGATTCCCTATGTAGCCACGGCCAGTCCGGCCTATTATCTGGATCTTATGAACAAGGTACGCAAGGCACTGGCTGTGGAGGGTCCGGCTTATATGCACATATATTCTCCGTGCCCCACCGGATGGAGGAGCAAGCCCAATGAAAGCGTGACCCTGGCCAAACTGGCTGTCCAGACCGGGGTCTTTCCCTTATACGAAGTAATTGACGGCGAGTATCATATCACCAAGAAGATCAAGGAGCTGAAGCCGATCAAGGAGTATTTCCAGAAACAGCGCAGGTTCAGGCATCTTACTGATGATGATGTTGAGTTGATTCAGACCAGGCTGCATAAGGAATATGACCGCCTGAAAAGGCTGGCCGGAGAGGAATAATTCGTTTTGTCCTTTTATAAGTAGAAGGTTAGCTTGAAAACGGGCCGGTTTCCGGCCCGTTTTTTGTTATAGTTCCAGGTAGCGTTTTAAAAGCGGCAGAATATCTTCCACGGGGCGTCCGAAGTAAAAGTCACAAATATCCGGGTGCTCACCGGTTTTTTCCAGGAAATTTTGTCTGAATTTGCGGTCGAATTCGATTTTTTCCCTGATCCGCGGATTCTTTTGCCAGGTATATCCGGGGATGTTTCGGATGAGTTCCAGAATTTCCCCCACGGGGCATTTTCGGGCGTAAAAATCCACAAGTTCTTGCATCCCGGAGTTTTCCCGGACAAGATCATTTACGGACAAAAGATTCTTGTCATATGCGGTTTCCAATTCCGAGGTGTCCCAGCATTTAAGAAGCCTGCACTGTAAGGGGCGGTATTCATATATCCGGCACAGATTGGACTTTTCATCCAGGAATTTACAGGTCCAGTCCGTGTTGGATTTGCCCCGGATCTTGAATATTTCCCGGTCCAAGAGCTTTATCTCTCCGGTAATATAGTCGTTTACCGGTTCCCCGAAACGGAGCTGGACTATATCTTTTCTTTGCAGATAATTTTTTCGGATAAGAGGAAGATCACTGCAATGCAGTACCGGGCCACCCCGTCTGCAACATTCCCCGCAGCACTTGCATGAGTTCTGGACTGGAGTCATGAAAAATCCGGACTAGTTGGCAGAAATGGAGAGTTCGCTCAAACGGGGATGAGGAAGGAAGCAGGTCGGGGAGTCAAGATCGCCCCCATCGTGACTCCGTTTCATCTTTTTTACGGTCTTTAGGTTGGCGAACCCCATGGGATCAAAGTCCAGACAGGCGGCGTGATCCGGGTCCTGAAGCAGATTTATAACCGCGTCCCGGCTTAACCCGGCCATGTAGTTCAGGTAGCCGGATTCGCCGCAGGGCAGGGCCCGGTTTAAAATACGCAGGGACATTTCCCAGCTGTGCAGGCGGGAAAAGGCGATTCCCTGCTTGTAAAGCTGTTTCTTGAGGGCAAATCGCAGTTTGGGTTTTTGCAGGGTCAGGCGCAGGATGCGGTCTGCATGGGTGTTTTTCCTATCCATTATATCGTGCGCCTGGGTATTTGTTCCGGCGATATGGCGGTCCGCCTGCATTTCCACGTAGAGATGACTCATTTTGCCGCTGCCCGGGAACAGCCGCAGGGTTTCCGGAACAAAATAGTTGTGAGCGATTGTATCCGCGGCTAAATGGCTGAGATATCCGTAGGCGTAGGCCTTTATTTCCGGGGCGGAGTTGTTTTCCAGAAGGCTGAATCCGGTCCCCCAATTATGGCAGTGCCTGGAATGCAGTTTTTTGCCCTTGCCCATATAGATATCCGCGCTCAGACAGCCGTATTTGAAGGAGGTGGGGAATGTGGAGATGATTTCCGCGATTGCCGGGGATATCATATGCAGTCCGGCCAGGACGTGGTTGGCGGTGTACAGGTGCACTCCCGGCCCCCAGGCCAGGGCCTGGCCCGTATCCAGTCCGAGAAAGAATATTGTTGCTGTGATCGCGAGTATGGTTTTCAGTATCATTTTTTATCTTTTTTTAGTTTCTGGCGCGCCCGGGAGGATTCGAACCCCCGGCCAAGAGCTTAGAAGGCTCCTGCTCTATCCTACTGAGCTACGGGCGCACGCGGTTCTATCTATATTTTTTCTCCCGGCCGGTCAAGGCCGGGCCTTTTGCGTGCTGCCCTTGTCGATGGCGGCGTTTCTATTGCCATTTAAGTCAATTACATATAATTAGTTTTATGACGCGAATATGTCCGCAGGCGGTTTTGGTTTGTAAACATATTTTATTTTAGGCCTTGTCTGCGCTTTTGTCCAAGGAAAAACAAGGAATGGATGGAGAATTATATGGATATCTGCATAGTGGGAACAGGTTATGTGGGACTGGTTACTGCGGCGTGCTTTGCGGAGATGGGCAATAATGTATGCTGCGTGGATGTGAACCCGGAAGTGGTGGAAAAGCTCAAAAAGGGTAAGGTGCACATATTCGAGCCCGGCTTGGAGGAAATGGTGGTCCGCAACAGCGCTCAGGGACGGCTGCGCTTTACTACCGAACTTTGCGAGGGACTGGAAAGCGGTCTTTTTGTATTTATTTGCGTGGGCACTCCCTCCATGGAGGACGGCAGCGCGGATTTGTCCTATGTATATCAGGTAGCCCGGGAAGTGGGCCGGGAAATGAATGATTACAAGATCCTGGTGGATAAATCCACGGTGCCGGTGGGCACCGCGGACAAGGTACGGGAGATCGTGGCCGGGGAACTGGAAAAGAGAAATCTGGATCAGGAGTTTGATGTGGTCTCCAATCCGGAATTTTTAAAGGAAGGAGACGCGGTCAATGATTTTATGAAACCGGACAGAGTGGTTGTGGGAACGGATAACATTCGCACGGCCGAGTTGCTTCGAGCGCTTTATGCCCCGTTTGCCCGGAGCAGGGACAAACTGATGGTCATGTCCGTTAAAAGCGCGGAAATGACCAAGTATGCGGCCAACTGCATGCTGGCCACCAAAATTTCCTTTATAAACGAAGTGGCCAATCTGTGTGAGAAAGTTGGCGCTGATGTACGGGATGTGCGGCAGGGAATCGGGGCGGATCACCGTATCGGTTATCATTTTATCTATCCGGGCATAGGCTACGGCGGATCGTGTTTTCCCAAGGACGTCAAGGCCTTGATTGAGACCGCCCGGGAATATAGCCATCCGGCTGAATTGCTGGAGTCCGTGGACCGGGTGAACGATGCCCAGAAAAAAGTTTTGGCCGACAAGATTTTGGAATATTTTGAAAATCAGGGTGGTGTAAAAGGCAAGACCCTGGCGGTATGGGGGCTGGCCTTTAAGGCGAATACCGATGATATGCGCGAGTCCCCCGCTCTTACCATAATCCGGGAGCTCCTTTCCCGGGGGATGGTTATTCAGGCCTTTGATCCGGTTGCCGGTCCCAAGGCCGGGGAAAGATTTGCGGACACCAAGGGCATAAGCGTTATGGATGAGCAGTATTCCGTTTTAAATGGAGCGGACGCCCTGGCCGTACTCACGGAGTGGAATCAATTCCGCAACCCGGATTTCGAGATGATTAAAAAGCAGTTAAAAGCGCCAATTCTTTTTGACGGCCGCAACCTTTATCCCCCGGAAATGCTGGCCAGCAAGGGATTTGCCTATTTTTGCATCGGCAGGCGCCACGAAGTCTAATTCCCCGTGGAGTAAGAGAAATTTCCGTGATCCTATGCCCTTGGGCAAGGGGAGTTGCCGGGACAGTTTTTTCTTTTCA
>CAZTKE010000091.1:0-6005 GCA_964614055.1 uncultured Desulfovibrionales bacterium | reverse complement strand
AGCGGAATTGACGCCCCGGCCACAGCCCCCAGAAGCATATCCCCGCCCAGGGCTATACCCACTACAAGGGAAAGCGTTAGATTGTCCGTCCACATAAAAATGGCGCAGAAAACCAGAAAAGACAGGCCGATGCCGTTTAAAAGGCCAATTCTGGCCTCCCTTAAGACAGCGGACCACACTTTTCTGCGGTCAAAGCGTTCCAAAGCCAGCTGCCGGATCATGACCGCCAGGGACTGCTGCCCTGTATTTCCGGCCTGATTGGCCACTATGGGCATAAGCACGGCCAGGACGGACATCTGGGCGATGGTTCCCTCGAATAAATGGACCACCCAGGCGGAAACAGCAGAGGTGAAAAGATTCATCACCAGCCAGGGAGCCCTTTTCTTGACCGAATACTGCCACGGGGAATCAATGGTCTCGTCCGAACCGGCACCAACCATTGTCTGCAGGTCCTCGCTGGCCTCCTCCTGGATAATGTCGATAACGTCATCCACGGTAACGATCCCCAATATCCTCTGCTCCAGGTCCACTACCGGGAGAGCCAGAAGGTCATACCTGCCTATAAGCTTGGCCACTTCTTCCTTGTCCTCATTATAGGCCACATAAATAAGGTGCTGATCATGCAGGAGGTCTTGGAGCCTGGTTCCGGACCGGGCCAGCATCAGATCGCGCAGGGACAAAACCCCTTTTAAGTGTCTGTATTCGTCAACCACGTAGGCATAATACGGGACCTCGATGTCCTCGGCCCCCTTGCGAATGAGGGACACGGCCTGGTCCACGGTCAGTTTGCGATCCAGGACCAGGATCTCGGTGTTCATGACCCCGCCGGCTGAGTCCGGATCAAATTTCAAAAGATCGTTTATCAGCGCGGCGTCTTTGCGATCTATATGCTTGAATATCTCCGAACGCTGCTCGCGGTCCAGATCGTCCAGTATGTCCGCGGCATCATCCGGGGACATTTCGGAAAGGATGTCCGCAACAAAAGTCCCGGACAAGCGGGAAAGCAAATCCTCCCGATCGTGCCTCTCCATCTCCACCACATATTCGGCGGCTTCCTCGGGAGGACTTTCCTGCAGGATCTTTAGCTGTTCCTCCGGCCCTACATTCTCCAGGTGGTCGGCCACATCCGCGGGATGTCTGTTGTCGAATTCAACAGACGGCCATTCCACGCTTTTATAGTCCTTTGGATTATGTTGATTTTCTTTCCTTTCCGAACGCTGCATAATCATAAAATTATAGCCTAAAAGCACAAAGAGGTCAAAAGATCACTACTGACGGGCTGTCGGACTAAACGCTTTACTACGGTTTTGCGCATATTCATTTATCCGTTCTTGACCAGGTCATGCTTAAGTTTTAACTCTCCTTAAACCAACGTAAAATTCGGCAAAAAAATGAAAATATTTGATGATTTCTTTACTTCCGACCGGCTGTGGTTTCTTAATCAGTCCATCCGTCTTGCCCTTGCCGAAGACGGCAATGATCTGACTTCCAATGCCCTCTTCCGGGACAAGGATCAATTGCATGCCCGGATTGTCTGCAAACAACAGGCGGTTCTGTGCGGCTTGCCCTTAATTTCACTTATTTTACAGAATTGCGGGGGAGCTGTAGATATTGAGTACAAGGCCACGGACGGGGAGTGGATAAATACTGGGGAGACCGTTGCAGAATTGCAGGGAAAGGCCAAAAACATCCTCAAGGCGGAAAGGATCATCCTAAATTTCATCTGCCATCTCTCCGGTATCGCCACGTATACAAAAAGACTTTGTGCAAGCCTTGAAAATAGCGGGACAAAAATCCTGGATACACGCAAGACTCTGCCCGGATTGCGTTATCCGCAAAAATACGCCGTTCTTGCCGGTGGCGGTGAAAATCACCGTCTGAACCTGGAAGAAATGCTCATGCTCAAGGACAACCATATTGACCGCTGCGGAAACATAACCCTGGCGGTCCGCACTCTGAGGAGCTCCTATTGCCCGTGTCCGAGAATCGAGGTGGAATGCCGCGATGAAAAGGAAGTTCGGGAGGCGGCGGCAGCCGGAGTAGACCGGATCATGCTGGACAACATGGATACGGAAAAAATCCGGTCCGTCCTCCCACTTATCCCCCCGGATATACAGACGGAAATCAGCGGCAACATATCCGCGGACAATATAGGTGACTATGCAAGACTGGGAGCGGATTTCATTTCCATGGGCAGTCTGACCCATTCCGCTCCTTACGCGGATTTCAGCATGAGACTCAATGACGCAAATCTTAACCCGAGACAAGTAAAATGACCCCAGATATCGCCACCAAAATAGAGAACATCAAAAAAGAAATGGGCCGGGAACTGGTCATACTCGGGCATCATTATCAGTCGGACCGGATTATCCGGCATACCGACATCCAGGGCGACTCCCTGGAATTGGCCCGGAAGATAAAAGAACTCTCCGCGAAAAACATTGTTTTCTGCGGAGTGCACTTTATGGCTGAAACCGCGGCTGTTTTGGCCGAACCCGAACAATCGGTTTTTCTGCCCGAACAGACAGCCACCTGCGTCATGGCGGATATGGCCCCGGCCTATCTTGTGGAAAAAATCCTTACCCGCCTGAATCAGGAGGGAAAAAAGATAACACCCGTTGCCTATGTCAATTCCAGCCTGGAAATAAAAAAATTGTGCGGCAAATTCGGGGGCAGTGTGTGCACCTCGGCCAATGCCAAAACCATGCTTTCCTGGGCCCTTGATCAGGGGGACGGAGTGCTTTTTATGCCGGACAAGCATCTGGGAAGAAACACTGCCGACGATTTGGGGATTGAGCCTGGAAACAGAAAAATCCTGGATATTAGACACGGAGGCCGGTATATCGACTATGCCGAAGCCAGCCGAAAAAAGATGCTTTTCTGGCCCGGTTTGTGCGCGGTCCATCACCGCCTAAAACCGGAACACTTGAAAATAATCAGGCAAAACGATCCCCGGGCGCGAATTATTGTTCATCCGGAATGCATGCCGGAAGTGGTTGCACTGGCCGACGCCAAGGGGTCCACTTCAATGATCATGGATTTTGTCCGCCAAGCCGCTCCCGGGAGCACTATCTATGTGGGAACCGAGGAAAACATGGTCCAGCGTCTGGCCGCAGATTACGGACCGGAAAAGACCATAAAACCGATATACCCCACCTTCTGCAGCAACATGGCCAAGATCACGCCGGAAAAACTGCTTTACACATTAAATGACTTAAACCCGGAAAACCGGATTATGGTGGACGAAAATGCGGCCGATCAAGCCAAAAAGGCCCTGCAAATCATGCTCGAAGTCTGTTCTTGATTTTTTCGCATGAAATAAACACCCATCCAGCTGAATACGCATACCCAAAAATGGATACAAAATGACTGAAAACAGACTTAAAGGGCAAATACTGGTTATCGGTTCCGGCCTGGCCGGAAGCACCGCCGCCCTGACCCTGGCCGAGGCCGGGCTGGAAGTGATTCTGGTCTCCGCGGGCCGGGAACTGGATGACGGGAATTCCGCCCTGGCTCAGGGAGGAATCGTGTATACCGGGGAAAATGACGACCCCAAGCTCCTGGAAAAAGATATTCTTACCGCCGGCTGGGAACACAACTATTTGCGGGCGGTGCGTTTCCTGGCCCTTAAGGGGCCGGAAGCCGTAAAAAAAATACTCATCGACAAGCTGAAAATACCTTTTGAAAGCACGGATCATTCCTACAGCCTGACCCGGGAAGGAGGACACAGTGTTTCCCGCGTACTTTACTGCGCCGATTATACCGGCCGGGCCATAATGGACCATCTGACCGAAGAAATCTCCAAGCACCCCAATATAAAGCTAATAACCGATTATACGGCCATTGACCTGCTCACCACCCACCATCACAGCCGGGAACTGGATTTCAGATACAACATCCGCAATCAATGCGTCGGGGCTTATTTATTGAACAATCAGACCAGTAATGTGCGCACGGTTACCGCGGATTATACGGTTCTGGCCACTGGCGGGGTGGGACAGGTATTCCTGCATACCACAAACTCCCCGATATCCATAGGTTCCGGACTGACCATGGCCCACAGGGCCGGGGCCAAAATAATGAACGCCGAATACATCCAGTTCCATCCCACAGCCCTTTTTCACCGCTCCCATCGCAAATTCCTGATCTCCGAGGCGGTCCGCGGAGAAGGTGCCAAGCTGCTCAACTCCAAGGGCGAATCCTTTATGCACCGCTACGATTCCCGAGGCGATCTGGCCCCGAGGGATATAGTCACCCGGGCCATTATCGAGGAGATGCTTGGCAGCGGTGAGGACCATGTATTTCTGGATGCGGCCAATTACGTTAAGCAGGACATAAAAGACCGGTTCCCGACAATCTATAGGAATTGTCTGGACAACGGAGTGGACATCACCAGGCAGCCAATTCCGGTTGTCCCGGCCGCCCATTATTTCTGCGGCGGAGTGCTGGTGGACCTGGCCGGCAGGAGTACCATTGAAAGGCTCTACGCCGCCGGGGAATGCTCGTGCACCGGAATCCACGGAGCCAACCGCCTGGCCAGCACTTCCCTTTTGGAAGCCCTTTTATGGGGAAACAACCTGGCCCTGGACATAATCAATCGCTACCCTTCCGAACCCAAGGTCAGCAATCGCCTGCAGGAATCCATTCCGGACTGGGAATTTCTGGGACAGGAGCATAACGACGACCCCGCCCTTATCGCTCAGGACTGGGCCACCATCCGCAACACCATGTGGAACTATGTGGGCATCAGCCGGAATACTCCCCGGCTGAAGCGGGCCTTTGAGGATATGCGCAATCTGATCAAGCGCCAGCATGATTTCTATCGGGCAACCCCGATTTCCCGGCCGCTCACAAATCTATTTCACGGTTGTCAGGCCGCGTACATCATCACCACCGCCGCCCTGCGCAACGAAAGAAGCAAGGGCTGTCATTTCCGCAGCAAATAAAAACCCCGGCAGCATTCACCACCGGGGTCAAAATCCTTTCCAGAAAATCTGTTTACTGCTCTTCGCCTTCCTCCACCGGCCGAAATCCAAGAAGGACCGGGCTGGCCACGTAAATGGAGGAATAAGTACCCACCAGTACCCCGACCAAAAGGGCAAAGGCGAAATTGTGAATCACCCCGCCCCCGAAAAAGAAAAGTGATAATACCACCAGAAGAGTGGTCCCGGAGGTCATGATGGTCCGGCTTAGAGTCTGGTTGATACTTTTGTTTATGGTTATCTTCAGAGACTTGGACAGCTTGCCCCGGAGATTCTCCCGAATACGGTCAAAAACGATAATGGTATCATTCAGGGAATAGCCGATTATGGTCAAAAAGGCGGCTACAATGGACAAATCGAATTCCTTGTTCAGCAGGGAAAACAGCCCCAGGGTGATGAGTACGTCGTGGATCAGGGCGACGACGGCGCCCAGGGCATAATTTAGCTTTAAATACCAGCAGAGCCCTAGTGTTATGAGCATGGCCGCGATAATCAGAAAACCCATGGGCGTATTAAAAAGCTTCAGGAAATAAACGCCTACGGCCAGTCCCCCGGCCATGATCGCCGCAGTCACCCAACGCTGCTCGAAACGTCCGGAAATATAAATGGCGATGAGCAGAACCGCGTAAAAAAGGGCTTCCAGGGCGTTGGAACGCAGATCAGCCCCCACTTTGGGCCCGACCATTTCCAGACGCTGAATTACAAACTCGTTGTCCGGGAAAAGCTCGGCTAATTTGGAGCTAACTTCGTCCCGGACCTGCTCCGGAGAGATCTCGTCCTCGGAAGTGCGGATCAGGTATTCGTTATCCTGGTCCATGCCGAATTTTTGTACCACAAGACCGGGCAGGCCGATATCATCCAAACCGTCCTTGAGGTTGCCGATATCTATGTCCTGATCAACGAATTTGGTCTGAATTATGATTCCCCCGGAAAAGTCGATTCCGTATCGGGGACCGCCTTTGCTTACAAGAGAAATAATCCCGATGATTATAAGGAGGGCGGAAAGGGCAAAGGCCGCTTTCC
>CAZTKE010000090.1:0-6008 GCA_964614055.1 uncultured Desulfovibrionales bacterium | reverse complement strand
TGGTCCGCACGTAGAGGTCGCCGTGTTTCTGGGCGATCATGTCGGCTGTGGCCGGAGCCACCGCCCGCAGGTCTACCTCGACTGTGATGCCGCCGAAATATTTGCTGTTGCCGCCCCGCTTGGCCCCGACATGCACGTCATAGACCAGAAGGAGGTCGGCGCGGTATTTAAGGGCCAGGGCGGAAAGGTCGTCCATGTCAACATCTATGCGACCGGCCTGTTCTATTTCATTGTACACATTGTCCACGAACATGCGATCCAGAACCACGAACCCCTTGCGTACGAATACCCCGTTTATGGCCTGCTCCGCGGAACGCACCGCCCGGGAATGCCGATGGGCGCTGGATGGGGTCTGAGGGATGTAAACAGCCATGAACCTGGGATTCCCGATCTGCTGCCGGAGTATGCCCAGCGCCCTGAGGTCGTCTTTTATATTGGCCGTGGATACTACCGCCTGAATGGTGGTGGTATACATGTTTCCGTCCGGGGAAGGGCCCTCGGCCAGGACGTCGTACTTCTTTACGTATCCCGAGGCCTGGGAGTAAATTTTGTCCGAAAGGACCTGATAGTTTTGCACAGCGGTCTTGGAGTCGATAAGAGTGCCCACCCCCTTTTCCACTGCTGCGCGCAGGGCCTGCTGCAGGGCCTGCTGTTTGGCCTGGGACTGGCCGGAGGTCATGGGGGCCGTGCCCACCACAGTCACCTGTTCATCCGCCCAGGCCAGCGTGGAGAAAAAGACAAGGCATAGAAACAAATGCATAAATACTGTTCTGGAAGCAGTGCGCATGATATCCTCCTTGATAATGGGGCATTTATATAATTTTGCTTCTACAATTATTTTTGGATTTGGACAAGCAGATATTTGTTTGCGGGGGAAGAAAACTGGGGGAATTTTAAGGATTGGAGACAAAAAATTTTCTGATAAAAGGAACTGGACGAATATAAATCGCTAAAACATGGATGAGTCCATAGAAATCGGATGGTTGTATCGGCCTAACTGCGGGTCGGGGGGAGAAGATGGAAGAACGGTACTGGGTAATACGTTTAGAAGAAATTTGAACCGCCCAACCGGCACTCAGTATTTTTTGAGTGCCGGGCCGGAAGTTTGGCAGCAAAAAAGTTCAGGCGGAGAAAATCCACATCAAACGTCGAGGACTCGACTATTATTGCCCAGGGGCCTAGAAGTAGCGCATGGAGGTCTTTTTAAGCTCCCGCAGGCTGGCCAGGATTTCGTATTGCGATACCCCGGTCTCGCGGCGGATTTCTTCCACCACCTTGAGGCAATCCTCCCGGCTTTGGCCGTGAATCATGGTGTAGACATTGTAGGGCCAGTCCAGGCAGTTGCGTCGCTGATAGCAGTGGGTAACTTCCGGACGACCGGCCATTTTCTGTCCCACCTGCTCAAGATCCCGGTCATCCTCCACAAACCAGGCGACCATGGCGTTGTGTCCGTACCCGGCCTGTTGGTGCCTGAGGGTGGCCCCGAATCTGCGGATATAACCTTTGTCTTTCAGAAACTGCAAAAACTCCAGGACCTTTTCTTCCGTTGTCCCGGCATGTTCGGCTATGTCCGCGAACGGGGTCGGAGAGTCGGGCAGGGTCTTCTGGACAATATTTAAAATGGTTTTTTCCCGGGAATCGAATAGAGGGTAATTGTCTTTATTGTATTCCATAGGCTATAATTTATACGCATATCTTAAGCGGCGCAAGTCTTTGTCCCGGGTGTTCATCCACTGTTTTGTATGGTATCTAAAATCAAAGTCCTGTATGCACGATGCTTGTTTTTGATTCCGGGAAGTTGACGGTTTAAGCCCCGGGCTTTATTTTGGAAAAAATAAATGGCCGGGATTTTCTTTTGGGTCTAGAGTATCCTGACTGCACGGGCAGGTTAAATCAGATTCATGCTGTGGCCAAGTAAATAACACAGGGAGGAGAAATGGGTAAAATCGCTGTCTTCGGAGGCGGAAGCTGGGGGACTACCCTGGCCAGCATGCTGGCGGAAAAAGGGGAGAATGTTCATCTCTGGGTCCGGGAGACCGATCTGGCCGAGGAGATGTCCATGAAAAGGGAGAATACGCGTTTTCTGCCGGGAGTCTCCCTGCATCCCTCCCTGCAGATAAGCCCGCAGCTTCCCGATGTCATGCGCGGGGCGGATGTTTTTCTGATTGTTGTCCCCTGTCAGTTCATGCGCCGGGTTTTGGAGAGCGTGGCCGGTGAGTTTCCGGACAATCCGGTTGTGGTCTGCGCCAGCAAGGGGATAGAGCAGTCCAGCATGAGCCCCATGTCCCGGGTGGTGGCCGAGAGTCTGGGAGACAAAAATCCCAGGTACGCGGTGATTTCCGGGCCGTCCTTTGCCGCCGAGGTCAGCCGTCGCCTGCCCACTGCGGTGTCCTTGGGGTGTGCGCAAAAGGATTTGGGCGAGGAACTGCAGAAGCGTTTGTCCACCGAGTATTTCCGGGTGTATGTAAATGAGGATTTTCACGGGGTGGAGCTGGCCGGGGCGCTTAAAAACGTCATGGCCATTGCCGCGGGCATTGCCGACGGCCTGGATTTCGGGCTCGACGCCCGGGCCGCGCTCATAACCCGGGGATTGGCCGAGATGAGCCGGCTGGGCGAGGCCCTGGGCGCCCGGGCCAGGACGTATATGGGCTTGGCCGGAATGGGCGATCTGGTCCTTACCTGCACCGGGGACTTGAGCCGCAACCGTCAGGTTGGACTAAAGATAGGCCAAGGCATGAAGCTGCAGGAAATCCTGGATGAGATGAATATGGTCGCGGAGGGGGTCAAGACCACGGAAGCGGTCTGCGCCCTGGGCCGGGAAAAGGGTGTGGAGCTGCCCATCTCCAATCAGGTGCACGAGGTCCTTTTCGGCGGAAAGTCCCCGGAAAAGGCGGTTCGGGAGCTTATGACCCGGACCCTCAAGTGCGAATAACAAGGTTTTTCCGGCTGGAAATATCCGCATGCTCGTAAACATTGCCAAGCGCGTCCTGTTCAAGCTCTTGTGGCTGGGTGTGGTTTTTGTGGGGATCACTGTCCTCAGCTTCTGGGTCATCCATTTGGCGCCGGGCACTCCCACGGACATGCAGACCACCATGAATCCCATGGCCGGGGCCGCCGCCCGGGCCCGCCTGGAAAAAATATACGGTCTGGATGAGCCGGTGCACGTGCAGTATGTCAATTGGCTCAGCCGGATAGTCCGCCTGGATTTCGGCCGTTCCATGAGCGGGGATCACCGCCCGGTCTGGGACAAGATAAAGGAAAGACTCCCCCTGACCCTGTCCATAAATATTATTTCCATGATTTTGATTTTGGGACTTTCCATTCCCATTGGGGTGTATTCCGCCCTTTACCAGGATTCCTGGTTCGACCGGACCATGACCGTGCTGGTGTTTATCGGTTTTGCCGTGCCCGGTTTCTGGCTGGCCCTGCTGCTCATGCTCTGGCTGGGGATATATGTGCCCCTTTTTCCCATTTCCGGGCTTACCTCGCTCGGCTTCGAGCAGATGGGTTTCTGGGGCAAATGCTGGGATTTGGCCCGGCATCTTACCCTGCCCGTTTTTGTCTTTACCATAACCGGCCTGGCCGGCATGTCCAGGTACATGCGTACCTCCATGCTCGAGGTGCTCAGGCAGGACTATATCCTGACCGCCAGGGCCAAGGGCCTGCCAATGCGCAGCGTTGTCTTCAAGCACGCCCTTAAAAACGCACTCTTGCCGGTTATAACCATCCTGGGACTTTCCATTCCCACGCTTATCGGGGGCAGCGTGATCATCGAATCCGTGTTCGCCCTGCCCGGTCTGGGGCAGCTCTTTTACAAGGCGGTCATGGCCCGGGATTATCCCCTGGTCATGGGCAATCTGGTCCTGGGGGCCTTTCTCACCCTGGCCGGGAACCTTCTGGCTGATTTCGCCTATTCCCTGGCCGATCCCAGGATCCGGATCAAGGGGAAGAATTGATGCGGGTATTCAGGGGCAGATATCTTTTTTTTGCTTTTGGTGCGTTTATTGTTTTGGGCATGAGCCTGGCCGCGCTTTTCGCCCCCCTTTTAACTCCCTATGACCCCTGGGCCATTGATGTCAGCGCCCTGCTTCAGTCCCCGTCCCTGGAGCATCCCCTGGGAACAGACGCCCTGGGTCGGGATGTTTTTGCCCGGGTGCTCTACGGGGCCCGCATTTCCCTGTGGGTGGGTTTTATTGCCGTGGGTATTTCCACCGGGCTGGGGATCTTTTTCGGGCTCTTGGCCGGGTATTTCGGGGGATTGGTCGATGAGATCATCATGCGTTTCGTGGACATCATGCTCTGTTTCCCGGCCTTTTTTCTTATCCTGGCGGTGATCGCCTTTCTGGAGCCCAGCCTGAACAATATAATGATTGTTATTGGTCTTACTTCCTGGATGGGGGTGGCCCGCCTGGTCCGGGCCGAGACACTCTCCCTGCGGGAGCGGGAATTCGTTCAGTCCGCGCGGCTGTGCGGGGCCGGACTGTGGCGTATTCTGCTGGTGCATGTCCTGCCCAATGCCCTGCCCCCGGTGCTTGTTTCAGCCACTCTGGGGGTGGCCGCGGCCATCTTGACCGAATCCGCACTGAGTTTTCTGGGGCTGGGGGTGCAGCCCCCGACCCCGAGCTGGGGAAACATGCTCATGGAAGGCAAGGATGTCCTGGAGATCGCCCCCTGGTTGTCAGTTTTCCCCGGTCTGTGCATATTGGTAACCGTTTTGGGCTATAACCTTTTGGGCGAGAGCCTGCGCGATATCCTGGATCCCAGGGTCAAAAACAAATAGTTGTACGAATCCGTCCGAGGAACGCGCTTTAGACCTGAAAAAGCTCCAGCCAGTGCATTACCCGCCTGTCTTTCGGAGCGGTCGCAGTGAGCTGCAGAACGCAGCCGCTGCAGGAGGTGACTACCGGGGCGTCTTTCATCCTTTCCGCCTTTGCCCAAAAGTCTTCGGCTACGCTGGAGCAGAGCTTTGCATCTTCCAGAAGCATTGATCCCCCGAGCCCGCAACAGGAATCCGTCTCCACCCGCACCGTTGCCCCGGCTTTTTCCAGGCATTGCACCGGTTCAGAGAAGTGCTCTTTTGCCGGGGCGTGACAGGGAACGTGCCAGTATATATCCGGGAGATTTTGGGAAAGGGGAGCGAGCTCAAGCCCGGACAGAAGATCGGGCATATAAACTATGCTTTGGGCAAAGGCCTCGCTTGCGGCGTTTTCCCGGGTCGGTCCCGCAGCCCGCAGCAAGCCCTGGTAGCAGGTGGCGCAGAAAACGGCTATTTTCGGCCGCCCGGCCTTTTCCCATTCAAGTATGTTTTTCCTAAGACCTTTTGTGGCCCTTTCCCGTAGCCCGGCACTCATAAGGGAATAGCCGCAGCAGGACCATTTGCGGCCGGGCAGTATATTGGCCCCGCGGTTTTTGAGGATATCCACTGCGGATTCGGTCAGCCACGGCCATGCGTTTTTTGCCAAACATCCGGGAAAAAGAAGAAAGTCTTGTCCTTCGAGCCCTGTGTCTTCATGGATCTTAAAAAGAGGTCGGGGCCGGGCGCGGGAAATCGCCCGCAGATAGGGCCGGAACTTATCCGGAGTCGGGAGGGAGCCCTCTGCCCGGGCCAGACCGGGCAAAAGCAGGGGAAAGCCCCGGTTTATTTCCTTCCAGACCTGCTTTTTCCAGGAAGGGGTGCAGTCTTTTATCCGGGATATGAGTTCCGGGAGGTCCGTTTCCTGGGGGCAGGCCTCTTTGCACCTGCCGCAGGAAAGGCACAGACCGGCCAGTTTTTTCCCTGCGCGCGAGTGAGCGTCTTTTTCTTGCAAGTCGCGCAGAAAGAGCCCCTTGGACCGGGGGCTTAAGTCTTCCCTGTTTTCGGCCCGAAAGAGGGGGCAGACCTGCAGACAGCGGCCGCACAGGATGCATTGGTTTTCAGGAGATGGGATGGACATTTTTTGTGTTATTTTGCCCTAAATCGGTCCGTAGACATTGATTTTGCTTTGGCGTATATTATTTATTTGGTACAT
>CAZTKE010000089.1:0-6057 GCA_964614055.1 uncultured Desulfovibrionales bacterium | reverse complement strand
ACCAGATTCAGGCGCAGGGAAAGCGTCTGGGAAAGGACTTCGGTATTCTGAACGAAAAAAAGCATGGAAAAGAAAAAAATGGCCACAAACACGAGGATCTTTAAAAAGCGCATAGCCCCTCCTTAAGGAAATAGTTAAAAAATCGGGTCCGGATCCAAAATTCAGCTCTTCTCCGCATTCGGCGCTTCTGCTTCGACAAAATGCGGCCGGAGTTTATCATAAGCCCGTTGCAGGTGCTCGGGAATGACCATGGTCTCGTCCATAACCGCCATAAAGGAATGGTCTCCCACCCAGCGGGGGAGCAGATGGAAGTGGAGGTGTTCACGGATACCCGCTCCCGCGGCCTCGCCGAGATTCAAGCCTACGTTTATACCGTCCGGAGTGTATACATCTTTTAGTATTTTAGTGGAGATCCGGACCCAGTCCATGATCTCCCGGGACTCCGGGCTGGAAAGCTCGGTCAGGCACTGCACGTGCCTGTATGGAGTGACCATTATATGTCCCGAACCGTAGGGATATTTGTTCATAATAACGAAACAGGTCCGGGCCCGTCTCAAAACCAGCCGCTCCCGATCCTCGTCGGTGTTTTCGGGCAGGCAGAACACGCATTCGTCCGGTTTCGGGCCCAGGATATATTCGATGCGCCACGGCGCCCATATGCTTTTCATCTCAATATAACCTGTTTACTCAATTATTTGACTTCAAAGTAATCATTAAGGAATCTTTTTAGTTAATTTATTGCCCTGCTTTGGTCAAGATAAGCTATGGGGAAATAATAAATGACCATATAAATAATAAATCCGATTTATCGTCTTTGCAAATGTTATTAAAAACGTCCTGAAAAGTCCAAAAATATATCCGGATTGCCCCATTCTGGGACAATCCGGATAAGTGGAGGGGGAGTGACAATTGATAGGTTATATAAGGATTATAAAGACTTATGGGGTGGTATTATTCCCCTGTGCTGCAAATATAACCATGGTTTCGGACATTTTGATTATTGCCGAAAATATCTTATTGGGGATGGTTTACTTTTCACTGTCTCCGGGCCGGATGTTGCGCACACATTTAGAGCGCAGATTTTCATCCACCTCTGAAGCCGGAACCAGGTTGTCAAGATTGCACACGAATTCATTGCCTTGCTCATCTTTTACTAGAGCCACATTATTGATATTGGACTCATTGATATTAAGGTCGTCTAATGTTCTTTGAGACATATCTTCTGCTCCTTTTACACTTTTGGAATTTATTTAATACTCAAATTCCACGCTGCGATGGATATAGTAGGGATGGTACTGTATCATCCAATGCGGAATGGTGGAATAATCAAAATCCATATCCACTTTTATTCGGGTCCCGTTTCCGGGCGTACATGTAGACTTGATTTTTTCCCTTAATCTGTCATCCAGTTCACCCAGACTTTTACCGGCCACTTCCAGATGTTCGTTTCGGGCAATCCAGGATTGGCCGTCATGCACGAAATCCATGTTCATAGTTTTCATATAAGCCCCTCACTTATTCCCAAAGAGAATATATTTTGTTTATTCCGGCTCATTCCTTATTTAGAAGCGGAGAGTCCGCATTATTCCAGGCTCCCCGCTCCCCGTTCCCTTTATTTACGCCCCGACTACCGGCGGAGTCAGTCCGTTATGGAATATCCAGGCCAACGCCCAGCCGATGGGGATGATGATAAACAACAAAGAGAGGCCGTAAACAAGGGCGAGTCTGCCCATATGCTCCTCGGCCAGTTTGCGGAAATTGGTTACCAACCCTATGCTGGTGAAGGTAAGGACAAAAAACAAGTGGCGGCCGACGCTTTCAAAGGGATGAATTCCCCAATCCATGGCCTCGCCTCCGATAAGGGTGAGACCGAGCGCCCCCACAAGGGCCCAGGATACGAAATAACCCAGGACGAATTTGGGAAATCGCCACCATATCTCCATTTTTTGTACTTTTTCATTGGGGCGTTTTTCTACGTAATAGAGCCAGTGCATGGCCAGGACCAAGGCCCACACCCCGATGAACATATCGATCCATATTTTGGTCATAACCGAAGCGGAAGTAATCCAGCCTTCTTCCCATTGTACGCCCAACTCTTCCTGGGCCCGGGTGCGCATCAGCACGTCGGTGATAGCTCCCGAAGCAGCATCAGCTCCGTCGGTCTTTACGGTCAAGCCCAGACTGGAGCCGGCGGCCATGGGCTCCTGAAACCAGGGGGTGTAGGTCAGCACAGGGGGCAGAATCACCAGTTCCACGACAGCGAAAACAACAATAATACTGGAGACCATGACCGGGACAATCGGTCTGGCCCGAATTGCACCGCCGGTGGCGATGGAAGCGGAAACACCGCATATGGAGATGCCCGAGGCCAGAGTGGCCGCCCACTCCCGGGAAAGTTTAAAGGTCTTGCGGGCGAAAGTGTAAACCAGGGGCCAAAAGAGCATATAAGCGGCAATGGTCGCGCAGCAGCCGAGCACCAAGAGCTCCATGGTATAGCCGGCCGCATCCACGAGTTTCATTCCCAGCTTGCATCCGAGAAAGACAATGGCGATTTTAATGAACCATTCCGGGCGGGCGCCATGATACATGAATTCCCGGAACTTTTTCGGTGCCAAATTCCCGATAAGCAGCCCCACGAACAAGGCCGCAATATAATGCGCCCCGCCAATGGATAAACTCCAGTCGATCCCGAATTCCGACCGCTCGATGGATGTAGCCTGTATGTAGGCATTCCGGGACAGGACATAAACCAGGGCGGATACCCAAAAAACAATCGTCCAGGACCAGAAGTATTTTTTCATATCCATCTTCATCGCCTTGGCCCCGACACATGTAGCGATGGTAAAAATGACGTAGGATAAAACAAGGGAACTGATTCCGGACATCATGCCGGTATGGTCCGGAGACAGGGAATTGCTGATATCGACCCACAAAGGAAAGTCGATTACCCAGCCGGAAAGATCCACCCCGGTGGCCCCGGAAACGATCCCCAAAAGCACGAAAAACAACCCCAACCAGAATGCCCACCAGTCTTCGGTGCTGAACATTCCGGTGTACCACCTCTTTTCTTGAGTCATTAAGTCCCTCCTGTGATGATTGGTTTGTTACTTCTTTTTCCTATCAGTGCAGAATGAAGATATTGGCCAACGCACCAAGAACAGCCAAAGCGCCCACGCCTATAAGAAGGGAATACTTGACCAGTTTCCCTTCCCATTCTTCCCAGGGCTCGGCTTCAAATCGCATTTCTTCCTGATTGGTCGACTCCTGTTGATCCATGGTTCCTCCTTCAACCGTTGTAGTTGACATTCCGTTTTTAATATCGTTCTTTGCCCATTTCGTTTTGCCGATCGGGCAAAGCAATTCTGATGCCAGTTGCGGGGATCAAAAAAATGCCGGTGAAAAGCGGGTTTTCAAGGTTTTTAAAAAACAAACCTGCTAATTCATGTTAGCAGGCCGCAAACCTCGGGTTGCAAAGAAGTGTTTGAAAAGAGGCTTTTCATCCTTATACAAGTACTTTAATCTGCAAATAAATTTGCTTGTTAAGTTTTGCGCGAATCTTAAATTTCGGGGAGGCTCTCTTAAGGATGAAACTCCTTTGGCCGTTTAAACTGCAAACTCGTTTTTTCGTGGCCATCTGTGCCGTGGGCCTGGCCATGGGTATTTTCTTTGTAACCGTTCTTTATTTTCACATGCAAAGCGTGGTTCTCGAAGAAACCCGGGCAAGGGCCAATCTGATGCTGGCCGAAGCCAATTCTGTACAGAATTATGTCCAAGAGACTCTGCGTCCCCGCATGTTTTCGGTTACCAAGGGGAAGAATTTTGTGATCGAGGCCATGTCCTCTTCTTATGTTTCGCGCAAAGTCATGCAGGATGTGGCAGAAAAAGAGGATGTCATCTATAGGCGGGTGGCCCTAAACGCCCGAAATCCGGATTTCGACCCCGATCGGCTGGAGAAAAAAATAATTGAATATTTCCGGGATCATCCGCAAAAAAAAGAATGGGAAGACCAGCTGCGAATAGACGGGCACATGTATTATTTCAGTGCCCGCCCGGTGGTATTCAAAAAAAGCTGCATGCGTTGTCACGGAGATCCCGAACGCGCCCCGCGGGAAATTGTAAAAAGATATGGCACTGAAAGGGGGTTCGGTTATCAGGTGGGCGGGGTGGCCGGACTGGTTAGCGTGGGCTATCCCATACAGAGCGCCTTTAACATGGTTAAAGGGACCACTTTAAGTTTTCTTGTTTTATATCTATGCGGCATTGCGATATTTTTCGGTTTCGTACAGTTTATCTTTCATAAGTTTGTAACCGGTAAGTTAAGCAGGCTTATTAAGGTAATGCGCCGGAGCATGCCGGAAAACCTGGATAGTGACTGGGAAAACCCGGAGCCTGGAGAAAAGGATGAAGATGAGATTGAAGAGCTGATATCCGGGCTGGAAAAAATGGCCAACGCCCTGGGCGATGCGCGGCACAAACTTGAAGACGATGCCCATAACCTGGAAGAAATGGTCCGTAAACGAACCGCGGAGTTGGAAGAAGCGGCCGAGGAAAGGGAACACGATGTAAATCTGTTTTTAACAATACTCTACGCCCTGCATACCAGCGATCAGGGCGAGCATTTGATTCAAAAAATCATGTATGTGGCGGGATGCAGATTCAATGCCCGGGCAAGCGCTTATTACAGCCTGCAGTCCCCGCAGCTTTCTTATTCCTGGCCGGATTCCTGGAATCCTCCGGAACTCCCCCGGCGGGTCGTGGATCAGGCCGTGGCCGGAGAAGTGGTCTTTACCGCTACCGAGATCTACATCCCTGTATACAACAATGAATTGGTCTGGGGCATTCTCTATCTGAAAATAGAAAAAGGTGCGCAACGCCTGCAAAATTCCCAGAAAGTCCTTCTGGCTCTGGGGCAACAGATGGGCATAGCCCTGGAAAATATAAAAGCGGTCTACGAATTAATCTATCAAAAACATCTTCTGGAATCCATTTTCGAGGGCATTACCGATCCGTTGCTTTTGATTGATGAGAATGCGCGAATTATTCTCTCCAATCAGGGAGCCAAACGGGTATTTCACCCAGAAGGTCAAGAGCTGCTTAAAGAGATTAAAAACATCCTTGGTCAGTCCGATATGTCCACCCAGACCCCGGGTATGCTGGGCAAAGCATTCGAAAAAAACGAGCCGGTTGTCCAGGAAGCGGTTTTAAAAGAGGAACGATCCTTTAAATTCAGAGTATATCCTATTTCGGGACAAATGGAGGATTCTCCGGGGCTGGCGGTCTGTTATGCCCGGGAGAATACCTCCGAGAAAAGGATGCTGGCCCGGCTGCAACGGGTGGAAAGATTATCCACCGTGGGCAAGCTGTCTTCCGGACTGGCGCATGAAATCAACAATCCCCTGGGGACGATTCTTTGCTATGTCCGTTTGCTGCAACAAAATATCACCGAACCGGCGCATCTGAAAGACCTGTCCACCATTGAGCAACAGGCCAAAAGAGCGCACAATATCGTCCAGAGCCTCCTTGACTTTGCCCGACCGAAGATCAAATCCGGGGAGTACTGCGATCTGAATGCTCAAATAGAGGCCAATATTTCCATCTTTGCCCTGCAAATGGAAAAAAAGGGAGTGCGCATAAAAAAAGATCTCACCCCAGGGCTTCCGGAAATTCAGGGTGATGCTTCCGCAGTAGAACATATCCTAAGCAATTTGATTTTAAACGCCATTGATGTCGCCGGGGAAAACGGATGGATTGAATTCGCCACTTACCTTTCCCGGGAGAACGAGAGAGTGGTTTTGAAGGTACAAAACAGCGGACCGACTATCTCGGACCAAGATATACACCGCATTTTCGATCCCTTTTTCACTACAAAAGAAGTAGGACGGGGGACGGGATTGGGTCTGACCATAGTGCATAGTCTGGTGGAGCGGCTGGAGGCCGAGATTGAAGTGGACAACAAAGCGGAAACCGCATTTTATATCCGGTTTAAGACCAAAGAGGATGACTGATGGATGATATAAATATATTGATCGTTGATGATGAAGAGGATTTTGCAAGAGG
>CAZTKE010000088.1:3045-6075 GCA_964614055.1 uncultured Desulfovibrionales bacterium | reverse complement strand
AAGAAGGGGATATCCTGGCCGTTTTGGGTAATGAGGAGGATGTGGATCAGCTTAAGCCATGACTTATGCGCGTTGGCTTATCCATGGGCATATTTGTCCGGAGCTCGCTGCACCCCCACTTTGATGTTTTCTTTCGGCTGTGCTGGTCTCGAAACTAGAGTACCTAATCCAAAGTCAAGAAACAATTCATTGAGTTATGAGGTTTATTAAGCCCTGCCTTGACTTTTATATCAAAAATGCTATTAAAGAAGTATGAGCTTTTGGAGCGTGGAGTTTTTAAACGAAACAGCCGAATCCGAGTTTGATTCTTTTCCAGCGGATATTAAAGCAAAGTTTGCGCATATATCCAAGCTCATTGAAGATTTTTCTTTGCAGAACGTGGGGCCGCCCTATGTTAAGCATGTCCAGGGTAAGATTTGGGAAATTAGGGCCTCCCAAGGGCGTTGTCTGTATGTGACTGCTCAATACAAAAGAGTGATTATACTGAGAAGTTTCATTAAAAAATCCCAAAAGCTTCCCAAAAGGGAGTTGAAGATAGCCCAAGATAGGGCCAAGGAGGTACAGAATGGCTAAAACCATGAATGAAAAGCATACAGAAATGATGAATGATCCTGAGTATGCAAAACATTATAAGGATCAGGAAGAAGAGTTTAGTATAGCCAGAGAACTTATCCGGGCGAGAACGAAGAGCGGTCTTACCCAGGAGGAAGTAGCCAGGCGTATGGGCACAACTCAGTCGGCTGTAGCCCGCATGGAGTCAGGCAAACCCCTGCCGAGCATCAGGAGTTTGAAAAGATATGCCCAGGCTACCGCCAGCAAGGTCAAAATATCATTGGAAACTTAGAACAGAAGAGCAGTTTGACAATCCGGGTTGTCTATAATGTTTAAAGAAATTATTTAGTTCTTATACGGATATTTTTTAAAACTGCCAGGAAAGTGCGGGCACTCCTTCTATTAAGCCCAGTTCGTGGCAATATTTCCCAAAAAGGGTGATTGCGGCCAGGTTTTCCGGGGGGAGGCCGTAGTGCATGGTCCGCCAGTATCCGATTACATCCTCTGATTTGAAACGGCCAGCGGGGCGTTTGTCCACGATCGAGGGCAGTCTTTGCGGCAGATCCGGCTTCATATCCTCTATGATTTGATGCAGCCTTTTTATCTTTTCCATTTTTGCCGGCTCAAGACCGTCCCGCACGATCCACACCGCGAATACAAAAGGCAGTCCGGTAAATTTTCTCCATTCCCGGGCCAGATCGAATACCTGATATCCGCTTGGGGGATTCAGCCAGGTTTCCAGGGCGAAATTCCCGATTTCCAGAAAAGGGAGACCGGTATCCGTCCCGCGGCCGGGTTCGGAGTTTATCCATTTCGGCTCCGGCAGATTCCAGGCGTATTTCCAGAGTATTTTAAGCAGGGCCACCGAGGTGGCCGAGGCGGAGGTAAGGGAAATTTCTCCGCCTTTGCGGATGTGATTTTGCAATTCTTTTTCGCTGAACGGAGTGCAGAAGACAACGCTTTGCACCTCTTTGGCCGCGCTTATGCCGTTATCCGGGAGGAGGTGATAGAGTTCGGCGTTTTCAAGATATTCAAAAAGTGAAGCCGGGGCCATGTCCACTTCCCCCCGCCTGAGGAGCATATTCAACTCCGAAGGATGTCCTTCCAGAAAATTGATGCCTTGCGCGGACAGGCGGCTATCCTCTTTTAAGAAATAAAAAACCGGCCAGATATTCAGATAGTTTATCTGGCCGACTATCAGGTTTTGCGTTCCCATGAAGATTTATTTACAAGGAAATCACCTTGTCCGCAAGCTGCAGGCTGGTGACCACATCCAGCATATTAGTGGTTTCCCCGACCTCCTTTTGCTCCAAAAGACCGAAGAAATCCAGGCACGTACCACATACCAGGAGGGAGACCCCGCTGTTTGCAAGCGTTTTAAGCGAATCCAGGGTCGGGCTGTCCTTCAGAGCCAGACGGACCGCGCCATTAAGCAGAATAACCCGCCACAATTCGTCTCCCATTTCCGGGAGGGTGGCCAGGAAATTGTGCATCAGCTTTGTCCCCAACTCATCGTCCCCGTGTCCGATTTTGTCCTGGGTGATGAAAACCAGGGTTTTTCTTTGTTCCTCGGCTGAGGCTCTTTCCGGTTTCGGGGTTTCTTCCGCATCGGAATCGGAAGATGATTCTTTGCTTTTACCCGGGGCGGAGACTATCGCCCATTCCCCGTTTTGATGCGTAGTTTCCAGGATTTCATATCCCTGGTTGCTCAGAAACCTGCTTACATTTTCTTTGGCCGCTTCGTTATCCACGACTATTTTGATTTGCCCGGTGAATCCGGAATCAATGGTTTGCTTGCATTTCAAGACCGGCTGTGGGCAGGGCAGCCCCTGGCATTCAAGCACTTCTTCCCGCATATGAACTCCTTTTATTCCACCTTGAGACTATTAACCCGGAAGTGTATGGTCCCAATCGGATTTGTTTGCGATTTCTTATTGTCTATCCATTCAGGGCGGCGGGGACAAATAGATAAATATAATCCAAGCCGTAATTTTGAATAGAAGATTTTAATAGGCTTCCGGATATTGTTTTCACTGCGATTGCTCGGCTACTGATCCGGCGGAATCGATTCTTGTTTATAAAGACGCAACTGCAAAAAGTCGAAAGCTGGGCAGATAAAGTTCTGCAATTACCTGTTTTTACTTAACACTTAACAACTTAAAACTTAACACTACCTGCAAAAACATATTTTTTGCAGACGTATCTATAAAGGAGAAGGCATGCGTTTCAATATAAAGGATGTTTTAAACCTTGAAGTAGCCCCGGCTCTTGGTTGTACTGAACCAACCGCGGTCGCACTGGGCGCGGCTGCCGCGGCTTCCCTGCTGCCGGACGGAAGTGGCCCGGATTTTCTGGAAGTCTGGGTGGATCCGAATATCTTCAAAAACGGTTTGGGTGTGAATATCCCTGGAACCAGCGGTCTCTGCGGCCTGGACCTGGCTTCCGCCCTGGGATGTCTTGTTGGGGATGCGAAAAAGA
>CAZTKE010000088.1:0-2945 GCA_964614055.1 uncultured Desulfovibrionales bacterium | reverse complement strand
ATGATTACCGCCTGCGTAAAAAGCCATACCGGGAGGCTGGCCGCGATATGCGCCTGTTCCGTGGCCTCGGGTGCGGGTGCCGCGGCCGGGATTTCCTGGCTTGTGGACCGGGATGTGCAAAAAATTGGGGCGGCAATAGATACAATAATAGAGGATCTGGCCGGGGTGATCTGCGACGGGGCCAAGAACAGCTGTGCTCTGAAGCTGGCCACGGCTTCCGGAAACGCGGTAACAGCCGCTCTTTTCGCCGGGCGGGGCTTGAGCGTGCAGTCCACGGACGGGATAGTGGGAAATGGGGCCATGCAAACCATCGCCAATATAGGTCGGCTCAGTTCGCAGGGAATGGTTGAGGCGGACAGAGTAATTTTACAAATTATGTTGGACAAGCTTAAACAGAATCAATAGAGTTAACGGAGAATAGTCTTAACATGGGATGAGTCGTTCGGGTGCTGAAGGTATTTTTATGAATTCAGTGCTCTAAGGTAACGAACCCGACTTGTCCGTCAAATTTCAAAAGGAGGTTTTTTATGAAAAGAAAAATATTGTGTCTCGCGGTGTTGTGCGTGTTTGCCTTGTATGGGGTTGCCTTTGCCTCCGGCGGGGTAAAGATCCCAAAGGTGGATAATTTCTATATTTTGATGGATTCTTCCGGGTCCATGGCCGAGGAATATGCAGAAACCGGCAAGAGCAAGATTGCTTTGGCCAAGGAACTCATCCAGAAGATGAATGAAAAGATTCCGGAACTGGATTATAACGGGGCACTTTACCGTCTGGCTCCCATGCAGCGCATTCAGCCGGCCCTGCCTTATGAACGTTCCGGGATGGCCGAGAATATAGCCACTCTTCCGGGATCCACCACCAGGTGGTTCGGACATCCCACTCCTCTGGGCCGGGATTTGAATCGTCTGGAGAACATGATGCGCCTCAAGCAGGATCGTACCGCGATAATCCTTTTTTCCGACGGGGGAGCGAATGTGGGGGAAAATCCGGCCGCAGCAGCCAAAGCACTGGATAAAAAGTATCCGGATACATTCTGTTTTTACCCCATAAGCCTGGCCAATCGGGCTAGCTGGAACAAGAGGATGCAGGATATAGCCGAGGTAAACTCCTGTTCCAATAGCTATACCGCTTCCTGTTTTGAGGAGGATGCCGCCGTGTCCGCCCTGGTCAGCGAGATCTTTTACACCTATGCCCCGGATTCGGACGGGGACGGTGTTTTGGATGAGAATGACCGCTGTCCGGATACCCCGGCTGGTGCCGAGGTGGATAAGTTCGGTTGCGCCCTGGACGGAGACAATGACGGGGTAATCGACCTTTATGACGAATGTCCGCATACCCCGGCCGGGGTGGAAGTGGATGAGAAGGGCTGCGAAGTGCAGAAAGTCGAGGAGCACGAGGATATCGTTCTTTCCGCCGAGGAAGGCGAGGCCCTGTTTGATGTGGACAAGTCCACGATCAAGCCCGAGTACGCCGAGGAACTGGATAGCCTGGTCGGTTTCATGCGCGAAAATCCCGGAGTTGTAGTCTCTGTGGAAGGCCATACCGACAGCACCGGACCGGCTGCCTATAATAAGAAACTGTCCGCGAAACGGGCGGAAGCGGTCAAGGATTATCTGGTGGACAAGGGAATCGACGCCGGACGGATAAGCACGGTAGGCATGGGCGAGTCCCAGCCGGTGGCGGACAACGCCACAAAGGCGGGCAGAAGGCAGAACAGAAGGGCGGTCATCGATGTGATTGTTCCTTAGCTTGGTGTCTTTGCCTGGCGGACCGAAGCGGTCCGCTAAATTAATTACAACCAAAGCGGCCGGGATTTTTCCCGGCCGCTTTTATTTTCTTATCCAAAAAAATACTGGGTGATCAGGCCGGCGATAAAAGGGGTGGCAAACACCGTGCTCAAGCGCACGATCATGAATCTGGGCCCCATAATGGTCAGTTCAAAGGGCAGCTGTCCCAGGCCGATAACCGCCCATCCGGTTATAAGGGAAACCGTGGCCCCGGTCCCGGCTCCGGAGTGGTTGATGGCGGAGATAACCGGGAAGGAGACATAGGGGCCGCCGGCCAACAGGGAGCCGGCTATACTTCCGATGAACACCCCCTTGAATCCGGACTTGGTTCCGATCCATTCCTGAATCAGTTCCGGGGGGACGGCCACCTGAATGAACCCGGCCAGCAGAAAGGCCAGAACAAGAAGCGGGGCCAGGCGGATAAACATGCCCATTCCTTTTCTGAGTCCGCAGATATGGCCGCCTTGTCCGTCCCTGCGGGCAATAAAAAACAAAACCCCGGCCATGGCCAAAAGGACCAAAAAGGCTATGAGCATTTTTTGTTCCCCTTGCCCGGATTTTCGGCCTGGGCCTGGTTCTGCATCCGGGCCACGCTTTGTCGCAATTTATCCGTGCTTGCGGAGAAAAGCATGTTTCCGAGCAGACCCAAGAGGACAGGGAATACAAAGGTAACCGCATAACGGATTATGACGATTCTGGCGTCCAAGAGGGCGAATTCCATGGGCAGCCGGGACAGGGTCCACAGGTTCTTGGCCGTGAGAAAGGCTATCACCGTGCCTATCCTGGCTCCGGAAACAAGCAGTGTGGCCGCCAGGGGAAAAAAGATATACGGCCCTCCGGGGACTATCGCCCCGGCCACTGCGGCCAGGAGGATGCCCCGGAATCCGGAGGCCTGCCCCAGCCATTTATTGACCGCTTGCGTGGATGTGACCTGGGAAACGAGCCCGGCCACGGCAAAGGCGACCGCAAGAAGGGGCAGGATTTCAATTAGAGTCCGGCCGCTTATGAATAGACCCCGCATAAGAGCGGGCGTACCGTCCCGGTAAAAGGCCAGTCCGGCCAGTCCGAGTATGGCCAGGGTCATTATAATCAGGGTATTGCGCATGCTTTTTTCCGGTCCGGGGTCGGGCCGAATTTAATCCCCATTCTCGCCGGCGG
>CAZTKE010000087.1:0-6141 GCA_964614055.1 uncultured Desulfovibrionales bacterium | reverse complement strand
TTGATCCTGGCCCGCAGCTATCTACCGCAGCTTAACGACCCGGAGTGGGGAAAAGAAAACTCCCCTGAACATCATCCAAGGAGGGAAGAACAATGATCGGACTTGGCAGCCTGGGATGCGCCCTGGCCTTTTGGCTGAGCATAGCCGCGGCCGGGCTCTGCGTGGTTTACGGAATTTTGAAGTGGCATACTGACGGCCCCCCGGATACGGGCAAATACGAGGACTAGCTGCAAGGGAGAAATCAATGCTGACCAAAATCGTGGTAATGCTCCTGTACATAGGCGTGATCGCCTATCTGGGATACAAGGGATGGAAGGAAACCATGCTGGCCCGGGACTACATGCTGGCCGGGAGAAAGATGCACCCGTTCATCATGGCCTTTTCCTACGGGGCCACGTTCATATCCACCTCGGCCATCATCGGTTTTGGTGGCGCGGCCGGCATGTTCGGCTTTCCCCTGCTCTGGCTGACTTTCGCCAATATATTCGTGGGCATTTTCCTGGCCATGGTCTTTTTCGGGAAAAGGACCAGGCGCATGGGAGTGGCCCTGCAAAGCCTGACCTTTCCCGAGTTGATCGGCAGGCGCTACAGCTCCAGTTTTTTGCAGGGATTTGCCGGACTGATAATCTTTTTGTTCATCCCGGTTTATTCCGCGGCCGTGCTTATAGGCATCTCCAGGATCATAGAGATATCCCTGCACATCCCCTATAATGTAGTGCTCATTCTGGTCACCCTTATCCTCACCGCATACGTGATCACCGGAGGCCTAAAGGCGGTCATGTACACGGACGCCTTTCAGGGGTGCATCATGTTCGTGATGATGCTCATTCTCCTTGTCTACACCTATAGCGCCCTGGGCGGAGTGGTGGAGGCGCACCAGAGCCTGACGGACATGGCCTCGCTCATGCCGGCAAAACTGCAGAAAGGCGGCATGCTTGGCTGGACTCAGGGAGCCGAATTCGCCTCTCCACTATGGCTGGTCATATACACCACCATTGTCTACGGGGTGGGCATAGGCGTACTGGCCCAGCCGCAATTGGCGGTGCGCTTCATGACCGTGGCCTCGGACAAGAGCCTGCACCGGGCGGTCCTTTTCGGAGGCGTTTTTATCCTGTTCATGACCGGGACCGCATTTGTCGTCGGGGCTTTGTCCAACTCGGTTTTTTATCAGTATTTTGAAAAAATCAGCATAGTCATGGCCAAAGGAAATATCGACAAGATAATCCCGGTGTACATCGAGAACATCATGCCGGACTGGTTCGCCGCCCTGTTTCTGGTGGCCATGTTTGCCGCGGCCATGTCCACACTGTCCTCGCAGTACCATGTTGGGGGCACTTCATTGGGACGGGATCTGTTTGAAAAGGGACTCAGATTCTCCAAGCAGAGCTCCATTACCCTCAGTCGTTCCGGAGTCTTTCTGACAATTGTGGCCACAGTTATCTGGGCCTGGGTCCTCCCGGACTCGATTATCGCCCGGGCCACCGCGTTTTTCTTCGGTCTCTGCGCGGCCGCTTTTCTGCCCGCTTTTGTCTGCGGGCTGTACTGGAAGGGAACCACCCGGGCCGGGGCAGTGACCTCAATGGTCGGAGGTTTTCTGGTATCCATGTTCTGCCTCCTTTTCCTGCACAAAAAGGAAGCCGCGGCCATCGGGCTGTGCGAATACCTTTTCGGCGACCCCACCCTGGTTTCCGCGGCCCAGCCCGGGACCTGGGTATGGCTTCTGCAATGGGTGGACCCGAACGTGATCGCCCTGCCCGTATCCTTTTTGATCATCCTGGCAGTCAGCCTGTTTACCCCGAAATTCGGCCGGGAGCATATTGATCGCTGCTGGAGCAATTTCAGCCCCGGGAAATAAAAAGGCTTTCCGGCATAGCGTGTGGATTTTTACATTTTCTCCGTTTGATCTTTTTGATTGCCGCATATTGTAAAACCCGGGCCTTTGGCTTAAGAATGGGGACGGAGCAAACATGACCGTCCCCAATTACATGCGCCTGAAAGACGAAACCGGGCGGAAAATATCCCTTTCCCCGGACAAAAAACATTTTCTGCTCTTAAAAGAAGGGAAGGGCGACCTTTTTCTGGGACTGGGCCCGGATCCGGGTATACCCGCGGCCTTAAGCCGGGGCCAGACCCCCCTTTATCTGGAATGCCCCCGGTTTGCCGCGGAAATGCCCGCAGACTGGAAAAACCAAATCCCCTCCACATTCCGGGAGATATCCTCGGAAAATGTCCCGGCTGAGGCAGAAAGGCGCATCTGGCTGTATCGGCCCGGGTTGCGCCTGTATCCCTCCTTCTGGGCCGAAGTCCTGGCCGGTGTTCGCCTAACCCCTTTCAATCCTCCCTCTTCAGCTAAAAAGGATCTGATCCTTCTGGCCGCGGACAAAAAAAGCCTTTTGACCCCGGAAATCAAGCAGGCCTTAAGCGAAGAGGGCATGCGGGTTTTATCCGTTTCACCCAAAATCACTGCGCCGGATTTGGCCGATCTCCTTAACCAGGGAAAACCCGTCCATTTTCTGAGCCTCAATTTGCACGGCATAGACCCTTTGGGCGAGAACCTGGAGCTCTTGAAACAGGCCGGGGTGCGGACAAGCACCTGGTGCGTGGACAACCCCGCGCACATACTGAGCAAGATGAAAACCCGGGCCTGGACGGGAATGAATATATTTGTCACCGATCACTGGTTTGTCCCCCGACTTAAAAAACTCGGGGCGCAAAGCGTGCACCACCTGCCCCTGGCCGCCGCTCCCAAACTCTTTTGCCCCCGAAACAGGCAGCCCAAAACTGATTTTGATTTCCTGTATGTGGGCCGCTTTTCCTTTCCGGATCAGGAAAAATTCTTTTGCGGGCAAAAAATTGATTCCCGTCTGCTTAAAAAGGCGGCCGGACTTCTTAAGGAAAACAAAAGACCGGATTTCTCCTGGTGGGCGGAAGAGATCAAAGCCGATCTCTGGCCGGGGAACAGTATCCGCCGGGCCGGACTCGGGGCGGAGATATGCACGCGCATGTGGCGGGAGACGATCCTTACACACCTGGCCGCGCAAAGGGATCTGACCCTGGTCGGGGACCGGGGTTGGGAAGGGCTGGGTCTACGGGCAAGGCTTCTTCCCCCGGTGGACTATTACTCCGGGCTACCGGACATGTACGCATCAGCCAGCTTTACCCTGAACCTGAACAACTTTCTACTCCCGGGTGGGCTGACCCAGAGGCATTTTGATGTGTGGCTCGCCGGCGGCTTCCTTTTAACCGACCGCACCCCGGGCCTGGACATATTCCCGCCGGAGATGGTTCGGGAAATCAGCTTTGACTCCCCGCAGTCCCTGGACCGTCTTGCAAACAGCCTGGAATCCGACCCGGCCCTGAAAAATGACCTCGCGGTTGCCTGGCACAGGGAAATTAAATCCAAACACACCTACGGACACAGAATGCGGTCCATTTTGCAAAAAGCGGATTAATTCCCGGAAAACGGATTTGCGCTTTTTGACCCGCACTCACTTATTCGACCAAACAGCAGGCTTTAAAAATGCCAGACGGAAACAAAGTGAACCTCGGGTCCCTATCCGCCTCGCTTGACATACACTTGACCCTAGCTTAACAAATACCTGCTTTATCAGCTCGGGAAACGCTGCTTTTTGCCCGCAATCCGGAGAGCGAAGCATTTCTTGCGAAAAAAGAGCAAAGCAGAATTTATTTCCGGCAAATCAACAATCCCAGGAGGAACCTTATAATATGGCCAAAGAAGAAGCCATTGAGGTCGAAGGTGTAATAGAGGAGGCCCTGCCCAATGCCATGTTCCGGGTTAAACTGGACAACGGGCACGAGGTCCTGGGCCATATTTCCGGTAAGATGCGCAAGTTCTACATCCGCATCCTTCCCGGGGACCGGGTCAAGGTTGAACTTTCCCCGTACGACCTTACCCGGGGCCGCATAACATACCGCTACAAATAGACAAGATGCCTGAAATCGACCTCCACTCCCACTCCACTGCTTCCGACGGCACCTACAGCCCCTCGGAACTGGTAGATCTGGCCGTAAAAAAAGGCCTGCGCGCCCTCGCCCTTACCGACCATGACACAACCGGCGGCCTGAACGAAGCGCTGAACGCCGCCCGCGGGACCGGTCTGGAGCTTATCCCCGGCTGCGAGTTGAGCGTGGTCTATCCCGGAACCATGCATATCGTGGGGCTGTGGGTATCTTTCGAAGCCCCGGTTCTGAACAAGGCCCTCAAGGATCTGCGGGACAAGCGGCACAACCGGAACAAAATCATAGTGGAAAAACTGGCCTCCCTGGGCATTGACATCACCTATGACGAAGTCCGGGAGTTGGCCGGCGAAGCCAGCGTGGGCCGTCCCCATCTGGCCCGCATACTGGTGCAGAAACAGGCCGTGGACACCGTCCAGCAGGCCTTTGACAAATACCTCGGCCCGGAAGGACGGGCCTATGTACCCAAGGAAAAACTGACCCCGGAAAAAGCCATTGAGCTCCTCAAGGAAGAACAGGCCACGGTTATCCTGGCCCATCCGGTAACCCTGGGGCTGGACGAAAAAACGCTCAGGCGGGAATTGTCGCGCCTGAAGCAGGTCGGCCTGGATGGAATGGAAGTCTATTATTCCGAGCACTCTCCGGAGCTTACCCAAACGTATAAAAAAATCTGCAAAGAACTGGACCTCTTGCCCAGCGGCGGATCCGACTTTCACGGCTCGGTCAAGCCGGATATCCAGCTCGGGACCGGACGGGGCAATCTGGATATTCCCTACACCCTGCTTGAGGCCATAAAGGATAAGCGCCGCGAACAGGGCCTGCCTGTTTCCCATGCCTGACCCGGAACTGCTCTGCCCCGCCGGATCACCGGAAAAGCTGCACACCGCCCTTGTATACGGAGCGGACGCGGTGTACATGGGCCTCCCGGACCTGAATCTAAGAGCCCAGAACAAGGGTTTTTGCAGTTTCCGGGAAATCAAAGAGGCGGTAGCCCTGGCCCGATCATTCGGAGCCAAGGCCTATCTTTGCCTGAATATCCTGGCCCGGGAAAAACATCTCCTCTCCGCTGAAAAAAGCCTGGAAGAAATGGGGGAAATCGGCCCGGACGGCCTGATAATCGCCGACCCGGGCATACTGGGCATGGCCCGGAAAATATGCCCGCAAATCCCTGTACATCTGAGCACCCAGGCCAATACCTCCAATAGCGCGGCAGTCCGTTTCTGGGGATCCCTGGGGGTGAGTCGGGTCAATCTGGCCCGGGAAATGAGCCTGCGCGACATCCGGCAGTGCAGTCAGAACCGGGAAGACGTGGAGCTGGAGGTGTTCGTGCACGGGGCCATGTGCATGGCCCTGTCCGGGCGTTGCCTCTTAAGCGCGCACTTAAACGAACGCTCGGCCAATCTGGGGCTTTGCACCCACCCCTGCCGCTTTGATTACCGCCCCCGGCTTGTTTTGGAGGAAAGGAAAAGGCAGGGCCGGGACACCTGGATTGTGGAGGAGGGAGAAGACTTTTCCCGCATCCTGGCCGCCGAGGATCTGTGCCTGATAAAATATTTAAGCTGGCTCAAGAAAAACAGCATAACCGCCCTGAAGATAGAGGGCCGGATGAAAAGCGTGGCCTACCTGGCCCAGGTCACGGATGTGTACAAGACCGCGTTGACAGACTTGAAAGAAAAGGACTTCCGACCGCGACTCTACTTGACCGAACTGGAGAAAACCGCCACCCGGCCTCTCTCCTCCGGCTTCTTCCTGCCCCGGGCAAAGACATTCATTAAGCCCCGCCCGCGGGAATCGCGGGGCATACTGGCCCGAATCACCGGGGAAAACTCCGGGGACCGCTGGCCCGTACAGATAAAGGCCAAGTGGGAAAAAGGCATGCAGGCGGAGCTCCTTTTGCCCGGCCTTGAGCGCCCCCGGCTTAAAGCAGGCGAATACGGGCTGGAAGACGAAACCGGACAAGAAATAAAAACCGCCCATCCGGGGAGGAATCTGTTTCTCCGCTGCGAGCACCCGGATCTTAAGCCGGGAATAATCCTGCGCCGGTCATTCTAGCCGGCCGCCCTTAAATCATCCCAACCGCATCAACTTGTTCGCACCGGGGAGACCGCACGGATTTTACCACGAAGAGCATGAAGGACACGAAGAATGAAGTTTGACGAGCTG